>DEEV01000122.1:4569-31841 GCA_002350445.1 Treponema sp. UBA2869 | reverse complement strand
AAAGAAGTTATGCGCTTCTGCCAGTCATTCATGACAGAACTTTATCGCCATATTGGTGCTGATACAGACGTTCCAGCTGGTGATAAGAACGTTGGTGGCCGTGAAATCGGTTACCTCTTTGGTCAGTACAAGAGAATCCGCGATGAATATACTGGAGTTTTGACAGGTAAAGGTCTTACATTCGGTGGTTCTTTGATTCGTACAGAAGCTACTGGATACGGTCTTATCTACTTTGCACAGGAAATGCTCAAGAAAGTTGGAGACGACTTCAAGGGTAAGGTTTGTGTTGTTTCTGGTTCAGGAAACGTTGCAGAATATGCTGCAGAAAAACTCATCCAGCTTGGTGCAAAAGTTGTTACACTTTCTGACTCAAACGGATATATCTACGATGCTGACGGTATTACTCAGGAAAAACTTGACTGGGTTAAGGAACTCAAAACTGTTCGCCGCGGTCGTATTTCTGAATATGCAAAACAGTTCCCATCTGCAAAATACTTCGAAGGAAAGAAAGTTTGGGAAGTTAAATGTGACTGTGCATTCCCATGTGCTACACAGAACGAACTTCTTGGCGAAGATGCAGATATGCTCTTGAAGAACGGTGTTAAACTTGTTGCTGAAGGTGCTAACATGCCTTCTAACTTGGATGCTGTTAATAAGTTCCAGGCTGCAAAGATTTTGTACGCACCAGGAAAAGCTTCAAATGCCGGTGGTGTTGCAACATCTGGATTGGAAATGTCTCAGAACTCAGAACGCCTTTCATGGTCAGCAGCTGAAGTTGATGAAAAACTCCACAACATCATGATTAACATCCACGACAACTGCTACAACACTGCTGTTAAATTCAAGCAGACAGAAGGCAAGTGGGTAAACTACGTTGCTGGTGCTAACATTGCAGGTTTCGTAAAAGTTGCCGAAGCTATGATTGCACAGGGATTAGTATAATTTACTAACCGCGAGAATTTGCGTAAGCAAATTCTCGTTAAGGTCGCGAAAGCGACCGACTTTCACGTTTTTATAAATAAGCCATGCCAGTATTTAGTTTTGTAATTGTCTGTCCGATGCTTTTTCTTGCCGGATTTATTGATTCCATTGCCGGAGGTGGTGGCTTAATTTCTTTACCAGCTTATCTTTTTGCTGGACTTCCTATTCACAATGCCATTGCAACAAATAAATTTTCTTCTACCTTTGGAACAGGACTTGCAACCGTTCGCTTTATAAAGGGAAAACTTGTAATTGTAAAACTTGCCATTCCATCAGTTTTATGCGGTTTTTTAGGTTCTGTAATTGGTGCAAAACTTTCTCTGCTTGTTCCAGAAAACGCACTCAAAACAATGCTTTTATTCGTTCTTCCGGTTGTTGCTTTCTGCGTTTTGAACAAGCGTATTTTTAAGCCTTATGAAACCGAAGTTTTTGACTGTAGTAAAAAGACTTTCTTAATTGTAATGATTTCTGCGCTGATTATCGGAATGTATGACGGGCTTTATGGTCCCGGGACTGGCACTTTTTTGATTATTGCATTTAATGTGTTTGCTAAAATGTCACTCAGGCAGGCTAACGCCCATACCAAAGTAATCAATTTTTCTACAAATGTTGCAGCTCTCGTTGTTTATCTGATTAACGGCCGCGTTATGATTCCGCTTGGAATTGCTGCTGCCGCAAGTAATATGCTTGGAAACTATATCGGTTCCGGACTTGTGATGACGAAAGGCCCTAAAATCGTAAAGCCTCTCATCATCTTTGTTTTAACACTGCTTTTAGTAAAAATTATTACTGGTTTTTAGCAGCAAGTTTTGCTTCACGCTTTTTAAGCATATTTGAAACAATAACTGTACAAGAAGCATCACCTGTAATGTTGAGGGTAGTGCGTCCCATATCAAAAATGCGGTCAACACCGGCAACAAGTGCAATTCCATCAACAGGAAGTCCTACAGAAGTAAGAACCATTGCAAGCATTACCATTCCGGCTCCTGGAACGCCAGCTGTACCAATTGAAGCAAGAGTTGCAGTAAGTACAATAGAAATTATTTGACCAAGATTCAAATCAATTCCATAACATGCTGCAATAAAAATAGCACATACACCCTGGTAAATTGCAGTTCCGTCCATATTGATTGTCGCACCCAGAGGCAGAACAAATGAAGAAACTTCTTTAGAAACGCCCAGTTTCTTTGTACATTCAATATTTAAAGGTAAAGTTCCAACTGAAGATGCACTTGAGAACGCAAAAGCAATAGCTGGTGCCATTTCCTTAAAGAATTTAAGCGGAGAAACTCCTCCAAAGGTTGCTACAGAAAATGAATAAACAATAATAGCATGCAAAATATAGCAGATATATGCTACAAGAAGGACTTTTGCAAGGGAACCGATTACAGCAGCTCCGTTTGAAGCAATTACCGGAGTTAAAAGACAGAACACGCCAACAGGAGAAAGCTTTAAAATCATCTCCATACATTTCATGAAAATATCGTTCAGACGGTTTATTGAAACAATCGAAGCTTCAACTTTTTCACCAAGCAGAATAACTGCAAAGCCGATAAGAATTGCCATTACAATTACCTGAAGCATATTTGCACTGGAAATTGGAACAATAAAGTTTGAAGGGAAAATGTTTACAAGAACATCAAGTGCAGTGGTGACCTTTGGAGGTGTATAAGTAAGACTTGCGGTAGAAAGAGCAGGGAACGAGCCCTTAAAAATTGTAGCTATTGCAAGACCAATAGAAACCGCAATCGCAGTAGTACAGAAATAATAAACAAGTGTAGTTCCACCGATTGCTCCAAGCTTTTTAAGATCTTTCATCGAAACAATGCCAGCCATAATCGAAAAAAGAACAATTGGACCAACAATAAATTTAACAAGATTCAAAAAAATTGTACCAAACGGTTTGATGTATCCGCTTGCAACTTCTGGAACCTTCTGCATAAGAAGACCTGCAATTACAGCAAGAATTAGAGCGATAAAAATCTGCATTGCCAGTGAAATTTTCTTTGAATTTTGATTTTTTTCCATTAAAAACTCCTTATTTAAAATAAAGACCGCAAGAATTCTGTTCCTGCGGCCCCTTTGCCTTATTTCATTTATAACTTGAAGAAGAATTTTTGTCAATTAAAGAAACTTTACTTAAACAAGGAATATAAAAAATCATATTTTCTTCTTTTTTTTCTAGAAAATAACAAAAAAATCCTAATTTAACCTGTGTATGATGTTTTTTTGATGCTAAAATGATAATAGGAAAAAAGTTTGTTATTCAGTTCTTGTTGTGTATTCAGATTTTTTCCAAATCATAAAAAGTAGGGGAAACGTTTTATGGAAGAAGAGGTTATCGACAGTTCTTTCTTTTCTGAAGATTTAGAATCTGACAAAACTGCTATTGATGTTAAAAAAACTGGTTTTGAAAACAGTTTTAATGAACGTCAGGTTGGGTCTATCGCAATTCCTATAGAAACAGTAAGCAGCCGTGCAAGTCTTGATGTTGCGCTGGAAATGTTTAATGAGCAGCCGGATTTAACTGCAATTCCTATTGAAGAAAATGACCGTGTAATAGGTGTGCTTGAAAAGGAAACTGTACAGGAATTTACAAGTTCTGCGTTTAAGAGACTTGTTGCAAAAACCTGTGGTGAATATGTAAAACTCAGTCCGTTTACCTTAAACTGTAACGACTTTCTTGAAAAAGTTGCTGCAAAAGTAAACGCTATGGCAATTAAAGAAAATTTTAAGCATGTCGTTGTTCTTATTGGCGGACGAAGCTTTTATGGAATTATGTCCATTGCTCAGATGAATGCCAAAATTGAAGAGTTAAGACTTCATGATCTGGATAAAGCTGCGGCAATTCAGCAGAATATGCTTAAATCAAATTCTGAAACAAAAGGCTTCCCGTTTGATGTATGTATCTGGAATAGTATGGCAAATGCGGTTGGCGGCGATTACTACATTGCAAAGGAATTTTGTAACGGCCGTTACATTATAGGAAGTTTTGACGTTTCTGGTAAAAATGTTTCGGCAGCTTTGCTGACAGTAACCCTGGGTTCGCTGTTTTCTATGCTCAAACTTATGGACTGCTCAAAATTTTCACCATCCCGCCTTGTTGCAATGCTTGACGATTTTTTGCAGGAAATAGTTCCTGTAGGAAACTTTATAACCGGAGCACTTTGTTGTGTTGATTATAAAGCAGGTTATATAGAAGTTTATAACTGCGGTCATACAAATGTTTTTGCTTTCTTAAAGGATGAAAACGGAAAAGGACGCGTTGCAACTCTTGAACCTTCTTTGCCTCCATTTGGAATGGGTGCAGTTTCTCAGGCACTTTCAGGTTCGCAGAAGGGTGCTTATAAAATGCCGATTAAGCCAGATTTACAGATTGATTTGTATTCTGACGGATTTACGGATATGCAGAACAATGACGGCGTTCGTTATGATGAACAGCGTACAAAGGAATTTTTTGGAAATCTGTTTAATACGGATGTTCACAAGGCCGGCGAAACTATTGAAAAGACTGTAAAAGACTGGATCCAGCAGGCGCTATTACCTGACGATATTACGGTAATGAATATTCGTTTCTAAAAAAAGAGCCCTTGAAAGAGCCCAGATAATCCCAATCACCACAATACGAAAGATACCGCTGCTTCCTTCCGGATCTGACGGGGTTTTCTAACAATTGTGTGCAGGGCATCTGGACTCATCCAAGGGCTCTTGTAAAACTAAATCTACAATATTTTTAACTTTGTTTCAACAGTTTTCTCTGCGTTGTTTTCAGGGACGCAAGACGGGAGTCATTTTTTACAGTTAATTATGCTGATTTCGCAAAGGATTTTTTTAGTAGTACAGGTACTATCATAGAAGAAATGATAATTAAAAGAATCACCGATGCAAAATACTGCGAATCTACAATACCAACCGAAAGTCCTTTTTGTGCAACAATCAAAGCAACTTCTCCGCGAACCATCATACCAAAGCCAATCTGAAGTGCTTCGTGTTTATTAAAGCCTAGCGGAAGTGCAATTCCGGTACAACCGATAATTTTTGAAAGACAGCCTATAATTACAAAGCAAATGGCAAACAGAATAAGAGTGCTGTTTAATCCCGAAAGATCTGTTTTTAAGCCTATGCTTGCAAAGAAAATCGGGCTGAAAATCATATAAGAGTTGATGTCAATTTTTGATTCCATATAGGTTGCATCGTTCAAGCTGCAGAAAACAATTCCTGCAATATAAGCGCCTGTGATGTCTGCAATACCAAAAAATTTTTCTGCGGCGTATGCAAAAATAAATGCAATTCCGAGTGCATAAATTGGAATGCGGTGTGTTCTTGGATGGCGGTTATCATACCATTTAAATACTTTATAGATTACAAAACCAGCAATAAATGCACAAATAAAGAAAAGAATTGTTTTGATGATAATTCCTAAGTAGCCGCCGTTTCCAGAAGCAACGCCAAGAACAACTGTAAGAACAATCATTCCAAAANNCAAAAACGTCGTCTATAATTGCAGCGCTTATAATTGTCTGTCCTACATCAGTTTTAATTTTTCCAAGTTCTTTTAAAACGGCAACGGTGATGCTTACAGAAGTTGCTGTTAAAATTGTTCCAATGAACAGTGCCTCGTAAAAACGTCTTGTGCCAAGTCCGTCAAAGCCCCAGAAACAGAGAGCCATAATTGTTCCGGAAATAAGCGGAATCAAAACTCCACAGGCTGCGATGCATGTCGCTTTAAATCCTGATTTTATAAGAGACTGAACGTTTGTTCCTAGACCGGCAGAAAACATAATCATAATTACGCCGATTTCTGCCATATAAGAAATAAACTGATTAGCTTCGTTAAAAATTATGTTTGGATTTGTTCCGCCAAAATTCTTAAACCATGGAAGAAATTTTAATAAAAGTCCGGCAATAATCATTCCTGCAACCTGAGGAATGCCTGCTTTTCGCACAAGTACACCAAAAAATTTTGCGCAGATAAGAATTGTTCCTGCAGAAAGCAGAAGCTGCAGAATAATTTCTGTGTTAGGTAAATTTGTCATTTCTCTGTCTCGCTAAAATATAATTCGACAATTATAGATTTTTAGTAAATTTATTGCAACTTCTTTTCCAAATAAATATATTATATAGAAATGAGTTTTGATTTAAGAAAAATGGCAGCGTTCGGCGTTGCCGGGAATTTTACAGGTCATCTTGAACAGGCCGGCGAAGCGGCTGATTTTGTTAACTTAAAGACTGCGGAAGCGTGCGCTCCTAAGGCAATTTTTCCGACTTATATTCCTATGGGCGAAGTAAACGAAATTGTTCCGGGCTTTTTGCATGAATTTCCGTTTGATCCAAAAATGATTGTTTATCCGAAAGGCGAACAGAAGGTTCAGCTTGAACCGGAATGTGCAATTATTTTTAACGTTGTCTGGAACGGTACAAAAGTTGCAGACTTAAAGCCCGTTGTTTTTGGTGCGTCAAATGATTGTTCAATACGGCGGGAAGGTGCAAAAAAAATCAGCCTTAAGAAAAACTGGGGAAACAGTTCAAAAGGACTTTCTGAAGTTTTAATTTCTCTTGACGATTTTAGCGAAAAAGGCATTTTAAACCGATACAGGATTGCAAGTTTTATGATTCGTGCCGGCAAGGTTTATGCTTATGGCGAAGACAGCGCAATCAGAGATTACAGCTACATTTATGGCAAGCTGAAAAACTGGATGATTGAAAAGCTTAATTTTCAGGGAAACGAAGGTCCTGCAGAAAATATAAATATGTATTTGAACGTTGCCGGCCGGCCTTCCCAGATTCTTATTTCGATTGGCGCTACGCGCTATACTGAATTTGGTCAGACAAACTTTCTTGCTGATGGCGACGAATCGGTTGTTGTACTTTACCCGGAAGATAAACTTTCGTTTGATGATGTAAAGTTTATCCTCGAAAACGGAAAAAGTTTTGCAGATGATGTTTCTGTGCTTCGCCAAAAAGTTGTGCTGTAACTTTTGCCAAGGACTATTATAGGACTATTAATTGAACAGTACTACAAAAGGCATAATTTATCTTATTCTTTCGGCATTTTTTTTCGCACTCATGGCGGCGTTTGCTCGGCTCGCCGGCGATATTTTCTTTATGCAGAAGGCTTTTTTCCGGAATTTTGTAGCACTGATAATTGCCATTGTTATGCTTGCACGAGATGTTAAGCAAAACGGCAGAGAAAGCCTTTTTATTCCAAAAGGTGCGCTTTTATTCCTCTTTATGCGTTCAATTGCGGGCAGTATAGGAGTTGTCGGCAATTTCTACGCAATAGACCGGCTGGTTTTATCAGATGCTTCCATATTAAATAAAATGTCACCGTTCTTTTCTATTGTATTCAGTCTTTTGCTTTTAAAAGAAAAGATTAAACTTGTTCCGCTGCTGGCAATTATCGGAGCTTTCCTTGGCTCAATGCTCATTGTAAAACCAGTTTTTGATTTTGCTAAAATGGCTCCAACTTTAGCAGGATTTTTAGGTGGGGTAGGTGCAGGTTTTGCTTATGCCTGTGTACGCAAGCTTGGCAATATGAAGTGCAATGGAAAGATTATAGTTCTTTTCTTTTCTGCTTTTTCAACATTATTGATTCTTCCTTTTATGATTACAAATTATAATCCTATGACGATGAAGCAGTTTCTTCTTTTATGCTCTACCGGTGTTTGTGCCGCGTGCGGACAATTTACAATTACGGCTGCGTATTATCATGCGCCTGCCAGAGAAATTTCAATTTATGATTATACACAAATTATTTTTTCTACCACTCTCGGCTTTGTTTTCTTTGGTATGATTCCAGACATGCTTAGTATTACCGGCTATACAGTTATTGTTTCCATGGCGATTTTGAATTACGTGTATAACTTAAAAAAAGCAAAAACTGAAAATTAATCTGTACGTTTTTGCCCTGCCGGTTGTGAGTCAGTTTGTCTGTTTTGGTTTTGTGAATTTATAAAATGAGGGTGATTTGTAATCAATAAACCAGCCGCCGTTATAAAAACCATTTTCGTTGGCAGTAGGACTTACAAAAATTACGTTTACAGGATTTTCAGAATTATATTCAAATCGGTTCGAATCCCACATTCCGTCTTTAATCGAAGAAAGCTCCGTTACGTACTGGTGAGTTTCCTGCGGCGTGTATACCGAAATTTTGTAAACTCCGGGTTTTAAATTAAGGTGCATTGCCATTCCGCCGGAAAGATAAAACTTGTTTTTATAATAATGAACGGTATTTAAATTTGTTCTTGTGAATACGCTTGCAATTCCCTTTTTTCTGTCGCGTTTATATGCGTTGCTTGCGTATGCCCATTCATAGGTGGCGCTTGCCTGACAGCTGTAGGTAATGTCGTTGCCGTCCTTGTCTTCTATCCGCAAAAAACAGCGTACGTCGTTCATGTCGCCTTTGTTTTGCGGGCGGTAAATTATGAGCTCTTTTGCAAAAATGAACTGTGCCGCAAAAAACATTGTAAGGAAAATTACGGCACGTAAACAAAATCTTTTCATTATGGTTTGTTTTTATTTGAGCTTAAGAATTTCGTCCCTTATGCTGCGGCACCATTCATCAGCCAGACCAAAATCCATTTTCTTGTAAGACCAGAGTGCTCTTGCAATGTGATGTTTTTCAAAAACAGCGTTTATTGTTTTATGCCATTTTAACGCTTCTTCCGGTGCGGCTCTGTCTATTACTCCAAATTCTCCGCAGTAAAGTGAAGTGTCATATTTTTCTGCAAAACTGATTGCTTCGGAAAAAAGGTTTTCAAAATAATTTTCATCAGGAGTTTCGTTCAAATTGCATCTGGAAAAATTGTCGCCCTCCTGATTGATATTCTGCTGTGTAAATTTTTTATAATCACTGAATTTTGAATTAAACGGCATTCTGAAGTTATGATCCATTTTTGGAATCCATGGTGCGCCCTGATGTGTAAAAATAAGCGGTTCGTAGCAGTGAAAGTTGAAGATGATGTTGCTGTCGTGCGGCGGATCCAGATATTTTACGGTTTTTACACTGTTATTCATGTAACTTCCAATCAAAATTCTTATTGAAGGAGAAATTTTACGTATCTTTTCTATGCAGTTGTTTGCAATTTTGTTCCATACCTTGCAATATTTCTCAGATGTAACTTCATTTAGTAATTCAAAGCAAAGCATTGTTTCGTATTTTGAATATCGTCGTGCAAATTCTTCCCAAAGTTCATAAAATCTGCTCTGATATTTTTCACTTTCAAAAAAGCCCGATTCATTTTCGCCGTCGTCAAAAGAAAACCCCTGCGTTTTATGAAGGTCAAGAATTGCGTTCAGTCCATATTTTTTTGCCCAGTCTATGGCATTTTGAATATAAACAAAGCCGCTTTCAATAAAATTTCCGTCTTTATCCTGCACAGGATTATAATCGACAGGAATTCGTACGTGATCAAAACCCCAGTCCTTTATGATTTTAAAATCATTTTCGCAAATAAAAGTGTCGTAATGCTGTTTTGTATGATTACACTGTGAAAGCCATCCGCCTAAATTAATTCCGTGATAAAATCCATTCAAATCTGTCATGCTTGTATTATAAGGTGATAAAATCAGATTTTGCAATCGTATTATCGACTAAGCACGATTTATTTTGTATAATAGAAAATGTTATGAAAAAGCTATATAAGATTCTTGCTGTTGCAGTTCTTTTTTTTGCGGGTTCTGCTTTGTTTTCTCAGGGAATCACAACTGCCAGTACATACTTTAAGACAATTTCGGAATATTATGCTTCTTTAAAAGATTACGAAGCTGATTTTGAAATAAAAATCAATAAAGATGAATATGCCGGAAAGCTTTCGTATAAAACTCCGGACCTGCTTAGACTCGATTATTCAAATCCTAAAAATCAGGTAATTTGCTTTAACGGTGATATGCTTACAATTTATTTGCCGCGTTCAAATGCCATTTTGCAGCAGCAGATTACATCTTCAGGCAAGAATGCGGCTTCTGTTGCAACTGCTCAGGGACTTTCTCTTTTAAGCCGCTATTATACAGTTGCTTATGAAACTGGACAGAATGCTGAACCTTTGGAAGAAGGTTCTGATGAAATGGTTATTAAATTTGTGCTTTCAAGAAAAAGTACTTCCGAGGCATTCAGATATATTAAAATTTCTGTAAATCCGCAGACAAAACTTATTCGTAGAATAGAAGCAACAACTGCAAAAGATGAAAATTTTGTTTTCGATTTTTATGAATACAAACTGAATCAGGGAATTACGGACCAGCGTTTTATTTATGATCCGCCGTCTGATGCAAATAATTATAATAATTTCTTGTTCTCGGAGTAATAAATGGAAAATTACGGTGACCTTTTAAAAAATGCCCGTGAAGCAAAAAATCTTGATTTGGATAAAATTGCACGGGAAATTTCCATTGAACGTAAATATCTGGAAGGACTTGAAACTGAAGATTCTGGAGTTTTTCCCGGAGAAGCATATCTTACAGGCTTTTTAAGAAACTATGCGCTTTATCTTGAACTTGATGCTGATTATCTTTTAAAACTTTACCGCAACAAACAGATTCAGGAAGCGCCTTTGCCGGAGGGTCTTTACGAAAAACCGAAAATCTCTTTTGACAAACTTTTGATTATTGTTCCTGTAGCCCTTATTCTTTTGGTAATTGGAATTGTTTCTATTCTTCTTTTGCACAAAAAGAATTCTGTTACAGACGAGAATGTAATTGTTTCAAATAAACTGGGCTTTCATCAGTACGAGCTGAATGATAAAAAGTTTTCTCAGCGCGTTTATAAAGGTGACCAGTTCCTTATTACTTCTGAAAACGGAACTCCAATTGTTCTTACAGTGCGTTCTACTTTGGGAAATTTTGGGCTCGATACTCCGGCCGGCGTTTTCTATGTTGAACTTTCCGAGGAATCAGAACTTGATGTAAACGGCGACAATCAGACTGATATGATTGTTTATGTTTCAGATATTTCGCAGTCTGATGAAAGACGAGGTGCAGAGGTAAGCATCTTATTGCGTCATGGAATATCTGTTTCTTCTGATACTGTTGATGAATCTGATATTCCGTTTGCAAGCGAAATTAAGTCTAAGCATGCACAGCACGTAATTCTTGAAGACAACCGTGCATATCCGTTTACTGTAAATGCAAGTTTCCGAAACGCATGTCTTTTCCGCTATAAAGTTGACCGCAATGATTCCGTTGAAACTTATTTCTCTAAAGGTGAAGTATTTACTGCGACTCCGCATAACGGTATTCGTCTTTGGATTTCAAATGCAAACTCTGTTAAATTCACTATTATTGCTGATTCTAAATCTTATGATTTGGATATTGGTGCCGCCGGTCAGATTCTTGTTGAAGACATAAAGTGGATTAAGGATTCTGACGGACGCTACAAGCTGGTGGTATTCGAACTTGACTAAATTTTATATTGACCAGCATGGCTGCGCAAAAAATCAGACGGACGGCGAGATGCTCGTAAGCTATCTGGTAAAAGACGGCTTTGAGCTTACCTTAAATGCGTCTGAAGCTGATTTTATTTTTATTAATTCGTGCGGTTTTATTAACAGTGCAAAAAAAGAATCAATAGACGCAATCTATTCAATTCATAATGCGTACCCGGATGCAAAAATCATTTTAACAGGCTGCCTTGCAGAGCGCTATTCTGCTGAACTTTATGAATCAATTCCGGAGCTTTCGGGCGTTTTTGGAAACGGAAACCTTTCGAAAATTTCTGATTTTATGAAAAGTGTAAAAAAACAGGAACGTGCGGTTTGTGTATACGAGCAGGGAAAAATCTGCAGTACAGAACGCAGTGTGCTTTTTAATTTTCCGGCATCTGCTTTTGTTAAAATTACGGAAGGCTGTTCAAATCACTGTTCTTTTTGTGCTATTCCGCTTATTCGCGGTGAACTTAGAAGCCGTGAACCATCTTCTATAATTGCGGAAATTCAGACACTTGTAAAAAATGGTGTTTACGAAATAAACCTTATAGGTCAGGATCTTGCAGCTTATGGAACTGGTGCAAAAGATGCATCAATTCTTGATGAACTGAACAGCCTTGTAAAAAAGGAAGCTTTATCTGGCAGCGAAAAAAAATCATATTCGCCGCTTGCACTTTTGTTTATGCTTATTTCAAAAATCCCCGGCGATTTTATTATCCGTCTTCTTTATATTCATCCAGACCACTTTAATACAGATATTCTCGATGTCATAAAAGCTGATTCTCGTTTTGTTCATTATTTTGATATTCCGTTCCAGAGCGGCGACGATTCAATCATAAAAAAAATGAACCGTACAGGCTCTGCAAAAATTTACAAAGAGCTTATTAAAAATATAAGGTCAGTTTTTCCGGACTGTATGCTTCGGACAACATTTCTTACGGGCTTTCCTAGCGAAACTGACGAAGCAGCTTATAACACTCAGGAATTTCTTAAATCAATTCAGCCTGACTGGTCAGGATGTTTTTCGTATAGCCGCGAAGAAGATACTCCCGCTTATTCCCTAAAGCCTCGCGTCCCCGCAAAAACGGCCGCGCTGCGTGCATCAGAGCTCGAAGAAATTCAAAGCGAAATAACGACAAACCGGCTTTCCCGCTTTTGTGGAAAAGAAGCGCGCGTTCTCATAGAAGAAATAATTAAGCTTGACGAAAATGTTGCAGAAGATTCATCGGAAGGACTTGCAATTGGACGCGGCTGGTTTCAGGCTCCTGAAGTAGACGGTTGTGTTGTTGTACGTTACGACCTTGACGATGAAGCTCAAAAAAATGCGGTAAAACCCGGAAACGTGGTTAATGTTCAGATTCTTGCAATTACCGGTGTAGATTTGGATGCAAGATTTATCTCTCTTTACAAAAAATTTAACCGTGGTGGAATCAGCTTTGTAAATCAGGGGGAAGAATAATGTCAGACAGTTTGCCTGATTATCTTGATTCTCTTAATGCAGAGCAGAAGGCGGCTGTTATTCATGAAGGTTCGCCTNNTCTGGAAAAACCCGCGTTATTACAACTAAAATTGCCTATTTAATTTCTGAAAAAAACATAGAGCCCTGGAGCATTCTTGCAGTTACCTTTACAAAAAAAGCTGCAAACGAAATGCGCGAGCGTGCCGTTGCCATAGATAGCCGTGCCGCAGACGCGCAAATCAGAACTTTCCATTCTTTTGGTTCGTGGTTTTTGCGAAAATTTGCAGAACAGACAGGACTTGATTCATCTTTTACAGTTTATGACGAAGATGATATGGCTTCGATAATAAAGGATATAGTTCCGGGAATGAAGCCGCGCGAATATACAACTCTGGTAAAGCAAATTTCCCTTGCAAAAGATTATTGTCTTACTCCCGATGATGACCTTTCTAAAATTGAAAGTGAATTTGATTTGAATCTGATTTATAAAAAATATCAGGAAAGTCTGCGAGCAACAAAAAATGTAGATTTTGGTGATTTAATTATGCTTCCTGTTCAAATTCTTGAAGCAAATAAAGAGGTTGCAGATTATATTCATAACCGTTTTAAAGTAATAATGGTAGATGAGTATCAGGATTCAAATATTGCGCAGTACAGACTGCTACAGGAGCTTTCTGGTGTAAAAGAAGGTAACGATAGTTATGTTTGTGTTGTTGGTGATGACGATCAGTCTATTTACCGTTTCCGTGGCGCAGAGGTAGAAAATATACTTACTTTCCAGGAAAAATTTCCTGGCACACAGATTATAAAACTTGAAACAAATTATCGATCAACGGGAAGCATTTTAAAAACGGCAGATCTGGTTGTAAATAAAAATGCAGGCCGCCTTGGAAAAACTTTAGTTTCTGCCCGCGAAGAAGGTGATGTGCCTGTCCTTACTTTTTTGCCGGATCAGACTTTTGAAACAAACTTTGTTTATGAACTTATAAAACAGTCTGTTGCGCAGGGTGCTCGATATTCTGACTGGGCTGTTTTTTACAGAATGAATTCGCAAGCACGTGAATTTGAAACAAAATTTCTTCACAATAATATTCCTTACGAAATTTACGGCTCATTAAAATTTCTTGAACGTGAAGAAATAAAGGATGCGCTGGCTTATATTTCATTTTTTGCGAACCATAGGGATGTAGTTTCTTTTAAGAGAATTGTAAATAAGCCTGCTCGCGGAATTGGAGATAAAACCTTAAAAACAATTTTACAGAATGGAATGCAAACCGGAGAAAATGGAGAACTGCTTTATGCAGATTTTATTGATGTTTTGCGTTCAAGTCTTATGAGCCTTTCTAAAAAGGCGTGCGAAGGTGCCGAAAAATTTATCCGCATTTTTGAAAAGCTTGAGAATTCCTTTTCCGGCGAAAAACTTCTTGCTGATTTTATTAGTGATGTAATTCATTTTTCTGAACTTGATGAATACCACAAGGGCAGCGAAGACGGCGAAGATGATTCTCGTGTAGAAAATCTTAGAAACCTTATGAAAATGGAAAAGCCTTATAAATGTACTTCGGAAGATCTTGCAGCTTTTTTGGATTCCATAACGCTTGAGCGTACAGTTGGTGAAAAAACAGATTCATCAGACGGAAACGCGGTTGTACTTTCTACGCTTCACAATACAAAAGGACTCGAATTTAACAGGGTTGTAATTACAGGACTTGAAGAAGGCGTGTTCCCATACGGAAACAAAACCGGCCCGGAAATTGAAGAGGAACGCCGTCTTTTTTATGTTGGTGTAACCCGGGCGCGTGACAATCTTTATATTACGTCCACGCAAAAGCGCTTTTTGTACGGTCATTGGGAATTTGTTCGTCCGAGCCGTTTTATCCAGGAAGCGGCGACTTCGTTTAAGATTCAGGGTACAGTGCCTTTTGGTTTTGGGCGCAGTAATGCTCAAAAGGTTCAAACCTATTCATCATTTGGGCGCGATGCTTCAGCCTTTGCTTCTAATTCAGAAAATACAGAGCTTAAAGAACTTGCCGCAAAATGGAAAAAAGGTCTGAAAGTTTATAACGATGACTATGGCTACGGAGTAATAACTTTTCAGTCAACAGACAGCGGAGAACTTGTTGTTGAAGTAACCTTTGAAACCGGCACCAGGAAAAAGTTTATGCCACAGTACCAGAAAGGAAAGCTGGATATTATAAAAGACGGCTATTAATGAATGACAAGTGCCTTTATTTATGTTAGTATTTAAATAAGTGGTGAGTTGAATGGCAAAAAGAAAAAAACGAATAGCCTTATTACTTGACTATTTGGTTTCAGAATATACAGATATGCTCCTTAACGGAATCAGACATGCCTGTCATAAGTATGATTTTGATCTGTATATTTTCCCTATAGGAAGTCAGCATGACCTTAGGGTGCCTTTCAGCTATCAATATGCTGCCGTAAAATCTTTTGTTACAGAAAAAAATCTTGATGGAATTATAATTCATTCCGGTCCGCAGATGCATTCGCTCAGTAAGACAGAGCTTGCGTCTTTTGTAAAATCGTTTCAGCCGCTTCCCATTATAAATATTTCATTTGATTTGCCTGGTGTTCCTTCAATTTATGTTGAATGCAAAGATGCTTATAAAAAAATCTTAAATGAACTTGTTTTTTCTCAAGGTTGTAAACGCTTTTGCATTATTGGGGTTCGAAGTAATTCTGTAGAAGTAAAGAACCGTACAAAAATTATAAAGGATATTCTGGAAGAGACAGGTATTTCAAATCAGGATATAACTCTTATAAAGGCTGAATTTGAATATGACAAAACCATTGCCGAAATAGAAGAATATTTTAAGTATAACGAGAATTTCAATTTTGATGCGGTAATTTGTCTTAGCGATGAAATTGCTTTTGCAATTCTTGATTTTGCAAAAAAACGTGAACTTCGCATTCCCGAAGATTTTGTCGTAGTTGGATTTGATAATCTTGACCGAGGACGTTATACTTCACCGTCGCTTACAACCATTTCGCAGAATATTTTTGACCAGGGAACTGAGAGCGTAAGAATGCTTTACGAGCTGATTGAAGGTGAAATGGTTCCAGATTCGTATTCGCTTCAGGCGGAGCCAATTTTCAGAAATTCTACCAATCGAAAAGGTTATTCAGCTGCACTAAAAAAAGCATGCACCGTAAGCACAGGTATAGATTTAAACTCTTGTGCATGTTTGCCCGCAACAGAATGGTATTCAAAGCGTAGTCAGATTCAAAAAATTCTTACTTTTTTTACGGAACTTCAGGGCTCTATAACTGTCGAAAAACTTCAGGCAAGAATAAATGATGATATAAAAAATGTCGGACTTAAATCATTTGGCATTGTACTTTATGATGCGCAGATAGAAATGCCTACACCTTTTGATTATTTTAATTTGCCTCGTAAAGCATCCGTTTTTTCTGCTTTTGATTTGCCGCACGGTTTTGATTCAAGAAAATCAAAGAAGAATCTTAAGTTTAATCCTAATGACGGAATTCTTCCGGATGGTGTAATAAGCGGTTCCCCTGATGGAATTTGTATTATTGCGTTGTTCCAGGGAACGCTTCAGTACGGTTATATGATTTTTGATTATGGTTCTCTGGATTTTCCTTTTTGTGATATGCTTGCAAAATTTACTGCGACAATTGTTTCTTCTGTTTATGAGTATACAGTTGTCCACAAGGAACAGACAAAAATTCATCAAAAATATGCCCGTCTTGGTATTATTGCAAATACTGATGAACTTACAGGTCTTGTAAATCGCCGCGGTCTTTACGATAAAGGCGAAACAACACTTAAGTTTGCCAAAGCTATGAATAACCGCGGAATTATTGTTTATTGCGATATGGATGGTCTTAAAAAAATTAATGATACATACGGTCACGAAGCCGGAGACCGTGCAATTATTGCAGAATCAATAATTTTGCGTGGAAATTTCCGAGCTGATGATATTGTCGCAAGAATCGGTGGCGATGAATTTGCAATTATTTGTCCGGGACTTACCGAAGAAGCTTATCAGAGAATTTCTTCTAAAATAAATGATGATTGCAGAAAATGGACAGAAGATAATCATTCTCCGTTTGAACTTTCTATAAGTATGGGGTATGTCTGCTATCCGTCTGAAAAAGTCGGCTACCAGATTACGCCTTTACTTTCCGAAGCCGACTCGAGCCTTTATATAGAAAAACGCATGAAAAAAATGATGCGTAAAAAGAGCAAAAAAAATTAAGCTGCGCCCAAATAAACGCAGCTTAAAAAATCAGGCTTAAAAATTCGGAAAAGTTTAGTTCCAGTCGCGCTGAATGTAGGTTGTGGTAGGTCGTGCAATAATTTCAACGCGTCTGTTCTGAGCCCGGCCCTGTTCTGTGTCGTTCGGGGCGGCCGGCTGTAATGCACCGTAGCCTTTGTAAGAAATCAGTTTGCTGTCAATTCCTTCGCCAATAAGTGCATTTCTAATAGAAGCTGCACGTTCAATAGAAAGATTCAGCTGTCCAGTCGGCTTTCCTAAATCTGCCGTGTGACCTTCTACAAGAACGGTGTAGCCTGCTGTCTGCAAGATATTCTTAAGCTGATTTGCAATGTATTCAACACGTTTCTTTTCAGACGGCAAAAGTTCCGGCGAATCAGGATAGAATTTTAAATCTGCAGTAAACTTAATTCCAGGTTCACTGTTAGAAATTTCTACTCCCGGCATAGGGTTGTTAAACAAATATTGTTTTGCTTCGTTCAGTTTTATGTAATATGCATTGTCCTTTTTAGGAGATGCAACCTTGTAAATTAAATTTTCCTTATCAAGAAGAATCACAACTTTTCCCTGCTGCAAAAGCTTTACGTTTTCGGGAATTGTAAGAATTTTAAGTGCATCGTTATGACTTATAACCGGGTCTGTCCTGTTGCGTCCAAAAACCTTTACAGCTTTTATGTAAAGCGGATCAGAACCAATTCTGTCCTTGTATAATGAGGCGTCATCCGAATAATGATAAACGTTTAAACCTGTGCTTTTTACAATTTCAGGATTAGCAAGATTTTTTTCGAACACTACGTTCATCTGTTCATCCCAAATCATAGGGAAAAGACACGGATAAACATTATCTCTTATATATTCCCCGTGAACCTGAAAACTTCCGCGTGCATCTATAATTATTCCGCTGTAAGCTCGCGAAGGAATTAAATCAATAGGTTTTTGAGGAGTGTATTCATTTTTATGGCGGACAAGCAGACTGCTTAAATTTGTTACGTTAATTTTATTNNTTGTCGGTTTTAAGATTCTTCAAATCGTTGGAAAAAACATCAGGAGTTTTATAACCGCTCATAATAAAATGATAAACCTGATCCAGCGTAAGCTGATCTTCAATAATCATATCTGAAAGATTCTGGTTTGAATTTGTATAGAGTGAAAGAAGCGGCGGCTGAATTAACTGCGGCATTTTTGTCTTGATTCTTGTAGAGGCTGTTTTTTTGCCGGACGGCATTTCAATTTTTGCCTTTTCTATGTCCATTGAAATATGAGAAACAAAATCGCGTGTAATCCAGTTAATTTCGCTTGTTGATTCAATTGTTGTTACCGGCTCTGAATTCTGCGCATAAACGTAAGTGCCAAACGCAAGAACGGCAGCAGACAAAAAGATTCTAAAATTCAAACACTTCTTCATAATCTAATTGTCGGATTATTTCTTTGGAATATAAAGAATTTTTCCAATCTTTAGAATTGCATTTTCTTTTATGTTGTTGATGTCGCATAAAGCCTGAACGGTTACATTGTATTTGCGCGAAATTGACCATAGTGAATCGCCGGCTACAACTTTGTACTTAATAGGAAAATCTATTGGTGTAAGGTTTTTTATTGCTTCGGAAGCGGAAGTTTTAAGACCAAGCGGAAGTCTTATTTCCGAAGGTTTTGATGGATGTGTCATTCCAAGAGTGTAAGAAGGATTCAGGCGTTTTAATGCTGCAGCATCCATTCTTATTTCCTGGGCAAGTTGTGTTATTGAATAAGCTTTGTTTACAGTAACGTAATCAAAAATTCCGTTTTTTTCGTTTTCAAGAATTTCAAATTCTTCTTTATGGGAAGGTAGGTTGATTCCGTAGTATTCGCTGTTAATTGCTAAATCTGCAATTGCAAGAAGTTTTGGTACATAGTTTGCAGTCTGACTTGGAATAAGTTTGTGATCAACCAGATACCAGAAATTCTTTTCTTCGGCTTTTTTTAAGGCGCGGGTTAAAGCGCCTGCTCCGCAGTTATATGCTGCAATTGCAAGAAGCCAGTCTCCGAAAGTTTTATAATTTTCTTCAAGTTTTTTAAGGGCTGCGTCTGTCGATTTCCATGGATCAAGCCGTTCGTCAACAAAATCATTCAGTTTTAAAAAAGGGTAAACGCTGTTTTCCATAAATTGCCACATTCCTATTGCGCCGGAACGTGATTTTGCGTTTGTTTTGTAATTAGATTCAACAACCGGAAGATATTCAAGAATTTCCGGGAGCTCTTTATCCTGAACAGCCTTGCGAACGTAAAGTCTGTAATCCATTGCACTTTCAAGATAAGAATAAAGCAGTGCTGACCATTTTTCCGAAAGATACTGTTTTCTAAATTTATCTACTTCGGCGCGTTCCATTCCTTCGTAATTCAACGCGATATAGGTGTTTTTTGGCTGTGTATCATTTTCTGATTGTTCATCATCTTTTTTTGCTGTAGTTTTTTTAGTCTTTTTAGATGATGTTTTTGCTTTTTTAGCTTTCTTTGATTTTTTATCTGCCTGGATGTCTGTTTCTGGATTTGTCTCGCTTGTTTGCGGTTCTATTTCAGAAGTCTCTTTTGTGTTTTGTTCTGAGGAAAGTTCGGCAGTTTCTAAAGTCTGTTCATTTTCAGGTTGAATGCTTAAAATTTCTTCGCTTTCATTCTGCTTGTTTTCTGGCTGAGCAGCAACAGGCGGTAAATCATCCGGATGAATTTCTTCCGGCTCAATTTCCTGAGTAAGTGTATCAGGTTCTACAGGCTGCAGTTCTTCTGCAAAAAAAAGCTGTGGCAGAACAATGATTAGAGACGCAAGAAAAAGCAGGCGGATTTTTTTCATTAAAGTTTGTTTCCCATGTAAATTCCAGCCCATTCCCACGTTCCGTGAATATCAGGGTCTACCGGGAAATTTACTTTTCTAAAATACAAATACCATACACTCAGATAGCTGTTCCATCCTGTTGTGCGCAAATATGCTTCTGTTGGTGTTGAAGATTCGTCCAGAGTTTCGCTGTAGCGGATTCTGTTTCCTCTCATATAACTTCGCATTGAAAATTCTGTCTGTGAATTTGCATCCATTTCGTCCTTGTTCCAGGACATAGAGAAAAAATTTACCTTTGCCTTGTATTTATCCAAAGCCTTCCAGTCGTAATTTTTTATAGCTTTTTTTACAGCTTCTTCAAGCGAAGTAAGGCTTGTAAAAGTCCAGTCCTTTGATGATTTTGCGAAGTCTACGAAATGACGTGCGTTTTTGTATGCATCTGGTTCACCGGGAATCTGAATTGTGGTTGCGTCCGGCTGTTCAAGAAATAAAGTGTATGTTTCAAGAGCTGCATCCCACTGATTGTCTTTTCCGTATTCCATTGCAAGTCTAAGATAAAGCTCTGTAATGTTTACTTCCTGCTGAAAATCAGAAATAAGCATGTTAAAATATCTTATTTTGTGAGCCGGTGTTTTGCTGATTTGAATAAGATTTTGCAGGCAGGTAAAGTGAATAGATTTTCCTTTTACAAGCAGATCCTGTGAAGATTTAAGAATTCGGTTAAAATAGTATTCGGCAACAGGTTCTGCTCCGGTTGCAAGATATGCGTAGGCTGTCATTAAAAGCCAGTATGAATTGTAAATTTCGTCAGGATTGTTTTCTACCCAGTTTGTAAGAAAAAGAATAAGCTCGTTGTAGTTTTTTTGCTGCAACAGATTAGTTGCCATCTGATTTATTATTGTGTAGCGCTGTTCTGGTGTTAAATTCTGCGATTCCAAAGCTTCAATAAATTGAGCCTGAGTGTCAGTAGTGTTGCTTTCTTTACATGAAAAAAAAGTTGTACAGATGCAGAGAAAAAAAATCAGAAAAACTGAAACATTTTTCAATTTCATATTTTTGAATTTATCATAGACAAATATTATTGTAAAGATTAACTATTACGGGTATTATAGACAGGTACTCGTCTGGTTTTAATCTGAATTATTTTTTTTGAACGGAAGCGGGCTTTTTCTGCTTTCCGTGCTTGTTGGAAGGATGTTTATGACGCAAAAAAGCCTGAAAGTTTCACATATTCTTATTGCTTTCTCTTTTATATTCCTGGCGTTAGCCTGTGTATTTCTTAGTATAGAAAACAATTCGGTAGGAATGCAGCTTTTGATTATGTCGAGCATTATGTTTCAGGTAATTATGGGCGCTCTTTTAATAGGCATTTCGGTTGGAATAACAAGAAAGGCAAGTCATCTTTTTATGGGTCTGATTTTTATAGGCTATGGTTTTATGATACTGCTTTTAAATACCTGCCTTCCGTTTTCGTTCAGACAGTTCTGGCCGGTTTTCAGCCTTTTTACAGGAATTTCAGTTCTGATTTCTTCAATATTCAAGTATAAAAGCTTTAAGCTTGTCTACGGGGTTTTAGGAATTTTCTTTGTTGGAATGGGACTCTGGTTTGGACTTTTTTCTTTCAGGATTGTGAAAATCCCGTATAAAAATGTATTCAGCTTTGTTGGACCTGCCTTTGTAATAGCTGTAATTCTGCTGCTCATTATATTCTTTTTTATTCAGCAAAAGCATAAAGAATTGATTTTCCGTGACGATGATGTAGAAAAGGAATATGGTGCGCTGGATTCCGAGTTTTAATCTGGTGGAAACTTTTGAATAGACCTGACCGGGTAAAAAAAAATAAACTTGTCCTCATTTTTGTGGCTGCAATTCTGACAGCCCTTCCGGCTTATTCTGCCTCTAAGAAAAAAAACAAAGATTCTGTAAAAATAGAAACACAGAAAAGAACATTTTTTTATAAAATAGATTCATCTGTCCTAAAAAGTGTTGAAGACGGTTCTCCAGAAAAATTAAAGACTGCAATGCAGACAATTCGCAAGCGTGAATCTGAATACGAAGAAAACGAAAAGGTTTTAATTTATGTTGCGGCCGAAATTATGAAGACACTGTGGCCGTCTGAAAAAGTCAGCTGGGATGTTTTCCCGGTTTCAAATGCAAATCCTTATGTTGGAGCCATAGAAATGGCAGAACAGGGCGTTTTTGATAAAAGTACCGGAAATACAGATTTCCTTTCAACTTTGCTTCCTGCACTTGTTTTATATAAGCCAGCGTCAGGTGTAAATGTTTATGATGATTGTGAGGATGCGGCACGAAAGGCGCTTTCTATAAATGCAGATTCTGTAATGGCAAATTACATACTTGCCTGTGTTCTTGAAAAAAAGAATGATTTTCAGAATGCGCAGACTTATATAGAAAAAGCTTATCTTAATGCAAAATCGGTTTCAGAAATTTCTGTTGCCTATGCAAGAATATTGCGTAACAGCGGAAATATTGCACGGGCATCAGAAATTCTTTCAGGCATTTCGTCAGATTCATCCGATATTCAGGTGCTTAAGCAAAATGCATTTGTTGCCTTTGAATCTAAGGATTACAACCTTGCTGAACAATATGTCGCCCGCGTCCTCCAGCAGAACCCTAACGATTTGGAATTTGTTTTGCTGCGCGCAAAAATTCTCGTTGAAAAAAAAGACTATATTCATGCAGTTTCCCTTCTGGATGTTTATGCCCGCCAGGACAGCACTTCTATTGACTATCTGATTCTTCGAGCCAGAGTTCAGCTTGACTGGAGTAAAAATACAACGGCTGCGACAGAAACTATAGAAAAAGCACTTCAGCTTTATCCTTCAAATTTTGACGCCCTTATGCTTGCGGCAAGAGTTTCGTCTGTTACCGATTCGCCGGTTGCCGGAAAATATGCAGATGATCTTGCTGCAAAAGTTCTTGAAATGGATCCTGATAATCAGAATGCGCTTGCTTATGCACTTCAGGGACTCGTCCAGCGTGAAAACTGGCAGGAAGCATATGCAATCTGTAAGAAACTTGTTGCAAATCCTTATGCTTCGTCGGAAATTATAGAAAAATACGTGCAGATTTGTATTAAGCTTGGAAAAAAGAACGAAGCTTATGAAACGGCAAAAAAACGTTTTGATGCAAAACCTGACGATGAAGTTTTGCTTCAGGCTTATATCATGGCTTATTCGCAGGTTGGAAACCGCGATGTCGTAATCCGCTATATAGATTCGCTGATGTCGGCGTCTTCTACAAAAATAAAAAGCTTCCTTTATTATATGCGAAGTTATCTGCAGTATACTGATGAAGCCGCTCTTGCAGATTTACGTTCTTCCTTAATTTCGAATCCGCGTAACAGCGATGCCCTTTTTAGACTCTATGAAATCTATTTTTCAAAAAAAGACTACCGAAAGGCTCAATATTACCTGCGCCAGGTAGTTGCCATAAAACCTAATGATTCATCCGTAAAGAAGCTTAACGAATCTCTTACAAAATTAATCCAATAAAATTTGCGTTGATTAATCGCTTAAATAGTGATAATCTAGCAAGACTGACATTTTTGTCAGATTTTAAAAAATCAGGATGGATTATTATGACAACATTTTTTGTCCCATTTCTTCAGGCTGCAACAAACGGAGCGGCACCAAGTGCTTCACAGCAGTTGATGCAGACTGCAGTACCTTTTGTAGCTATTATTGCAATTTTTTATTTCCTGTTGATTCGCCCTCAGAATAAAAAACAGAAAGAAACACAGAGAATGCTCGACGCATTAAAAAAGGGTGATAAGGTAATTACTATTGGCGGAATTCACGGAACTGTTTCATCTGTAAAAGAAAAGACTGTAATTGTAAAAGTTGATGAAAACTGCAAAATCGAATTCAACCGCCCTGCAATTGCTACTGTAGAAAAATCAGAAGCAGAGCTTGCAAAAGAAGCTGAAAATAAAAAAGGTAAAAAATCTTCAGACTCAGCATCAGCTGAAGTAAAAGAAGATAACAAATAATTGGAGTTGGTAAAATGAACAAACGGACTCGTTTAGTTGTTTTGCTTGCTGTTCTGGCACTTTGTTTTGCTTTTCTATGGCCTTCAATCAACTGGTATGGAAAAACACCTAAAGAAGTTCAACAGCTTGCATTGGGCTCAACAGAAAACATTAAAAGTTATGCGGAAATCGAGGCTGCCTCTGATGTACGCGAAATCAAAGCTGCTGTATCAGCAAATCCTGATGCCGCTTTGGACAGTAAGTTTAACTGGATAAATAAAGAAGTTGCTAAAAGATTCAAGGAACAGGGAAAGAAAGTTTCTGAACCTTATTCAGCAAAAAATGTAGTTTCTGCTTTTGAAAGCGAACTTGATATTTTGAGCGTTATTCAGACTCATTATAGAGAAGATATCCTTAAAGCAAAGCATTATTATGAAAATTCTGTAAAACTCGGTCTTGATCTTTCAGGCGGTATGAACGTTATTGTTCACGCAGATCTTGATGCTGCAGTTGCAGTTCAGGGTGATTCTCTTGATTCAAAAGATGTTGCAGAATTTAAAAAAGATGCAATGGAAAATGCAATTGAAAATCTTTCAAGCCGTATAGACAAATTTGGTCTTACTTCTCCTGTAATCAGACAGCAGGGTGAAGACCACATTTATATTGAAATACCTGGTGCCGCTCAGGCAGATGCAATCAATACTTTGATTGTTGGTAAAGGTATTTTGAATTTCCGTCTTGTTGATATGGCTGCAACAGAAGCTTTTAAGTCTTATTACAAAGCTAATCCTGCGTCAACATTCAATGCATCTGGAGAACTTATGGATTCTTCTGTAATTCCAGCTGACTGCGAAGTTTTTGGTGTTTATACAAAAGACGAATATGGTCTTGATGAACGCTATGATTGGCTTGTTGTAAAAAAAGAAATTGCTCTTGATGGTAAACATATTCAGTCTGCACAGGTTCAGGCAGATGAATTTACAAATATGCCTGAAGTTGCATTCCATCTTGATTTGGAAGGAACTAAAATATTTGCAGATTTTACAACAGCTCATGTTGGTGATTATCTTGCAATCGTAAGCGATAACAAAGTTAAATCAAATGCAAAAATTAATTCAGCAATTACTGCTGGGAATGTTTCTCTTTCTGGTGGTTTCAGCTATGAAGAAGCAAACAATATCAAAAAAGTTTTGCAGACAGCATGGCTTACTGTTCCGCTCGAAGTAGAAAGTCAGCAGGTAATTGGTGCATCTTTGGGTGAAGAAGCTATCCGTCAGGGAAAAATGGCTATTGCTCTTGGTCTTGTTCTTATCCTTGTATTTATGCTTCTGTTCTATAAAGCATCTGGTATAAACGCAGTTGTAGCACAGGTTTTGAACCTTTATATGATGTTCTCTATTCTTTCTGCTTTCAATTATACACTTTCGCTTTCTTCTGTTGCCGGTATGATTCTTACAGTCGGTATGGCAGTTGATGCAAACGTTCTTGTTTTTGAACGCATTAAGGAAGAGCTTCGTGCCGGAAAAACCCGCGCTGCTGCAATTTCTTTAGGTTTCGATAACGCTTTCTGGGCAATTATGGACTCTAACATTACAACATTTATTGCCGCAATTTTCTTGAGCCAGCTTGGTTCAGGTTCAATTAAGGGATTCGCAGTTTCACTTGCAATTGGTGTTGTTTCATCTGTATTTACAGCTTTGTTTGTTTCAAGACTTATTTTCGATTTCAGCACAGATGTTCTTCATGCAAAGAAAGTAAGTATTGGTTGGGGGATTAAACAATGAAAACAATGAAATTCAATAAAGGATTTGTTCCTTGTGTTATTTTAAGTTGTGTAATCATCTTATTTGGTCTTGCAGGACTTTTTACAAAGGGAATTAACCTGGGGCTTGATTTTAAGGCAGGACTTATAGAAGAGGTTCGCATTGCAGAACCTGTTGCAGACATTGTTTATAATGGTTCTGCAAAGCTTTCTCTTGATCTTTCTGCTGGTCAGATGGACATTGTAATTACAGGTGCAGGAACAGAAAACGAAACTCGTTCATTCAATTTTGCAGTGCTTAAAACAGTAAGTGAACTTGCTGCCGAAGTAAATAAAATTGATGGTGTAAAGATGAATGTTCGTAACGGTTCATACGATACAACAAAGCTTTTCTTAAACTCTGCCGTTACAAATCAGCTTACAAAGAACTTAATGTATATTTACCCTGCAGGAACTTCTGAAGTTACAACAGATGACTTGCGTGCTGCTTTAGGTGAATCTGGTATGAATATTAAACAGCTCGGTTCTGGAGCAGATGCTTCTTACCAGATTCGTATGAGCGTAAGCGAAGGCGACAGCCAGAACGACGTTCAGGTTGCAGTAAATGAAAAACTTTATGGAAAATTTCATAAAGAAAATGTTGCAATTGTAAAGACAGACTTTATTGGTGCAGGAAGCTCAAAATCTACAACAATCAAATCTATTATTATGTTTGTTCTTGTAGTGCTTTTAATCTGGGGTTATGCGGCACTTCGTTTCCATTGGGATTTTGCTCTTGGTTCTGTAGTTGCTTTGATTCATGATACTTTGATTATGCTGGCATTTATTACATGGACACAGATGGAATTCTCTTCAACTGTACTTGCAGCTGTTCTTACAATCGTAGGTTATTCTATCAACGCTACAGTCGTAATTCTTGACCGTGTACGTTACAACATGCGCCTTATGAAAGAAGTAAAATCTTTCAATGAAATTTTGAACCAGTCGCTTTCAGATACATTTGTACGTTCTGTACTTACAACTGTAACAACTTTGTTCGCTGTAATTTCTTTGTATGTATTCACAACTGGAAGCATCAAAGACTTTGCACTTGCAATGATTGTTGGTTTGATAAGCGGTATGTATTCTTCAATTTTCATTTCAAGCGCATTTATTTCTGCAAGCCGCAGAAACTGGCGTCCGGAATATGGTGTTCATCATTCACTGAAAAATGATGACTAAAAAATTACGGTAAATTAAATTTCCGGTTTTATATATGTCCTGTTCGTAATAAGAGCAGGACATTTTTTTTATTTCAATTAATAAAGCATTTTTGACTGTTATGAAGTTTTATAAAATGTGTTATAATGTAAACAAATTTATTTTTTTGTGATTTTTATGAAAATAATTCGTGCTTCGGTTTTAGGTTTTTGTTTTGGGGTTCGTCGTGCCGTAGAGCTGGCGGAAAAAGCCCTTTCAGAAAACAAAGATAAATCAGTTTATTCTCTTGGTCCGCTTATTCATAATGAAAATGCCTTGCAGGCTCTTAGTGATAAGGGATTAATTGCAGTTGATGAAGAGCGTGCAGACGAAATACCACCTGAATCTGTGGTA
>DEEV01000122.1:3373-4563 GCA_002350445.1 Treponema sp. UBA2869 | reverse complement strand
GTGCACATGGAGTTGCTCCTTCGGTTACAGATGTGCTCGAATCAAAAAAATGTAAAATCATAGACGCAACCTGTCCCCGAGTAAAGGCAAGTCAGAAGATTGTAGAACGCTATTCAAATGACGCTGATTATGTAGTTCTGACAGGCGATAAAAATCATGGTGAGGTAATTGGTATTGCAGGTTATGCCGGTAAAAATTTTAGTCTGATACAAGATTATAAGGAAGCCGAAGGTTTTGTTCTTGATGATTCAGATTCAAAAAATATAATTTTGCTAAGCCAGACAACTTACAGTCCTAAGGAATTTTTGCGCATTGAGCAGTTATTTAAAAAACGATATAAAAATCTTGCGGTAATGAACACAATCTGTCCTGCAACAAATGAACGGCAGACCGCCTTACTGGAACTTTGTAAAAATGTTGACGGAGTCCTTGTTGTTGGTGGAAAAAATTCTGCAAACACAAAACGTCTTTATCAGACCGCAGCAGCAAACTGTAAATATGCTGCGCACATTCAGACTGCTGCAGAAATTCCTGAATTATTTTTAAAACTTAAGAAAATAGGAATTACGGCAGGGGCATCTACTCCTGATTTAATAATAGAATCTGTGGAAAATGCGCTTTTGTGACTATATTGAAAAGACTTACTGCTTAATATATAATAAGAGAATTATGAGTAGATGTTTTGCAATGTTAAAACCTGGCGTAGTTAATAGACGCCTGGTAGGCGAAGTTATTTCCCGCCTTGAAAAAAAAGGAATGAAAATTGTCGGATTTAAGATGGTTCATCCGACTGAAGAGCTGGCAAAAACACATTATGCCGAGCACGAAGGTAAACCTTTTTTTAATGATTTGGTTAGTTATCTGGTATCTGGACCTGTAATTGCAATGGTTCTTCAGGCAGATGACGCTGTAGCGCTTACAAGAAAGCTTGTTGGAAAAACAAATCCTTCGGATGCAGAACCGGGAACAATCCGCGGTGATTATTGTATTCATACAAACCGAAATATTATTCACGCTTCTGATAGTGATGAAAGCGCAGCACGCGAAATTAAACTTTGGTTTAAAGAAGAAGAAATTTTTGACTGGCCTGACTGCGAAGACGGATGGTATTAATATCGAAGAACCTAAACTAATGCGAGAGCATTAGTTTAGGTTCTACCATTAATCGGCTCAGAGCGAGATTTATCGAG
>DEEV01000122.1:1834-3275 GCA_002350445.1 Treponema sp. UBA2869 | reverse complement strand
TGGAAACAAAATCAGTTGGAGTTATCGGCGGCGGAGCCTGGGGAACAGGACTTGCTCAGGCACTTGCACGTGGAAATCACAACGTTCAGATTTGGGCACTTGAAGATGATGTTGTAAGTTCTATAAACAATGAACATGAAAACAAACGTTTTTTGCCTGGTTATAAATTGTCTGAGCGAATTACATGTTCAAATGATATTGTAGAAGTTGCAACTGGAAAAGAATTTCTTATAATTGCATCGCCGTCTTTGTATCTTGCCAGCACTATTTCAAAAATAGTAAATGTTCCGAATATTGCAGACGGTTCAACAATTATTGCTGCCCTTACAAAGGGCTTTGTTCCTTCAGATAAAGGTCCTCGTCTTATTCTTGAAACAATAGAAGGGGCGTTACCAGAAATTTATAAGGACTGTACAGTTTATGTTGCAGGTCCTAGTCATGCAGAAGAGGTTGCAATGGGCAAACTTACAGGTCTTGTTGCTGCTTCTCTTAATCCTAAAAATTCAATTAAAGTTCGTGAGCTTTTAAAAGTTCCAGGACTTTATGTTGTATCAAGTTTTGATATTATTGGTGTACAGATTTGTGCAGCGGCAAAAAATGTTGTTGCTGTAGTTTATGGTGCACTTGATGCAATTGCCGAAACTTCAGATTTCTTCGGTGATAATACAGAAAGTCTTTTGATGGCTGCCGGTCTTAATGAAATTCAAACGCTTGGTTTTGCAATGGGAGCAACTCATGCAGAAACATTCACTTCTATTTCTGGTGTAGGCGATCTTGATGTAACTTGTAAAAGTAAATATGGTCGAAACAGACGTTTTGGACAGGATATCATTAAGACAGATATGCTTTCAAAATTTAAAGACATTGATGATTTGATTGCAAATGTTGGAAAAATCGGATATTTGCCGGAAGGTGCAATAGCCTGCAAATATGTTCACGAAATTTGCGTAAAAAAAGATTTAAAGCTTCCTTTATCGGAAGGACTGTATAAGGTTTTAAATAAGGAAATTACACCTGCAGAGCTTCTTTTAAAACTTCAGGATTCACGTTAGTAAAATAGAAGCCAAGGATTATAAATAATGTTAGAAAAAATCTCGAGCACATTCAGCGGTATAATTAAGACTCTTAGCGGAAAATCAACAATTACCGAAAAAAATATTGAGGATTCAGTTGAAGAAATTAAAATGGCGCTTCTCGAAGCCGATGTAAACCTTCGTGTTGTACGCCGTTTTGTTAATTCCACTATAGAAGAAGCAAAGGGAGAAAAGGTTCTTAAAGCTGTAAATCCTGGTCAGCAGTTTACAAAAATCATCTACGACAAGATGGTTTCAATGCTTGGAGATACCAAGGTTGATTTACACCTTAAAGGTCCTGATACACAGTCTGTAATTTTGATGCTCGGTCTTCAGGGTGCTGGTAAAACAACTACAATAGCAAAGCT
>DEEV01000122.1:0-1827 GCA_002350445.1 Treponema sp. UBA2869 | reverse complement strand
CTTCTTGCTGCCTGTGACCTTGTTCGTCCAGCCGCTGTTGAACAGCTTTCTCAGCTTGGTGCAAAGATTGGTGTTCCAGTTTATAAAGAAAATTCAAAGGATGCCGTAAAAAATGCCCGCGAAGCAATAGATTTTGCGCGAAAGAATAATTATGACACAATTATCGTAGATACTGCCGGTCGTCTTCAGATTGATGAAGAAATGATGGCAGAACTTGTCCGCATAAAGAAGGAAACTTCACCTGTTGAAGTTCTTCTTGTTGCCGACGCAATGACAGGTCAGAATGCTGTTGATATTGCAAAAAGTTTTGATGAACAGCTTGGTCTTACCGGTGTAATTCTTACAAAGTTTGACTCAGATGCCCGCGGTGGTGCGGCACTTTCTCTTAAAACAATTACAGAAAAGCCAATTTTGTTTATTGGTACTGGTGAAAAAACAGAAGACTTTGAAGTTTTCCATCCTGAACGAATTGCTTCGCGTATTCTTGGAATGGGTGATGTTGTTTCTTTGGTTGAAAAAGCACAGGAAACTGTTGATGCCGAAGCTGCTCTTAAAATGCAGAAAAAGCTTCAGCGAAACGAATTTACACTTCAGGATTATCTTGAACAGTTCCAGCAGGTTAAAAAGATGGGCAACATGCAGTCAATTATAGATATGTTGCCTGGAATGAGCGGAATTGATGCTTCTCAGATGGATATGGGCGGAATGAAAAAAAATGAAGCTATCATCCAGAGTATGACATACAAGGAACGTCTTAATCATCTTATTATTGGTCCAAGCCGTAGAAAACGAATTGCAAAGGGTAGTGGAACTTCCGTTGCCGACGTAAACAAACTTCTTAAACAGTTTGAAAAAACAAAGCTTATGATGAAGAAAGTTAGTCGTAACAAAGGAATGCAGGGCAAAATGATGAGCCGTATGGGTCTTGATCCATCTATGATGGGCGGACTTGGTGGAGGACTTCCTGGAGGATTAGATCCAAGTGCACTTAAAGGCATGGATATGAAAAAGCTTATGGAAATGGCTAAAAAATTCAGATAATATAAAAGGCACCGATTGTGGTGCCTTTTTTCTATTTTAAGCTTATTTTACTTTAATTACGTTTACACGCCGTCCGTCAGCGGCATACGCTTTATTCGGGTTTGTATTATCCAGAACTGGAGTTAAACCTATATAGTAAGTGTAATAATATGTTCCCGTTGTAAGTGGAAGTTCCAGTTCGTAAAGTCCGGGCTCAACTTCCGGTACTTCATAAATCCACGGATCCCAGTTTGTAAATGTTCCTGCCAGATTCAATTTAAGACCGGTTTTTCCTTTGTAAATAAAACGTACTGTTTCCTGCGGGGTTTCAGTTGTATAAACTTCTATACTGTCCGGTAAATCAACTGTAGAAAAATACAGGTTTACATTATCATCATAAACCTTTTGTGGATTCAGCGGGTCCGTTGTCCAAAGACCGTCAATTACAAGACGGTATTTTAGTTTTGTAAATTTATGTTCACGCTTAAAGCAGTAGAACATATGCTTTCGTGAAACATTACCTTCGTCGTCTGTGTGTGTAAGAATCTGAAATGGATGTATAACCTTGTAGTTTTCAAAATCAAAGGCAATGCCAACATGACGGTTATGAATGTCTGCGGTAAAAATAATATAGTCGTTCGTGACATACGGAGCGCCCGGCTTGTCAATTTCGTGAAGCAGAGTGTCCAGTTCAAAATTCTGATAGTTAGTAGGCTCAACTGCAAAAAAATTGCCCGGCATTGCAATTAATGCAAAAAGTGCAAAAGAAACTGCTAAAATTATCTTTTTCATACTAGTTGTATCGGC
>DEEV01000031.1:1815-3081 GCA_002350445.1 Treponema sp. UBA2869 | reverse complement strand
CAACTTGATTGCGTCAATTGCTCAAAATATGAACAAAAAACACCTGTTAGGCAAAAGCTAAACTTTAAATCTTGCAAGTCTTTTTTCAGAATATTCGGAGAAAGAATAAAATTCTTTTAAATACTTTCGCTATAAAACCTTGTGCTGACAATGCATTTTTCACACTTATGGCTGTTAACAAGTTTTTCCATTCGCTTTTCCGCCGTTGATTTTATTTTTGGAGCAGAATCTTTAGAAACAACAATGCGCGGAAAAAAGACTCTACTCAAGCCCTTGTCGTTCATATAATCCATTGTTGCTAACAACTGTTCAAATGCGTGAGCCTTGTCGCAACCTTTAAGTTCCACGAGGTACAATTTTTCTTCTTTTGTAACATCAAGTGCAAAATCACACCGTTCGCCTGTTGTTATTAAGTCACCGTCAACATGAATTTTAAGAACAGGTTTTTCATCTGGATTTTTTGCTTCGTATTTTCTGCCTTTTTCAGAAAAAACAATAACTTTATTACAAACCGGCTCAATTTTACACCCAAGAAATTTAATTTCCATCCGAAAACTCCATTTCAGAAAGTTTTGAATAAACTGTATTTATTTCCTCCGAACAGCCGTCTATTTCTTTTGGATCTATCTGCATAATATCATCTGCCTTTATTGAATGGATTTCTCCATTTTTTACAACATAGGCAGAAACTTTGTCATAATCTATCTGTTCTTGTTCTCTTACCAGGGCGTCTGCCTTAAATCCTTCTTCTTGCAGTCTAGCAGCATAAATGCTGTTGTTTATTGTTTCAAGAATATAAGGGCTATGCGTTGTCAGAATAAGTTTGTTCTGACCATCTTCATTTAAGCTTGAAAGCAAAAACTGAATTATATTCTTCTGCGAATTTGGAAAAAGATTCTGTTCTGGCTCTTCAACGATGTTTACAAAATAAGAATTAAATGCTTTGTTCTTATCAAGAACTTTTTCAAATTCTTTCTGCTCGTTAACATTCTTGAATTTTAATTCCACTCTTCTTTTTTTTATAGTATCAATAAAATATTTTGTCACAAGGAACAAAGGCACTGCTGACTGAAAACCACTGGCAGCTTCATTCAAAGAGACTGTATATCGTTCTGACTGCAGCTCAACTTTATTTTTTCGTTTATTATAATGTACGCTAAGATTTTCTATAGGAAGAACAGAATTTTGCACTTCTGGCGAATTAATCACTTCATCATACACATACAAAAAACCCTGCATAGAATCTGGCAGAAGCGGAAGCTGTGC
>DEEV01000031.1:0-1780 GCA_002350445.1 Treponema sp. UBA2869 | reverse complement strand
ATATTTTTCTGCATTTTTAGTTTTAATAGAAAGCTTTTTATGGCTTAATGTAATATGTATGAAGTCAGATATGTACTCTACTTCACTTTCATCTTTTAGAAACGATTCAATCCGTTGATATGACTGAAGATTCTTAAGAAAAGTTAATGTCTCTACTTCTTTAGTTGTTTTTTTTCCAACAAGCACCGCTTTTTCTACCCAGCAGAGCGAAGAAAACAATTTGGCAACGGTACTTTTTCCAGCCCCCTGAGAACCTACAAAAAGAGTTAAATTACTAATATCAATAAAACCATCTTTTGAATCGGTAGCACCTTTGCCTATTGGACCGAAATTCTTTATGCGAAGTTTAGTCATAATTCAAATATATCCTTTTTCCAAGTAAAAATCCATAGAACAAAATAAGCAACATTCCCTATTCTTCCCAGGCATCCTTTGCCACACGACAGTACTTGCTCTCCAAATACTTTCGTTGCACATTCTCGTCCTTGCGGCACTGGTAGCTGGAAAGCGGCTTAAGCGTGGTGCGGTGATAGTCGGGATTGATGTCGGTAAAGTAAATCTGGTCGCGGCGAAAGAGGTTCAAATCTAGCATTTCTACATCGTGGGTGGCGCAGATAATCTGAGCATCGCTCACCTTGCCTTTAATAAAACGTCCTACAAGCTGGCGAACAATCAGAGGATGCAGGTGGCATTCTATCTCGTCGCAGACAAAGGTTTTTCCCTTCTGAAAAATATCCATAATCGGGCACATTAGCTTTATGAGTTTTTGCGTTCCCATAGATTCTTCTATTAATTCGAGTGAAAACCCCTTATAAATTGTTTTTACGGTTGTGGTCAAAACCGGCTGGTTCAAGATCATTGCCCTAATTGCAGGTGGCATATCCGGCGGAAGCTCTGCCGCCGTCATAAGGCGCTGTTCAGACTTTGGCTTAATATCAACAATATCGCTGCCTGTTTTCCGAAGGAATTTAAGGAACATGTCTTTTATCTTTTTATCATGCTCCATCTTGCTTACGGAATATTCAAGCCAGTTATTATTATCGTTCATCAGGACTACTAGGCCTTCGCTGTAAAAAAGATAGGCATTCGAAAGCTCTTCATAGTTCAGGTTGTTTACCGCAAGGCTTAGGACCAGCTTGTTGGGGATAAGTTTTTCCTTGCACATGCTTTCTATACGGCTGAATTTTTCTGCCGCCTTAACCTTCATTCCGTCTCTGCTAAAAATAATTCCCATCCTGCCGTTTGGCGCATAATAAAGAGTTTCCTTAATAATTTTCTGAGTATCGTAAGAAAAACTGTAAATATAGCGGGTCTTTTTCCAGACAAATTCCATCTCNNCTTAATCGGTGGGGGGCACGGTTTAACAAGCTCCCTGGCTGCAAAATATGACTTGTAAGCACCATACTCTGCATGATTGCCATCCCGGTGAGCACACTTGTTTTTCCGGTAGCGTTTGAGCCGTAAATTGCACAGGCCGGATTTACCCGCTCGTTTTCAAAACGGATAAGGGAGTTTTCAAAGGTATCATCGCTATTTGCCCTCAGGTCGAGCGTAACTTTGTCGCGGATGCTCCGTACATTTGAACAAGAAAAATTCAATAACATATTTTGCCCCAGATAACTAGATGCCGGACTTGATGCGGCATGACAATCGTCGGTAATGATGCGTTACAAACGTGCATAGCAATGCCTTATTAACGTTAATAACGCCCTTTTATAGAGCTTTATAAGATAGTGTTACACTAGTTAATCACATATCGTTACAAAAGTCAATAAAACAG
>DEEV01000048.1:5172-5357 GCA_002350445.1 Treponema sp. UBA2869 | reverse complement strand
GCTTCGTTGTCTCTTACAGATTTTATTACAGAACCAAATCTTGAGTTTGTGAGCCAGCGGCACAAAGCGTAAACCAGAAGCAGCGCAACAAAGCCGATATAGTACCAGCCTGTAATTCCAATCGGTTTTCCAAAGAATGTAAACTTATCAAGGCCGGAAGCAATTCCGTTTATTCCCGAAGAACC
>DEEV01000048.1:3349-5069 GCA_002350445.1 Treponema sp. UBA2869 | reverse complement strand
AATAAACAGACCGAGCACGAACGCAACTGCTACCGGAACAACAAGTCCCATCAGAATTGCAAACGGAATATTTAACAAAGGCTTATACAAAAACGGAATCTGAGTAAGACCGCCCATTTCCATAAAGGCCGGAAGCCCGTGCTGACAGCTTAAACTGATTCCAAGCACATAACCGCCAAGTCCAAAGAAAATCGCAAAGCCAAGATTCATCAATCCTGCATAGCCCCACAAGATATCAAGCGCCAGCGCGAAAATCATATACGAAATAAACTTTCCGAAAAGTAGCTGATTATACAAAGATGTAAAACATGGAATTACAAGAAGCAGAAAAAAGATTCCGTATGCAATCCATTTTTCTACAGTCACACCTTTGATGCCGGAAAGGCCAGGTGTCTTTAATTTTTCTAATCTGTTTTCAAATGTCATACTTTACCTCCGCTATCTCTTTTCCTTTGATGAGAACAGTCCGTTTGGTCTGAACCTTATTACTACGATGATTACAACGAAAATCAGAAGCTTTGAAACAATCTGACTCATATAACCAGACATAATCGTTATAGACTCGTTGATTACAAATGAACTTGCAAATGCACCTATTACAGAATTCAGACCGCCAAGAATTACAACAAGGAAGCCGTCCACGTTGTAAGCCGGACCCATTCCCGGGTAAACACTTTTTATTGGAGCAATCAGTGCGCCGGCAAAGCCTGCAAGAGCCGCACCGTATGCAAACGTAAACATATTGATTTTTGATACGTTGATTCCAAGACACTGAATCATATCTCTGTTCTGATTTATTGCGCGAAGCTGCATACCAAACGATGTTTTATAAAACAGAAGCAGAGTAAGAAGTAATACCGCAAGCGAAAGCCCAATCAGTACAAGGTTGTAATACGGAACAGAAACACTGCCCATAATCAGCTGACCTTCCAGCGGAACTTCAACCGTCTGATTTTCAGGACCAAAAATCATTCGTACAATCTGCTGAAGGATATATTCAAGCGCAAAAGTCACAAGTAAAGTTTCTGCGACTTTTCCATATAATTTCTTAATCAGTAAGCGTTCAATTATTATTCCAACCACGCCGCTTATTAAAGCCGCAAGAATAACAGCTGCGGCAAACGGAATATGAAAAACATTAACGGAGTTACAGGCTACATAAGCCCCAATCATAATGAATTCGCCATGGGCATTATTAACTACATCCATCATTCCAAAAATGATTACAAGCCCGATGGTTGTCAGAAAAAGAACCGATGAGTTGCTGATTCCGTTCAATAATTGTTGAATAAAAAGACTCATCTTAAACCTCGTTATTAATTGATTTAGGGTAAATGCATTCCGAATAACTTAATACCCGGAATGCATACAAAAACTTTTTTAAATTTGGATCAGTTTGTGTGTGTGTTTAATTAGGGATTGGAGCTACAAGTCCGTCGCTTGAGGCAACAACCTTGTAAGTCAAATCTTCCTGAACCTGACCAATATAACTATTTAACCAGCAGTGGTGATTTTCCTTATCCATCTTGAGTTTTCCGGCAGGGCTGTCAAACTCCATTCCACTTGCAGCTGCAATGATATCTTCTGTTGAAAGTGATTTTGCATTTTCAATTGCCTTAGCAAGCATGTAAACTCCATGGTAAGCACCTTCGGCCAAGTTTGTTACAGTTGTGGTTGTTCCATAAAGCTTTATGTACTTTTCAATGAAAGCCTTGTTTTC
>DEEV01000048.1:1379-3127 GCA_002350445.1 Treponema sp. UBA2869 | reverse complement strand
CCGTTTGGAGCATAATCTTCTCCAACAATTTCTCCACCAGCCGAAAGAATGTATTCCTTTGCAAATGCAATTGACTTACGTGGGAACTCATAATCTGAACCAACAATGTAAACTTTCTTTCCAAGGTTCTTGACCATCCATGGCATGAATGAAGCAACCTGCTGGTTTGGACAAGTGTTTGTGTACAACAGGTTCTTTGATGGTTTTTCGCCTTCATAATATGTGTTGTAAATCAAAAGTCCGTTGTATTTTTCAATTGTAGGAATTACAGCAAGACGAGTATTTGATGCATTTGTTCCGATGATTGCAACAACCTTATCCTTAAGCATCATCTGCTGAGCTTTTTCTACAGCCATTGATGGATCTGAACCATAGTCTACATAGAGAGGTTCAATTTTCATTCCTTTGATTCCGCCGGCTTCATTAATTTCATCAATTGCCATTTTTGCCGCATTATGCATTGGAGTTTCAGAAATACTGAAGTTTCCAGTTGTACTGTAAAGCACACCAATCTTAATTGTCTTATCTGCTGATTTTTTTTGGCAACTCATAAAACCAAGCAGAACACAACCAGCTGCAACAACTGCTGCAATTCTTCTCATTACTCTTTTCATTTTGGACCTCCAAATAAAAAAAGCGGTTCAACGCATCGTTTGATGTATTGAACCGCCTTTGATTCAAGTTTTACTTACTAACTTCAGTAAGCTGATATATATCAAGTCTTCGCAACTTTAATATCTTGTACTGTTGTCTGAAGTTTTCAACTTCAGCTAAATCAATCTCCTGATACAGTATGGATTCTTTTTCATCCAACTGATTTAATACTTTTCCAAATGGATCAACCACTATGGAATGTCCCCAGGCTACATAAGACGCTTTTTCATCCCTAGCGGGAGAACAGCCGGCCATGTAAACCTGATTGTCTGCCGCCCTGACACGGAACATAATTTCCCACCAGTTTGGTCCGCTTGTCATATTAAAGGCCGCAGGCACAAAAATCATTTTTGCTCCATGCTCAACCATAAGTCTGGAGAGCTCTGGAAAACGAATATCGAAACAAATCATCAATCCGATTTTTCCGTATTCTGTATCAAAAACCGTTACTTCGTTTCCTGCGGTCAAAGTTTCACTTTCGTGAAAAAATGCACCGCCAGGAATGTCGCAATCAAAAAGATGCATTTTTCTGTGCTTTGCAATCTGCTTTCCGTTTCTGTCGAAAACATACGAAGTGTTGTAGATTTTTTCACCTTCACGTTCCGGCATTGAACCTGCAATCAGATAAACATTGTTTTTCTTTGCAGCTTTCGAAAGCGCTGTCCAGTTCTTTTCGCCATCCTTTTGTGCAAAAATCGGAAAGTTCGAAGCTTTGTATGGACAACTAAACATTTCAGGCAGAACTATAATTTGAGCTCCGTTAGAAGCCGCTTCGTTTATTTTTTTAACGGCATTCTTCAGGTTTTCATCATTTGTGGCAGCTCCGCCCATTTGAATTAATGCAATCTTCATTTTTGTTTTGCTCTTTGAAAGATGTGATAACTATATATACATCGTGCACGATTTTATTTATTAAATTGCACAAAGATTCAAATATTTTTTAGAAATTCTTACAANNCAGATTATAGCTTTAGCCTATAACTACTAATAGAAAAATAGTATCTGTATATATCACGTTTCCTACTGCCAAAGTAGGTAATTCTTACATCCGCGCAATTTTGCTTCGAGACAGAACACTATCCTCCTTTCAATTG
>DEEV01000048.1:0-1356 GCA_002350445.1 Treponema sp. UBA2869 | reverse complement strand
ATTGATGATATTATTGCGGATCTGGAAAACGGATTTGCGGCAATATAAGTCAAACCACCTTGACATAAACAACGCATAATTCTATAACATTTATAGAGAACAAAGACGTTCATTCAATTTGATGACTTATTGTCTTCGAATGGAGTGTGCGTCTTTTTTTTTTATTCATGCGGATACGCTTAAGACGGCTGCCGCATAACCAGACTTAATTTGGATAAGTAACCTATGGACAAGGCTTTTTTGATTCTTGCAGACGGAACAGTTTTTACGGGAAGCCCAATCGGGGCAACAGGCTCCACCATTGGCGAAACCGTCTTTACAACAGGAATGACCGGCTACCTTGAAACCTTGACCGACCCAAGCTATTACGGTCAGATTGTAACACAAACTTTCCCTCTTATTGGAAATTACGGCACCATTCCGGAAGACTACGAAAGCAAAAAATCCTGGGTACGCGGCTACATAGTCCGCGAAATATGCGATCTTCCTTCAAACTTCCGCTGCGGCGGCACCTTAAACGACTTTTTAAAAGCCCAGAGCATAATCGGAATTTGCGGCATCGACACCCGCGCACTTACAAAACGCCTGCGCGAATCTGGTGTTATGAACGGCATGATTGTAAGCGGCATTGACGCTTGCCCGGCAGTTACCGACGCACTTCTAAAGGAAATCAAAGACTACAAAATAGAACAGGCTGTTGAAACAGTAAGTATTAAGAAAGGGGAAAGACTCCCCCTCGCGGTGCGAGTTTCCGAAGGAAACTCGGTAACGAGCGATAGCGAACGGACTACGCCTTCTGCAGGAGCTGACCGCCTCCGCAACGCCCCCGCGCTTCACGTTGTCCTCTGGGACTTTGGCGCAAAAGCAAATATTCAGCGTGAGCTTGAAAAACGCGGTTGCAGCGTAACAGTTGTTCCCTGCACAACCACAGCAGATGAAATTCTTGCACTTAATCCAGACGGGCTTATGCTCAGCAACGGCCCTGGCGACCCGGCAGAAAACGTTGGAATAATCAAAGAAATTAAAAAGATTTGCGATACAGGCAAACTCTCTATTTTTGGAATCTGCCTTGGACACCAGATGCTTGCTCTCGCCCGCGGCTGCAAAACCAGCAAACTAAAATACGGACACCGCGGCGGAAACCATCCGTGCAAAGACACCAAAACCGGCAGAGTATACATCACCAGTCAGAATCACGGCTACGCTGTTGAAAGTGAATCTTTACCTGAATACGCAAAAATGAGTTTTTTCAATGTAAATGACGGCACTGTAGAAGGAATTACTTACACAGATATTCCTGCCTTCAGCGTGCAGTTCCACCCGGAAGCCTGCGGCGGCCCCCACGACACAAACTTT
>DEEV01000114.1 GCA_002350445.1 Treponema sp. UBA2869 | reverse complement strand
ACTTAAAATAACTGGGCTGCGACAGCGGGCCAGTTTAGGTTCTACACAAAATCGTCTCAGCGGCGAGACTTTGCGAGCCGCAAAGAGTAGAAGATGCGTTAAAAAAAACTGCAAAGGCAGTTTTTTAGCATCATCCGCCTAAAGAATAGCAGAACCGCAAGTTTTGGAACAAAACTTGGTAAGCAGCTTGCTGCGACTTAAAATAACTGGGCTGCGACGCATTTGTTTTGCATCAACTGAAATTTTCTTTTTTGTTTACTCAAATACCTGTTGCTTAGAATACCGATTTGTAAATTTCCCGAACCTGTTCTGCTGTAAACTGAATGTATCCGTTTGCGGTAAGTCTAGTCTGGACATCGACAGTATTCTTTGTAAATTCATCCAGGTCGTTTTCTTTTGCACCGTAAGAATTCATTGGTTTAAGTTCAAGAATTTCATTGAGCACACGGTCAAGTTCTTTGTAAACTTTAGCTTCCGGACATTTAAGAATTTCGGACAGCTCTTTGTTCAATACAGCTATTTTTCCGTTCGGCAAAAGTTTCTGGTAAGTTTTAAATATTGCCATAAACAGCACGTAATTTGCTTCGCCGTGCGGAACGTGATATTTTCCTCCAAACGAATAACTCATTGCATGAACATAGCCTGTGCCGGCATTGCCAAAACCAATTCCGGCATAAGTGCTTGCCTTAAGAAAATCCGCCAGCAGAGAAGTGCGGTAATTTTTTCCTTTTTCCAGAATTTCAAGATAACCTTTTATAATCATCCTTGCAGCCTTTAAGCTGAATTCCTGACTGAATGAATTTGCTTTTGGTGAAAGATAACTTTCCATTGCGTGAACAAGTGCATCAATTGAGCTTGTTGCAAAAAAATGATATGGAAGATCTTTTAAAAGCTCTGGGATCAGAATAGTGCAGTCCGGGTAGAGTGCATCTACAGCCAGTCCCATTTTTGAACTTCGTTCAGTCAGTTCAAGAATTGAAATATTTGTGACTTCGCTTCCTGTTCCACAGGTTGTAGGAATAATTACAAGTTCCTTTGTACGTTTCGCTGTTATTTTTTTATCAAACAAATCAAGAACAGGAGAAAAAGTTTTTAATGCAAGGAGTTTTGCAACATCGATGATAGTTCCGCCACCAATTCCAATTACTCTTTCATAGGAAATATTTTTTATATCCTGCCATATCTGTTCGACCATAACATCGGTTGGCTCACCGGAACCATAATCACCGCGGTAAATTACATGCGCTTCATTCAGCTTTCCGGAAAAATATTTTTCTGTAGATTTGCTTATAAAAACAAGGTCACGGTTAGTGAAATCAAAATCAGCACAGAATTCCTGAACGGTTGAATATTCAGCAATTTGTGGAACAATTTTAAAAGTCTTCATATTTCTCCTGTTATTTTGAGCAGGCAATAATTGCTTCTTCGTAAATTTTCAGACCTGCTTCAAGCTGTTCATCTGTAATTACAAGAGGAGCAAGAAAGCGTATAACGTTATTGTATGTTCCTGCGTTTTCCATAAGTAGTCCGTGATTAGCGGCATATTTAATTATACTGCTTACCAGTGCAGCGTCCGGTTCTTTTGATGTCTTATCTTTTACAAATTCTACACCAATCATTGCACCAAGTCCTCGAACATCACCTACACATTCATACTTTTCTTTCCATTCGGTAAAGCGTGCGACAATTTTTCTGCCAATTTCATTTGCCCGTTCAACAAGCTTTTCTTTGTCTATTACTTCAAGAACCTTTAAACCTGCTGCACAGGCAAGAGCATTTCCTCCGTAGGTTCCGCCAATTATCCCGGCTGGAACAGAATCAAATACTTCATCTCTTGCAACAACAGCCGCAAGAGGAACGCCGCCTGCAATTGATTTTGCCGTTGCAAGAATGTCCGGTGCACAGCCTGCTTCTTTCCAGTATTCAGAGGCAAAAAGTTTTCCGCTTCTTGCAAAGCCAGACTGAACTTCATCAGCAATCAACATGATTCCATTTTCATCACAGATTTTACGTACGGCTTTTACGTATTCAATTGGGGCTGGAATAAATCCGCCTTCCCCCTGAATCGGTTCAATTACAATTGCTGCAATTGTGTCTGCCTGCGCGCATTCTTCAAAGACAGTTTTTAATTTTCCTACATAGTAATCAATTGCTTTTTCGCAAGGCATTCCCACCGGAGTTCTGTAAAGATATGGAAACTCTGCACGGAATACTCCGCCTGGGAGAGGTCCCTGTCCTGCCGCATATGCTTTTTTTGAAGTCATAGCCATTGTAAGCAAAGTTCTTCCGTGGAAGGCGCCGCTCATTACAATTATGTTTGGTCGGCCTGTATAGGCCTTTGCAACTTTTACGGCATTTTCGTCTGCTTCCGCACCACTGTTTGCAAACATAACTTTATTATGATTTCCTTTTACAGGAACACGTACGCCAAGTTTTTCTGCAAGTTCTACATAACCTTCGTGTGTAACAATATTAAACATTCCATGAAAGTAACGTTCTGCCTGAGCCTTTACAGCTTCAACAAGAGCCGGATGTGTATGACCTACGTTTAAAACACCAACACCGCCAACCCAGTCAAGAAAAAGATTTCCATCAGGATCCTGAATCATAGCTCCTGCAGCTTTATCAAGTACGCAAGGATAAATACAACGGATTGCATTTGGAACAACAGAAGCACGTTTTTTTATAATTGCGGCAGATTTTGGACCCGGCAATTCCTTAGTTACAATTTTAGGTAATTCATCTTTTAACATAATCATCCTCCTTATAAACTCGCGTTAGCGGGCGCCATGCAGGCGACCGTTTATATTTTTTCTACAGATTATCACCTGAAAAAAGAAAATTATTCGTCATTTTTTACAAACTTTGATTATTTACTTGTGCAAAATTTTTAGTTTTCGTCTTTTCTATATAAATAATTCTAAAAGCTACAAAACCGAGAATTAAAAATCCTCCGGCTATACATGAAAAAGAAGGAATTTCCCCTGCAAAAAGAAAAACCCAGATAGGATTAAGAATAGGTTCTATCATAGAAATAAGAGACGCTGTTAATGCAGGAATCTTTTTTAATCCAAGCGGGTAAAGAAAAATTGCCAGAGCTCCATTAATAATTCCTGTAAGAATCAGGAAGACCAAACTTTTACAGTCTGGTATAGGACTTATAAACAAAAAAGGGCAAGTAAAAATTATTCCTATTAATTGTGAAAGCATACTGGATTCAATGCTTTTGCCGGACTTTTGCATACGCATAATCATTGTATAAAAAGCAAGAAAAAATCCCGAAATTATGGCACAGCAATTTCCAAAAATTTTTGTCTGATTCAATGCATCGGGATTTTTTAATTCTGAGGCAAAAAATAAAACCATTCCAGTCAGAACGCCGCCTATTGCAAGAAAATCAATATATCTATTTTTTTCTTTTAATAAGAGAGGTCCAAATATAATAATCCAGATTGGATTTGTGTATTGAAGAAGTATTGCATTTGCTGCTGTTGTATATTTATTGGCACAGGCATACAGAAATGAGGCACAGGCAAAGGCAATGCCTCCAAGCCAAAGTAATATAGTAGATTTTTTATCAACAGAGCCATTTTTATCTTTTATGCGAAAAACCGGTAAAGACCTGTTTAAAGTCATTATTGCAATAAGCCCTGAAAGATAACGCCATGCCGAAATTGCTCCAACACCTGCATTTACCAGTTTTAGCAGAACTCCACCTATGCTCCAGCAGAATGCGGCACCTGCAACATAAAAAATTCCTTTAAAAAGCGATGAATTTTTCATTTTCGGTCTCCAGTGTCAAAGATTTTAATATTTGAAATTTCTTAAGTCTTTGTAAAATTTATTAAACTCTGCTTAATTATTTGTGCAAATTGCCATATAAAAAAAATATTCATTTTCTTATCATCTAGTCAAAATAAAGCGGACGGTACTTATTCTGGTACTGTACCAAAAAGGAGCTTGTCTATGAAAAAAATTTTAAAAGTACTTTCACTTGCGCTTGTTTTATCAACAGCATTATCTTTGTGTGGCTGTAAAGAAAAGAAATCTTCAACAGACGCTGCAGAAACTGGTGTAAGTAAAAAACTTGCGGCCCTTAGAAAAAAAGGAACTCTTGTTTTTGGTTCTTCTGGAGATGAATATTCTTATATAAATCCTGCAACCGGAAAACCGGAGGGAATTGATTCTGATATTGTAATTGAAGCTTGCCGTCGACTTGGCATTCCAAATGTTGAAATGTCGCTTATTCCATTTTCTGAATTAATTCTTAACTTGAATAACGGTGCTATTGATTTGATTGCTGACGGTATGTACAACTCAAATCCTGACCGTGCAAAGAAAGTTTATTTCTGCGATTCAATTTACTGGCAGGGTGGTGCTTTGCTTATTCAAAAAGATAAGCCTTATAAGAGTCAGTACGATATGAAAGGCTTGAAAATTGGTTATACACCTGGAACTTTGTGGCAGGGCGGAGTTGAAGCTTGGGTAAAGAAAGGAATTGTAGGAGAAGCTGTTGCAACAGGCCATCAGACAGACAGCCTTGTAGCACTTCAGTTTGGAAAAATTGACGGCTTCCTTACAGACTCAACACTGGTAGAAGGCGTAATGATTAATAATCCAAGTCAGATGGAAGGCTTAAAGCTTGCAGAAGGCTATATTGATGATGAAATTCCTAAGGGACATATAGCCTGTGCCGTAAACCACGAAGATGTTGCTTTTGGTCATGAACTTAGCAAGGTATTTAATGAAATGCGCGAAGACGGAACAATTGAAAAAATTCTTGTTAAATATGGATTTGATCCAAAACTTCATTGCTATGCACCTGATGCAGATTACGAAACAGAAATTAAATGTCCTGTAAACATAATTGAATAAGATTTTACCTTCCGGTTTACGGCTGGAAGAGTTCAGAAGAAGGTGTGATAAAAATTACGGTCCTGTAATTTTGTTGCACCTCCTGAGCGACCGCTAACGCGGGATTTTGAGGAGTAAAATTATGCCCTTACTTGAAATAAAAAATCTAAAAAAACAATTCGGAGAGCTTCAGGTTTTAAAAGACATAAATATTTCTATCGAAAAAGGAGAAGTTCTTGTAATTATAGGACCGTCTGGTTCAGGAAAATCTACTTTTTTGCGTTGTCTTAATCTTCTTGAACTGCCATCCGGAGGAAACATTTATTTCAAGGGCACAGATATTCTGCAGCCAAAATTCAATATTGTTGAATACCGGCAGCACGTGGGTATGTGCTTTCAAAGGTTTAATCTTTTTCCTTTTATGACGGTTCTAGATAACGTCACTTTTGCTCCAAAGCTTGTCCTCAAAAAAAATAAGGACGAAATACGGGAAAAGGCTCTGGATTTACTGGATAAAGTTGGTCTTAAAAATAAGGCTGATGTGTATCCTGCTACTTTATCCGGTGGACAGCAGCAGCGTGTTGCTATTGCCAGGGCTTTAGCAATGGAACCGGAGATGATGCTTTTTGACGAGCCTACATCTGCGCTTGACCCGGAACTTGTTGGTGAAGTTCTGGCTGTAATGAAGGATCTTGCAAAGAGCGGCATGACAATGGCAACTGTTACTCATGAAATGGGCTTTGCTCATGATGTTGCTGACAGAGTAATTTTTATGGATGCAGGTTATGTAATAGAAGATCAGTCACCGGATGAAATATTTTCAAATCCAAAAAATGAAAGAACAAAAATTTTTCTTTCAAGGATTTTAAATAAATAGGAGGCAAATATGTCAATTTTAAGAAATCTTGATTTTTTAAGGGCTATTAAGGATTTGCTTCCTTTGCTTCTTGGAAGGGCTCTTTCTATTGTAGTAATAGCAACAATTCTGGGCTTTGCACTGGGATTAATAATAGGTTTTCTGCTTGCTCTTGCACGAATTTCAAAAAACAAAGCTTTGAATAAAGTTGTTGTGCTTTTTCAGGAACTTATTCGCGGAACTCCGCTTCTTGTACAGCTTGTTTATATCTATTATGTTGTTCCGCTCTTAATTACCTGCGCAGGTCAGCTTATGGGGCTGGAAGGTTTTAAGTGTAATCTTTCTCCGTTAACTGCCGGAACTATTGGACTTGGAATTAACTATGGAACTTATATTGCAGAAGTAATACGTGCTTCCATTATTTCTATAGATGCAGGACAAAAAGAAGCAGCTCTTGCGTTAGGCCTTACACCAGGTCAGGCAATGATGAGAATTGTCGTTCCACAGGCAATGAAAAATTCTATTCCTGTTTTCGGAAATTATCTTGTAATGATGGTAAAGGATACTTCTCTTATGTCTTACATAACGGCCGCAGAATTTCTTACAACGGCAAAAGCCTATACATCGCAAACCTTCCTTACAATTGAATCATATACAATTCTTGCCGGTGTTTATCTGGTTATCTGTATTCCTCTGGGCATCTTTGCAAAGTGGATAGAACGTAAATGTAATACAGGAAAAAGGTAATTTTCAGGAGGCGTAAAATGAAAAGATTTGTAATAACAATTGGACGTGAATTTGGATGCAATGCAAGGGAAATAGGACGACAGGTTGCTGCTAAGTTAGGTGTAAAATTTTATGATAAGGAGCTGGTAGACCTTGCCGCAGAGAGGGCAAGAGGAAGCGAAGAACCGCTTTCGAAAATTCCGGAGCAGCATCCTGTTATATATGATAATTTTTTTACTGAATTCGGTTATGGCGCAACAAAAGAATTTTATTCAGCGAAAGCGGTTGAAGCACAGGCTTATGTAATAAGGAAAATTGCAAATACAGAAAGTTGTGTAATGCTTGGCCGCTGTTCAGATTATTTTCTGCAGGAATTTGGAACTACTATGAATGCCTTTGTTTATGCTCCTTTACCATATCGTGTTCAGCATATTTCAGAAGCTTATAATCTTAGCCCCGACGAAGCCTTAAAAATGATAAAAAAAATTGATAAATGCCGGCACAATTACTACAAGTATGTAACAGGGCATGACCGCGGCGACAGGCATGGAAGAAATCTTATGATAGATGTAGATATGTTTGGCGTAGATGGCGCAGTAAATTTAATTTACAGTGCGGCAATAGAGCGCTTTGGAAAAGAGATTATATCTATGTAAATATTCAGTGTTAGTGCTGCTTAAGCATTAGCACTGTTTTTTACCAAAGTTCTGATATACAGGGCAATCTGCAAAAAAGTTCTTGTAATTCCATCCTGCAGGTCTATGTCTAAAACTTCTTCCAGACGCTGCAGTCTGTATAAAACTGTATTTCTGTGAGTATTATTTTCTTCTGAAACGGCATGAACATTTCCACCAAGTTTCAAAAAGAGGGAAAGTGTTTGCAGGTAATCTTCCATTTTTGCAGGCTCTAATTCTTCTATTTTGCCAAGTGTATCCTGATAGAACTGCTCAAGAATTTTTTTATTTTTAACTTCCAGAAGAATTTTGTAAATTCCGAGATTTTCATATCTTAAAAGTTCTCCGCTGGACTTTCCAAGCTTCATTGTAAGTTCAGCATGTTTATAAAGTTCTTCAAGTTCAGAAATATCATCTGAAGAATCAGAAATTGAAAGCCGGGAGTCATTAAAATAACGGTCACTTTTTGCAATTCGTTCAAATTCCTTTGCAAAAATATCCGAAGCATCTTTTATTATATAAATTACTTTATGATTATGAACAAAGCTGCAGAAAGTTTTTTGAAGATAATTCATTTTTGGATTAAAAGTGTATTGAATGTATCTTTTTGCCTGTTCCATATCTTCATTAAATACTTTTTCAGGAATTTCCATCAGAGCTACGGTAAATGTTTTTGCATTGTGAAAAGATGAATCTTCCAGCTGAACTACATCAAATTTTGATTTTTCAAATATTGCATAGTAAAAAGTTTTTTCAATTGTAATACAGTTCTGATTGTCAAAAGCAATCATGTTTCCTATATCCTGCATCAAATCAATTGTATGAATTTCCCAGGGCATAGAAAAAAGCGGAAAATTTTTTTCATTGCAGTAATTTATTACAGATTCAGGAATGGTCTGAATATATTTTCCAATATTAATAATTAAGCCGGAAGCATTATGTCTGATAAAACAGTCAATAAATTCCATAAGATACGAAGCAGTAATTTCTTCCGGAGAAAGATCTTCGTTAATCTTTTTTCGTTCAAGATTAAGGCATGTTGTTACTGCCAGTTCGCCGCCTCTTATAAAAGAGATTGTTGTCGGGTCTTCTGTGTAATAAACCCAGCTTACAGATTTAAAAAGTCCTTCTTTGCCTGCAAGAATTTTGAGTTTAAAAGGTGTTTCGGAAAATTTAAAGATTGTGCTTAGAGATAACGCCATATTGAGCTCCTTTTTGCAGCTGAAGACTTATCAATACGGCTCAAAGGGGCTTTTCGATAATTGCAGCCGCCTTTGGTCTTTTGTTCAATTATACAAAAAATATATAAATATTTGTAAAAAAAAACAAGGGCACTAAAAATGCATAATGCTATATTTGCAGCAAATAAAGGAATCTTGACGGAGGTATAATATGAATGCAAAAGAAATTGCTGATATGCAAAACGAAAATGTACTTTTAAGCTGGAGTAAACAGGCAGGGTTGAATCCAATTGTTGTAGATCATGCAGAAGGAATTTATATCTACGACACTGATGGCAAAAGATACGCAGATATGTCGTCAGAGCAAGTTAATATGAATGCAGGTTATGGAAATAAAGAAATGGCTGACGCTATTAAAGAGCAGCTTGATAAATATGCTTACGTTCAGGGATCGTGGGGTTCTGAACCACGCGCAAAACTTGCAAAATCAATTATAGACAGGCTTCCTGACAGTTTTGGAAAGGTGTTCTTTACAAACGGCGGTGCAGATGCAAACGAAAATGCAATTAAAATTGCCAGAATGTATACCGGACGTTTTAAGGTAATGAGTCAGTACCGCTCTTATCATGGTTCAACTTTTGGAGCCGGAAACCTTACTGGAGAGCCAAGACACTTTGCCCTTGAACCGGCAATTCCGGGTTTTATTCATTTCAGAGGACCTTATTCATATCAGGAAAAAATCAAATTTGCTTCTGAACAAGAAGAGTGTGATTACTATGTAGACAAGCTTCGTGAGCAGGTTATTTTTGAAGGTGGAGACCGTGTTGCTGCAATAATTCTGGAGACAATTATTGGTTCAAACGGAATTATTATGTATCCAAAAAATTACCTCAAGGGAGTCCGCGAAATTTGTGATGAATTTGGAATTATGATGATTTGTGATGAGGTTATGGCGGGCTGGTATAGAACTGGTAAAATGTTTGCCTTTATGAATTATGATGTAACGCCAGATATCATAACATTTGCAAAAGGCGTAAATTCCGGTTATATTCCTCTTGGCGGTTGTATTGTTAAAAATAAGATTGCTCATTTCTTTGATGATAAATTCTTAAGCTGTGGACTGACTTATTCGGGACATCCGCTTGCATGTGCCGCCGGTGTTGCCTGCCAGGAATTTTACCTGAAAAATGATATTGAAGGACATGTTCAAAAGGTTGGAAAGTTCCTTGGAGAAAAGCTTGAAGCTATCAAGGAAAAGCATAAGTCGGTAGGTGACGTAAGGTATATTGGTTTATTCTCTGGAATTGAACTTGTAAAGGACAGAAGAACAAAAGAGCCGCTTGTTTCCTGGGGACAGGATCCGCAGGGAATTATGGGTAAAATCATAGGAGAACTTAAAGCAAGAGGATTTTTTACATATTCACATGAAAATGTAATTGTTGTTGCTCCGCCTCTAATCATTACTGAAGAGCAGCTTTCTGAAGAGCTTGAAAAACTTGATCAGGTTCTTTCAATCGTAGATGAAAAATACATCTAAATTATATTTATTATCAGGCAGGTTTTTATGATTAATTTTACAACAGCTCCACGAACAATTATAGGAGAAGGTGCACTTGAAGCGGCTATTCCATATATTAAGGATTTTGGAAAAAAAGCTTTGATTGTAACGGGAAAAATAATTACAAAAACCGGACTTACGGAAAAAGTCAGGGAAAGTCTTAAAAAAGCTGGCATAGAAAGTGCTGTTTTTAACGATTTACCCGGTGAGCCTGATGATATTATGATTTATGCGGGGGTAAAAGCCTTTAAGGAAGAAAAATGTGATTTTATAATAGGACTGGGTGGCGGAACTCCAATTGATACAGCAAAAGCAGTTGCCGCCATGGCAGTTCTTCCTGGAAAACTGCACGATTACCTTGGGAAAGATATGAAAGGAGATTTTGTCCCGCTTATTCTTATTCCAACAACAGCGGGAACAGGTTCAGAAGTAACAAAATACTTTGTTTATACAGATACACCAACAAAGTCAAAGCTGCTTATGAATGGAGAAGCTCTTTTACCAAAAATCGCAGTTATTGATTACACATATACAATTTCATCTCCTGTATCTGTTACGGTAAATACCGGAATGGACGCATTAACTCATGCAATCGAAAGTTACACCTGCAGAAAGGCAAATCCTATTACAGATCTTTTTTGTATAGATGCCGTAAAGCGAATTTTTAAATATCTTCCAATTGCTGCAAAAGACGGTTCAAACAGAGAAGCGAGGGAAAATCTTTCTTTTGCAGCTTATGAAGCGGGAGTTGCAATTAATACTTCTCCAACAACAATAGTACACGGAATGAGCCGCCCGATAGGAGCGCTTTTTCATGTGCCGCATGGAATTTCAAATGCAATGCTTATTGTAGAATGCCTCCGAGCTGTTCTTGAAGGATGCTATGAAAAATTTGCAAGACTCGGAATTGAAACAGGTACAGCTTCCGAAACAGATTCACCAAAGGATGGTGCAGAAAAATTCCTGAATGCTCTGGAAGAACTTACAAAAGAACTGAAAATTCCAACCTTACGTGAATATGGTCTGGACTTAGAAAAATTTGCAGAAAGTGAAGAAAAAATGGCATCAGATTCTCTTGCTTCCGGCTCACCGGCAAACTGTTGGAAAGTCCTTACAAAAGAAGAAGAAATAAAGATTTATGATATATTACGAAGTAAATAAGTCTTAAAAGATTATTTTAACAGCTGTTCTGCCTCTTAATATGTTTGTCAGGTCATAATTCGTTCCTGATATTAATTTTTATATGGTTATTTGGTATAATCAGTAGCATGTCGCTAACGCGGAGTTTTAGAACTGCAGATTTTGTTGTTGGCAAAACTGCGATTTCGTACATATTGTGCGACCGCTAACGTGGGGTTTTGAGGAGGCATGATTTTATGAGTCGGGCTGTTTTAATTTTTAATGCACGTCTTTTGGATGAGAATATGGATACACCGGGAGCGGTGCTGATTAATGATAAAAAAATCCGCTCGATATTTCAGGGATATTTTACAAATTCAGAGACGCTGGAAAAAATGGCGCGCCAGGTGCTGGCAGAAGACGGCGTTGAAGAAAACTGTCAGCTGGAAATTCATAATGTGCACGGACTTACATTGACTCCGGCTTTTATAGATATGCATGTTCATCTGCGCTATCCGGGATTAACAGAAAAGGAAGATTTAAATTCGGGGCTTCATGCGGCGGCGGCCGGCGGTTACGGTACAATTGTTGCCATGCCAAACACAAAACCTGTTGTTTCTTCTATAGAGATGGCAATGAAAATTGAACGCGAAGCGGCTGCAATAGGGTTGACTCATCTTTTTCAGACAGTCAGTTTAACGCGCGATTTTGAAGGCACCGATACAAGTCACCTTGATTTTATTGATAAGCAGTATGTTCCGGTTGTAAGTGAAGATGGTCGTGATGTTCCAACTTCTGCTGTTATGCTTGATGCAATGACTAAGGCTGCGGAAAAAGGGCTTGTTGTAAGCTGCCATTGTGAAGATATGACGCTTGGTCCAACTGCAAAACCTTTAAGACAGAAAGCGCTTGAAACTATGAAGAGTGTCGGGCTTTCGGCATGGGGAACCGGCGACGATGATTTTGATGAAGATGATGAAGAAAACGCAGAAGCTTTGGATAATATAGATCTTTCTCTTACAATGGCAAATGACATTCTTCGGCTGGCGGAAGATGTTGCAACTTTTAGAAATATTCAGCTTGCAAAACAGGCGGAATGTCATATTCATTTGTGTCATGTAAGTACTTATGCTTCTATAAATGCAATTCGTGATGCAAAAAACGAGCTTTACGATGAGCAGGCAGATTATGATGCTGACGAAGCGGATGCGGCTTATCAGGCTTTTGAAGACGGAGAAAAGTTTGCTCCTTCAGAAAAAGTAAATAAAGGTTTTGCAGTTTCCTGCGAAGTTACACCTCATCATCTTGCTTTGTGTGGAACAGATGAGCCTTATATCCGGGCTCTGGTAAATCCACCGCTACGCAGCGAAGACGACCGTGTAGCACTTCTCGAAGCTCTGCGTGACGGCACTGTAGACGTTATTTCTACAGATCACGCCCCTCATACATTCGATGACAAGGCTGCAGGAGCTCCGGGCTTTACCGGTTTGGAAACTGCCTATGCTGTATGTAACAGTGTTCTTGTAAAAGACTGCCAGTTTTCTCCTCGAAAACTCAGTCAGCTTATGTCGGCAAATCCTGCCAGAATTCTCGGATTGAATAAAGGTTTGCTTCGTCCCGGCTATGATGCAGACCTTACTGTAATTGATCCTGATGAAGAATGGATTGTAGATTCAGCTTCATTCTACAGCAAAGGAAAAGCTACTCCATTCGAAGGTAAAAAACTTACAGGCCGTGTTAAAAATCTTTTTATAGACGGCCGTCTTGTTTTTGAAAGAAGTTGATAAAAGATTTAAAAAAATACTTTTCATAGAAACACGATTATGGTATATTTATTCCTCGGAAATGCATAAATATTCATTACGAGCGGTTTTGAGAGGTGCGTTGCTTTTTTTCCGCTGAATCCGTTATTTTGCACTTCCGAGGAGTCTAAATATTATGAAAAATGCTTACGTAAACCGTGTATGGGAAGAAGTAAAAGCAAAAAATGCAAACGAGCCTGAGTTTTTGCAGGCAGTAGAAGAGGTTCTTTCAACTCTTGAACCAGCTGTAGATCAGATGCCTCAGCTGGAACCAAATGCTATTCTTGAAAGAATGGTTGAACCAGAACGTGTTATTATGTTCCGTGTTCCTTGGATGGACGATGCTGGTAACTATCACGTAAACCGTGGTTTCCGTGTTCAGTTCAACAGTGCAATTGGACCTTACAAAGGAGGACTCCGCTTCTCTAAAGAAGTTAACCTTTCAGTTCTTAAGTTCCTTGGTTTTGAACAGGTTCTTAAAAACTCTCTTACAACTCTCCCTATGGGTGGTGGTAAAGGTGGTTCAGACTTCGATCCTCATGGAAAATCAGACAAAGAAGTTATGCGCTTCTGCCA
>DEEV01000014.1:8090-8286 GCA_002350445.1 Treponema sp. UBA2869 | reverse complement strand
TCGTTGTCAAAGCGGACAATCTTAAAACGATCAATTTCTGTACCATCTTCAGAAGAAACAATTACGCCGTCTTCGTTTACGGTAAAACGGTCATCACTTACGTGAATATAGCCATTTTCACCCATTACAGGAAAACCATCTTTTGTTACAAGCAGTCCTTCCTTTCCAATAAGAAAATCACCGTTACGTGTATAAC
>DEEV01000014.1:0-7964 GCA_002350445.1 Treponema sp. UBA2869 | reverse complement strand
AACTCCGTCCGCATCGACACGACGAAGAAGAAGTTCCGGAAACGATCTGAAAGACGTTACGGAACGTTTATAACCGGGTGTATCAACATTGGCAAGATTATTTGCAATTGCATCAAGCTTGTTCTGTTGAGCCTTCATGCCCGAAGCACCGGTATACCAGCCTCGAATCATATATTTAACCTCCAAAGAATATATTTACATCTATTTATATCTTCGGAATCTGATTTTTTTTGTTTAGTACATTTTACTATTTTCTATGAGTCACAAAGGATCTGCCGGCATTGAAATTATATTTTTTTTAGAAACTTAAAAAGAAAAAAATTGCAAATAGTAAACTTCAGTTTTATAATATTTTTATAAGATTTTAGGAGCACATTTTATGAAAAAAGAAGAACCAAGAGTACTTTCCATCATTTTGGGAGGAGGAAAAGGAACACGACTCTATCCTCTTACAAAAGAACGTTCAAAGCCAGCCGTTTCTTTCGGCGGAAAATATAGGATTGTTGATATCCCGCTTTCAAATTGTATAAATTCAGGCTATAAGAAGATTTACCTTCTTACACAGTTTAACTCAGCTTCGCTGCACCTGCACATTTCAAATGCATACAATTTCGACCGCTTTTCAGGTGGATTCGTAGAAATTCTTGCAGCAGAACAAACACTTGAACATTCAGGCTGGTATGAAGGAACCGCCGATGCCGTACGCAAAAACTTCATTCACTTTAAGACTCAAAAACCAACTCACTACATAATTCTTTCCGGCGACCAGCTCTACAAAATGGATTTAAGAGCATTTATGGACGCTCACATTAAATCTGGAGCAGACGTTACAATTGCAACAACAGCCGTAAACAGACGCGATGCTTCAGGCTTTGGAATTATGCAGATTGATAAGGAAAATCGCGTAAAGGCGTTTATGGAAAAACCAAAGCCGGACGCAAATATTGACGAATGGAAAATTCCAAAAGAAGCACGCGGAGCACTCCCTGCAGAAAAAGAATACCTTGCATCTATGGGTATTTACATCTTTAACGCAGAAACAATGGAAGAATGTCTTTTGGGCGAAAACTCAAAATACACAGACTTTGGTAAAGAAATTCTTCCGCTTGCAATTGGAAAGAAAAAAATTAATTCATACGTTTTCGACGGCTACTGGGAAGACATCGGTACAATCAGAAGCTTCTATGAAGCAAACATCGCTCTTTGCGAACCATATCCAACATTCGACTTCTTTGGCGCCACAACCCCGTTCTACACAGCAATGTCGAATCTTCCGCCTTCAAAGATCAACAAAGCTTCAGTTGACGCTTCGCTTATTTCAGAAGGATGTATTATTACAAACGCAAAACTTACAAAGTCAGTTATCGGACAACGTTCCATCATTTCAGAAAACAGTGAACTTAACGGCGTAATTATGATGGGTGCCGACTACTATGACTCAGAAGCAGAAAAAGATGAACTCAAAAAAGCTAATAAACCTGCAACAGGAATCGGAAAGAACACAAAAATTGCAAATACAATCATCGATAAAAATGCAAAAATCGGTGACGACGTAAGAATTGGTGTTGACGGAAACAAATACGAAGACGGAGACCACGGCTCATTCTACAGTGCAGACGGAATCATCGTAATTCGAAAAGGTGCTGTAATTCCATCAGGAACAGTAATCTAATAAAACTGTTTATTGCGGTAAATTAAATACCGTCAGAAAAACTAAACCAAGGCTGTGAAACTTTTTAAGTTTTGCAGCCTTTTTTAGTTAAAACAAAAATACAGAGGATAATCATTGAGCGACTATTACAGCAAACTGGGAAACATACTTAACGAAGCATTAGAAAACGGGCAAATTCCTAAAAACGAAGAAAAAACTCAAAAAAAGGCATCAAAGACTCAGGAATTCTTAGAAAAAGACAAGAAAGCACCTGAATTAAACACAGAAAACCTGAAATATGCAGATAAAGATGAAAAAATCAGAAAAAAGCTGAAAAAAGAAGAAATACCAACCGGCGAAGTCATAAAAATGCATAAATATACAAATTTAATGCATATTCCACAGGAAATTTCACAAATACTAACCACACTAGATATAGCGTACCCATACACCTGGAAGAAAATCACAAAAAGATATCACGAATTATTAAAAAAACTACACCCGGACAGTGCAGGTAAAAATGAAAACACTATACATAATTTTATAGATGTAGATAATTTTAGACACTTAACTATTAATCAGCTGCAGGATATGTATAAAATCTTAGACAGATATTTTAACTGTAAATAAATTCAGACAGTTAACAATTGTATACAGTATAATTTTTATTCTTTTAATGCCACTATTTTAGCGGTGTTTTTGTTTTAAAAAACTCAATGACCGTAAATTAGTAAAATTATTTATTATTCTATTCCAAGTTTTCGATGTAAGGTTTTTCTTCCTATTCCAAGTACCTGTGCGCATTTTGTTTTATTACCGTTGCAGGCTGCAAGATTTTCCTGAATAATCATAAGCTCTGCTTCCTCAAGAGGAATGCCTAGAGGAACAGAAATTGTTTTTTCATTTGCAGCAGAAGTAATGGAAGCCGGTAAATCTGCGGCAGTTATTTCGTCTCCGTTACACATCACAACTGCACTTTCTACACAGTTTTTAAGCTCTCGGATATTTCCCGGCCACTGATATTTTAACATAAACGACTTTGATCTGTTGTCAAAGCCTTTTATATTTTTTTTATTTTCAATATTAAATTCTCTCAGAAAACTATGCATAAGAAGCGGAATATCGTCTTTGCGTTCACGCAGACTTGGCATTTCAATTCTTACAACATTCAGACGGTAAAATAAATCTTCCCTAAAACGACCGGCTTTTACCTCTTCTTCAAGCTTTCGGTTTGTAGCGGCAACTACACGAACATCAACATCAAGAGTTTCTTCTCCGCCAACACGCTCGAACTTTCGTTCCTGAAGCACTCGTAAAAGCTTTACCTGCGTAATGGAATTTATCTCGCCGATTTCATCAAGAAAAATTGTTCCACCGTTCGCAAGTTCAAAGCGTCCTTTATGAACTGATTCAGCTCCGGTAAACGCTCCTTTTTCGTAACCAAAAAGTTCGCTTTCCAAAAGACTCTCAGAAAATGCTGAACAGTTTACCGCAATAAAAGGTCCGTTTTTTCTTTCTGACTGATTATGAATTTCTCTTGCAACCAGCTCTTTTCCAACGCCGCTTTCTCCAGTAATAAGAACATTCGCTTTGGTAGGTGCCGCTTTTGAAATAAGATTTCTGACTTTTGTTAGTTCCGCTGATTTTCCAATCATCGGCGAAGCTGAAGAAACGCCCGAAAGTTTGTTCTGAAGTTCAATAATTTTCTGCTGCTGTTCGCGACCTTTCAACGCATTTTTTACAATCAGATTTAAATGATCAAGATCGAGAGGTTTTGTTAAAAAATCAAAAGCGCCGGCCTTTGTTGCGGCAGTTGCATCGTCAATACTTCCGTGCCCTGTAAGTACAATAACTGGAATGCCAGGGTGTTCTGTTGTTACTGTCCTTACAACTTCCTGCCCGGAAATTCCGTCCATGCGAAGGTCTGTAATTACAAGGTCAATTCCGCCTTGATTAACAAGCTTTAGTCCGTCAGCCCCGTTAGAAGCCTGACAAACTTTGTAGCCTTCAAGTTCAAAATTATCTGCAAGTCCGTTACGGATATTTTCTTCGTCATCAATTGTAAGAATTGTAAACATTTATTCGCCTGCTTGTGTCAAAAGTTTTTTATTTTTCTGAGGAATCGGGAACTGAATTCTAAACATTGTCCCCTTACCTTCTTCGCTTTCTACAAAAATTTCGCCTGAAAATTCCTTAATGATTTTGTAAACCATAGTCATTCCAAGCCCGGTTCCATTTGCCTTTGTAGTATAATAAGGTTCGAAAATTTTAGAAACAGTGTCGGAATTCATTCCACAGCCGTTATCTGAAACCGTAATAAAATATTTATTTTCGGCAACGTTACAGTTTATAAAGAATTTTCCTTTAAAGGTTTTATCTACAAGGTTTTCTTTTTTTGATTTTATTGCCGCAAGAGAATTCTGAGCAAGATTTATAATGACATCACGGAACAGCTTTTCATCAAGCATGATTTTTACATTTTTACTGTCACCGGAAATTTCAACATCAATATTTTCATCTGTAAATTCCGGTTTAAAAAAGCCTGCAATATTTTCTATTAGTGCAAAAGGATTTTTAAGTTCAAGACTGGCCTTTACAGGTCTTACCGCCAGCAAAAAGTCCATGACAAGTTTGTTTAAATGTTCAATTTCTTCATTAATAACATCAATATGATCTTCTGCAAATTTCTTGTCGCCCAGAATATTGTTATTTTCTCGTGCTTTTGCAAGAGCCTTTTGAATAAGCTGAATGTGAATTGAAATTGCACCAAGAGGATTTTTTATTTCGTGAGCCATTCCTGCCGCAAGATTTGTCAAATTTGCAAGATTTTCCATGCGGTGAAGCAATACTTCCTGGTTTTTGGACTCTGTTATGTCCTGAATTAAAATAATTCGGCCTTTGTCCTGTCCCTTATACAAAAGAGGACTTATGGAAATGGTCAAGAAGCGAATTACTCCGCCGCCTGTCATTGTAGTAAAATCTTCGCAGCTATTAGTTATTTTTTTATCAAAGACATTTTTAAAAAAAGCCGAAATGTCATCGTCATCAATCAATTCCCAAAAAGGTACAAGAGTTGATTTTGGATCATCAAAGTGAATTTTTAATGGAAGTGCACTTTCTGCAGTCTTGTTGTTCTGAACTAACACAAAATCTGTTCCGACAATAACAAGTCCTGTAGAAATTGATTCAAGAATCGAAGTAAGGTTTTCATTTTCACCAACAATATCGTCAAGGACATTTAAAAGCTGCTCTTTTGAAAGTTTTGACGCATGCTGAGAGATTTTTTTTAAATAACTTCGCATTTTACTTTACGCTGACCGCCTGATTTTATCCATTATTTTATTGAACTGTGTATTTAACACAAACAATTCTTTAAGTAAAATTTCCAAAGCGGCAAGAGGAGTCTGATTATACAGAGAAATATTATCCATGCAATTTCTAAGAAGCTGCATTGCCTTTGCAGAAAACTCTGAACCAGCCGCGTCAAAACGCAAATCTGAATACAGTTTTGTAAAATGATTTAAAAATATTTTCAACTCAATTCTTGGAGTAAATGAATCACATTTTTTTACAATATCCGCTATATCTGGAATCTGACTTTGTGCAATTGATCCAAAAAAGATTTCTGCCTGTTTTTTTATTTCATCAGGTTTAACAGGAAGAAAAGTTAAAAGATATTCATCAATGCTTCCGCCAAAATTTTCTTTATGAAAAACCCTTGTAATTACGTCTGCCTGCTGAACAAGTGAACGCTGACGGAAATTGTAAGTTCGAACTCGCGACAAAATTGTAGGCATAATAGCATTTCGTTTTGAACTTAAAAGAATAAACAGGCAGCCTTTTGGCGGCTCTTCAAGAATTTTCAAAAGTGCATTTCTTACACTTGCAAGCATTCTGTCTGCATTTTCAATAATTACTATTTTGCAGCGTTCATCGGTTTTAAGATGCGCCCATGCTTCCATGTTTCGCACCTGATTTATTGGAATTGAATTATTCAGATAATCCGTTTCGAGCTTAACGCATTTTTCTGCCATTGTTGTGCACATTGTTTCAAGCGCAGAAAAATCAGATGGAATTGCAGCTGGAAAATCCAGTTCTTCAAGATCTTCGTTAATATCTTCTATTATTGAGCCAATTTTTGAAAGAGAAGAATCACCCTGCAAAAGTATGCCTGAAAAACGAAGCGTAAGTTTTCGTATACTGCGTAAAAAAAGATAGCGAGTAGCATCAATATAAGGCGCATTTTCTTTATACGAACGCAAAAAAGTATCTTTTGCAGCTTGAATTTCGAGAGAACAGTCACGAGGTCCCATTAAAAGAAGATTTGTGCTTATAAGAGATTTATAGCGCATGCACGATTCGCAGGTACACTGCCATTTACCTGCAACAGGACTTTTACATGAAAGAATTCTGGCTGTTTCTAAAGCAGCAGTCAATTTACCGGAAGCTTCGGAGCCTGAATAAAGCACAGCCCCTGGGAATGCAGATTTTTTTATATCATCTTTAATTAAATTTCCAGCTTCCTGATTAACAAGATTATCAAACATATTACTACCTAAAGACTTCCAGAATTTAAAAATGAATCAAAAAGCTGGTAAAAATAACTTCCGCCAAGCACTTTTGAAGATTCAATAAACGGCTGCACAGTAATTACAAAAATAACTGCAAAAACAATTGCACAACCTTCGATTATTCCAAAAAAACAGCCCAGAGTACGGTCAAGACTTTTCAAAATAGGAAATTCAAAGAGTCTTGAAAGTACAACCTGAATAAGTTTTACAATAAGGAAAACGGCAACAAAAATCAGGAAAAATGCAGTAATTTTTGCAACAAGTTCATTTTCTATTGATGGTTTTAACATTTGCGAAAAAGATGTACAGAACATAAAGCCAAGAATTAAACCTAGAATCCAGGCAAGTTTTCCACAAATATTGTTTACGAAACCTTTTATAATTCCGCCAAGAGCAAATACGATAATCAGAATTATAAAAATATAATCTACAGGCACAAGGTTCATTCGTTACCGTCCTTTTTTGTTTCTTCGAAAATTATTTCTGCAATTTTTCTGGCAGGCTTTTCTGTTCCGCACATTTTTTCAACTGCATCGGAATAAGATTTTCTGGTTCCTGCATCTAGAAAATCAGAAAGCATTTTTATAAGATTTTCTGAAGTTACATCATTTCCAACAAGAATTTTTGCCGCATTTTTCTGTTCAAAAAATCTTGCATTGTCAACCTGGTCTCCTCTTGTTCCGCTTCCGCAAAGAGGTACAAGAACCATAGGCTTTTTCAAGACAGCGGCTTCCCAAATTGAATTTGCCCCTGCTCTGCTTAAAATTACATCTGAACAGGCAAGCACATCAGGCATCTGCTCATAAATAAACGGATACGGCTTGTATTCACCTGAAAATTTTAGCTGAAGTTCGTTTTCTTCTTTTTGATTGCAGTTTACAAGCCCAGTCTGATGAATGACAATAAAATTTTTACAAAGCCATTCAAGAGAATTCTGAACCAGCTCATTAATCTGAATTGCACCAGAGCTTCCTCCAAGAACAAGTAAAACTGGTTTTGAAAGCGTTTCTTTTTTTAGATTTAAAAAATCATAACCTTTTTGAGGATCTGCATTATAAAAAACCGGACGAACAGGATTTCCCGTAACAATCACGCGATTCTGAACGGCACCAGACAACGAAAGTTTTGTTTCTTCATACGAAACAAACATTTTTTTTGCAGATTTAAAATTAATCTTATTAGNNTAGCAAGGCCTAGTGTAAAATCACATTCATGTGTATAAACTGGAATCTTAAGCAAGCGAGCCGAAATTACAGGAGGAACACTTACAAAACCGCCTTTTGAAAATAAAGCACACGGTTTTAACTTTTTAAGAATAAAATACGATTTAACAAATCCAAAAAATATTCTGAAAAGGTCGGTAAAATTTTTAAATGAAAAATAACGGCGTAATTTTCCAGACGGAATTCCATAAAACCTATCTATTGAAGAAGCCCGTTTTACAATGCTGCAATCCATTCCCGTTGAACAGCCAAGCCAGACAATTTGTAAATCACAATTATTATTTTGCGCAAGTTGTTTTATTTCATCTGCAACGGCAATACCAGGATAAATATGTCCCCCGGTTCCACCGCCCGTAAAAACAACCAGAGATTTATTCAATTTCATAGAAAATATTTTACCATTATTTTGTTAAAATGAAAACTGAACAGGAAAGAAAAAAACTATACTTAAAAATGTTTTAAGGCAAAAAAAAAGCTTCTAACCTAAGTTAGAAGCCAAGTGCCACAAGTTAGAATCGA
>DEEV01000130.1:15443-15897 GCA_002350445.1 Treponema sp. UBA2869 | reverse complement strand
TAGGAATAAGCTTCATGTGTGCAACCTGATTTCTTATTTCCTGATTTGTAGGCATAAATGAGCGGGACCAGGTTGGTGTATATTTAATAAACGGACGAGTAAAAGGAATTCCGCTTTCATTTGCATAACCAACGGCGTGGGCAGTTCCGCTGTCTGGAACTCCGGCAACAGCATCAGGGTGAACCGAATCTTTATCGCGGCGTGCAAGATAGCGTCCACAGTTGTAGCGCATTGCCTCAACGTTTACGCCTTCGTAGCAGGCTGTCGGATAACCGTAGTAAATCCAAAGGAAGGTACAAATTTTCATTTCCGTTCCAGGCTGCTGAAGAACTTCCATTTTATCTGCATTAAAGAAAACAATTTCTGCAGGTCCAAGCTCGTGGAAATCTGTATACCCAAGATTCATATATGCGTAGTTTTCAAAACTTGCACAATAAGCGCCATCTTTATGACC
>DEEV01000130.1:13577-15349 GCA_002350445.1 Treponema sp. UBA2869 | reverse complement strand
AACAATGCAACAATAAGCTCTGTCTGGTTAATTTCGCCACCACTCATTTCAAGGAAGTGTGTGTAACCGGAATTCAAAACTTCTTCAACAAGTTCATCCTTGTTTGTTACGATTCCTACTGTTGTAATTGCAAAGTTTCCAAGGTGTGAATGAACAAGAAGCGGCTGCGGCTCGTAATCAGAAATACAACCTATTCCCATCTTGCCATGAAGATCTTCTATATCACGTTCAAATTTTGTTCTGAACGGAGAATTCTGAATATTGTGAATAGAGCGGGAAAAATGTCCGTCCTGGTTTACAACCGCAATTCCGCCACGTCGTGTGCCAAGATGCGAGTGATAATCTACTCCGAAAAACAAATCCAACGAACAGTCTTCTTTTGAAGCAACGCCAAAATATCCGCCCATTTCAAACTTCCTATAATAAAATATGCGAACATTATAGTGAATTTATAGTCCTTATTCTATATGTTCATGGCAGCTGCATTAGGGAAGATGAATTGAGTTATTTTTTAAAATTCTCGCGTAAATGTTCAAGCAAAGGGATTTGTTCAGACTTCATTGTAAGCCAGAAATGAAGTTTTTCCTTATTTTCTTCGTTCTTAAGGCGAATATTCTGCTGAACTTCTCCAAGGTAAATGATGATTTTATTTTCGCGTGCAAAAAGTCTGATTTTTGTCATTACATTCAAAGAATAAATCAAATCAACGCAAAATACGCCGTAGAAAAAGCCCACAACAAAACTAAATTCTATATGATTTGTAAACCAGAAAAGCCATTCAAGAATTTTTGGATGAATCAGGAAGTAGTAAATTGCACTTAAAAGCCACCAGTAGAATGTAAACTGCGGACAAATAATTCCCTTAATGTTACCCCAGTTTTTAGAATAATCCCAAAGCCTGATTTTCATACCAACAATAAAAATCATTCCGGCAATAAATTCAAAAAATGTAATGCAAAGTGACATAAGCGCAAACAACACAAATTTTTGCAGTTTAGAATTTTCTATAAAGCTTACATCAATATACGAAAGCAAAAACAAAATCACAAGGCTAAAACCGTAAAGAGGAAGATAAGGCCCTGTCAAAAAGCCCGGGTTAATCCACTTTCGCTCAGGATTATTTGTAGAAAAAAAACGGCGGAAAATCAGTTCAATGCCCCAGCCAATCAAACTGCCTGCAAAAAACAAAAATGTGATTACAAGAAAGAGTTTCATAATTTATTTCCTTCACCTTTCATTTTATCACGCTTTTTGCAGATTTCCATCAAAAGCGAGCATTTATGAACATTTGCTAAAAAAAGTCCCGCAATTTTCTCAAGACAAGTGCATTTTAAATGCGTTTTTCCGGAATTTAAGCGGCTTTTAAGAAACGTTTATATTCAGTTATAATCTGCGAGACCGAAAATCCTTCTGCCAGCCACTTCATACAAAGGTTGCAGCACTTTCTGTAAGCACAAAGGCTCTGCTTTGCCCTTCCAACGTCCGAATAGCTTTTCCAGTAACCGCAGTACTTGCAGTTTTTTCCCTGATTTTCTTCAAAACTAATTACATCTTCAATNNCCCTATTTCATGCGGAAAACAAATCTGATTCTGCATGCGGTTAATAATTTCGTTGATTACACACTCTACACCGCCATTACATAGATAATTTTTACCAGAAAGAAAAACCTGAACAAAAGGATTATCAAGTATTTTTCTTTCCCATTCAGAATCAAAAACAAGAATAAAACAAAAATCCTTAGAAAGAAGCCCAGAACACGCTGTAATTCCAT
>DEEV01000130.1:13150-13368 GCA_002350445.1 Treponema sp. UBA2869 | reverse complement strand
TATATTTATTTTATAAGAGCCTATTTTATTGCAGATGCAGCCCAAGTTTTGCACTTTTCAACATCTGAAGCTTCCGGAGTAAGGTGAACCATAAGCGGTTCTGCTGCAATTACAGCGCCAATAGTATTCAATCTGTCTGCCCAGTTTCTGAGCCACAAACCATCACCCCAGTCATAAGAACCAAAAATTCCTGTTTTTTTACCATTAAGAGAACCTTC
>DEEV01000130.1:9382-13072 GCA_002350445.1 Treponema sp. UBA2869 | reverse complement strand
CCAAGAAGAATTACATCACAGCCAAGAACTTCATCCTTATTTGCACTGTCCGGCGTTCCAAAAACTGTCTCCGCTCCATTTGCTTTTACACTTTCATTGATTGCATTAGCCATTGCTTCTGTATTACCAGTTGTACTTGCATAAATAACTGCTACTTTCATTTTATACCTCGTTTGCCCAATATCTGTTAGTTGACACTAACTATGTAGATTTATATACTTAATTCAATAGTTAGTCAATACTAACACGAAAAAAATAATGAAAAATTAATTGCATGAGGTGAATTATGTTAAACAAAGTTGCAATTGCAGATGTAATTGGCCGCGAAATTATCGACTCTCGCGGTAACCCTACTGTAGAAGTAGACGTTATTCTTGAAAACGGCGTATTTGGACGCGCCGCAGTTCCAAGTGGAGCCAGCACCGGCGAAAATGAAGCTCTGGAACTTCGCGACGGTGACAAGGAACGCTTCGGCGGAAAAGGTGTACTTAAGGCCGTTGAAAACGTAAACAAGGTGATTGCTCCGGCTCTTAAAGGCTTTAATGTCTTTGAACAGCGCGCTGTTGATATGAAAATGCTCAAACTCGACGGAACACCAACAAAGAGCAGGCTGGGCGCAAATGCAATTTTAGGAGTTTCTCTTGCAACCGCTCAGGCTGCGGCAAAGGCTTTAAACATTCCGCTTTACCGCTATATCGGCGGTGCCAATGCACATATACTTCCTGTTCCTATGATGAATATTATTAACGGTGGAGCTCACTCAGACGCTCCTATTGCCTTCCAGGAATTTATGATTCGCCCGGTTGGTGCAAAATCTGAGCGCGAAGCAATCCGCATGGGTGCAGAAGTATTCCACGCACTTGCAAAACTGCTTAAAGCACGCGGACTTTCTACAGCAGTTGGCGACGAAGGCGGTTTTGCTCCAAAATTTGACGGAATTAACGACGCATTGGACAGCATTGTTCAGGCTATTAAAGATGCAGGCTACAAACCGGGAAAAGATGTAAAAATTGCTATGGACTGCGCCGCAAGTGAATTCTCGGTTGAAGAAAACGGAAAATTCTTCTACGACTATAAACAGCTTTCAAACGGCACAAAAAAAGATCCTAACGGCAAGAAACTTTCTGACGACGAACAGATTGCTTACCTCGAAGAACTCATTACAAAATATCCGATTGATTCAATTGAAGACGGTTTGGACGAAAATGACTGGGAAGGCTGGAAAAAACTTACTACCCGCATTGGCGACCGCTGTCAGCTCGTCGGCGACGATCTTTTTGTAACAAATGTAAAATTCCTCGAAAAGGGAATCAAAATGGGAGCCGGTAACTCAATCCTCATCAAGGTAAATCAGATTGGTTCTCTCACAGAAACTTTGGAAGCAATTGAAATGGCACACCGTCACGGTTACACAACAGTAACTTCACACCGCTCTGGCGAAACAGAAGATACAACAATTGCCGACATTGCAGTAGCAACAAACTCTGGACAGATTAAGACAGGTTCTATGAGCCGCACAGACCGCATGGCAAAATANNAACCAGCTGATTCGAATAGAAGAAGAACTTGGAAACACTGCAACTTATGGTTATAAAAAGCTAAAGTAATCTATATTTTCTGGACGAAATCATAAATCTTTTTGATTCCGTCCAGAACTGCCTGTTTTTTTTGTTCTCTGTAAAATCTGATTTTTGGTTCTATTTCTAAAAGCAGAGGAACAATTGGTTCTAGTTTCTTCAGGTCTAAACTGTTTTGCGGATAAGTTGCGAGGATGCTGGAGGTTGCTTCTGTGAAGGTAATCTGAGCTTCCGGGCAAATAATTTTTATAGCATCAATTAAAGCATTGCGAATATCACGCTTTCAGAAAGACTTTTATGAAGATAATTCATCAGATAATATTTGTCATAAAATTCTTTCTGTTCATTAATCTTTTTAAGAAGACGAAGTTCCGTCAAAATATGACAGCCAAGAAACTTTTTTGATTCTGTCTCGTAAATCCAGAAATCATTCTGAACTTCATATTTTTTTGCTTCATCCAGATATTCAATTATATAAACGCCTTCACTAACACATGCTTTCTCTGCAGAACCTAACGGAATTTCTTTTGCTTCCCTTATTTTTTTATCAAGCTATTTTAAAGCATCTGCGTATTCTGTATTTAGAGGAAATGACAAATCATCAGCCTGCGGAATTCTGCCCCTGACCAGTTCAAGATTTGTCTTTCCGTTTTCCAGCGAAATTACAACATTTACTTTTAATTCATCATGAGCAAAAATATTCTGTAAAAAAAATATTGATAAAGCAAAAAATATAATTAGTTTTTTCATTTTCCCTGATTCCTTAAAAGATAACTTATTTAAAAGAAATAGATTATTTAGCATCTACACTCTGAATTCCCAAAAGATACATGCAGCCGGCTTCAGAAAAATCCATTATATTTCCAATATATTCAACAGCTTCCTCTTTGGTCATATTATGAAAAATGATGTCGCAATATGCATTTATGATAGTTGAAGCCATAAAATGTATGGTCATTGGAGAAACTTTTTTTGTTGCAATTTTCTTTTCGTACATCCAGGTAAAAGTTCCTTCACAGTTTCTTGTATACAAATCACAGATGTCTTCCTGAAAATGCTCGTGGGTACTTCCGGCTGATTTTGTAAGAAGAAGCGTAAAAACATCAAAATGTTCATACATATAATTTAGAAAATTTTCTGATGTTTTTTTCTCAAAATCTATATGCTCCGACAGCTTAGAGTAAGTAAGATTTGTATGATTATCAGGAGTGGCAAGCATTACATTTTTTTTTGTAAAATTTATAGCATCATCAACAAGCGCACAGAAAAAAGCGTCTTTGTCCTTAAAATGACGGTACATTGCACCGGTTGTAACGCCAGCATTTGCTGCTATTGTACGGAGAGAAGCTCCCGTAAAACCATTTTCGAGAAATTCTTTTTTTGCACTTTCAAGAAGTCTGTTTTTTGTTTCTTGTGATGAATCTGCCATAAGTAAAAGATAACAACGTTATGAAAAAAAAACAATGAGGTAAAGCAAAAAAACGATAACAATGTTATCAAATTTACTTGACAAGATAACATCGTTATTACTAAGATAACAGTGTTATCAAAAAGTGGTAACACTGTTATCAGAAATAATATTTCCTTAGGAGGAAAAATCTATTATGCAGGTAAAAAAGATTAATGACTGGTTTGAAAAGTTCGGACGGTTTGAAGTAAAACACCGCTGGGCTTTTCTTATCTGCCTTATTATTGTCACAGTTTTGGGAACTCTTGGGCTTAGCCGCCTTAAGCTCGACAATGGTGAAGAAGACTGGTTTGACGACTGGGAAACAACCAAGCAGAACCAGGATCATTTTGAAGACATTTTCGGTTCAACTGACAGCCTTCTGGCTCACATAAAGGCAAAAGATGTTTTTGACCCGGAAGTTCTTGCTATGATTGATGAACTTGGAGATGAGCTCTTACAGAATGTTCCTTATGCAGAAAGCATTACTTCGCTTATGGAGCTTTCAATTCCTGTCGGAACAGAAGACGGTTTTGAAATTTCGAGTCCTTTTGAAGACGGAGTTCCACAGGATCCAGAAGAGCTTGCTCGCAAAAAAGCATTTATCTTAAGCCGCGAGTCTTTGGTAAATACACTGGTCAGTGCCGACTCCACCGAAACCTGGCT
>DEEV01000130.1:7204-9334 GCA_002350445.1 Treponema sp. UBA2869 | reverse complement strand
CCTGCCATGAAAATTTTCAACGATCCAAAGTATAAATCAGATAAATGGGAAATCCGCCCGGCAGGTATGAGCTATACAGAGTTTGAAGAAGAAGCAGTAACAATGAATCAGCTTATAACACGTATTCTGACAGGATTTTTAGTAATGCTTGTCTGCCTTACTGTTTTTATCCGTTCACTCCGCGGAATTGTAGTTCCTTCTATTTCAACAGTCGGTGCGCTTACAACTACACTCGGTTTTTCAGGCTGGATGGGAATAAAAGGCAACAATTCAATGATTATGATTACAGTCCTTCTTTCTATGGCTCTTGCAGTTGGTTATTCGGTTCATTACATCAACAGTTTTAAAATGTATTTCCGAAAAACCGGAAAACGCAAAGAATCAATCGTAATGGGTATACGCGATTCAGGCTGGGCATTGTTCTTTACAGTAATCACTACAATGGCCGGAATGCTTTCTTTCCTTGCCGCCGGAATAAAACCAATGCGCTGGGTTGGAGGAATCACGGCCGCTACAGTTTTTGCAGTTTTTGCCTACATCATAATTCTTCTTCCGGTTCTCTACAGTTTTGGAAAAGATAAATCTCCTGACCCGACATATGTAAATGCAGAAGGTGCTACAAAATCAGATTTGCGTGTTGAGACAATGGGAAAAGCAATCCTCAATAAAAAATGGATTACTGTGATTGTTACACTTCTTATAACAGCCGCCGTCATTCCCGGCATTTTCAAAATCAAAGTAAACATGAATTATTCGGATATGATGGGCGAACGCACACCTTACATAAAACGCCTTTTGGAAATCACGCGAAGCCAGCTTGGAAGTCAGTATGATTATGAAGTGTTGATTGAATACGCAGACGAAGATGCAATCAAAAATCCTCAGGTTCTTAAAAACATGGACATTCTTGCAGAGAGAATCGGAACTTTGAGCCAGACAAAAGTTTCTAACGGAAAACCGCGCGTTTCTTCTGTTACAAAAATTGTAAAAGAAATGAACCGCACTCTTAACGAAGATAATCCTGACGCTTACGTAATTCCAGATGATCAGGATCTGGTAACGCAGATTATGTTCCTTTATGAAATTTCCGGTGGAAAAGATTTGTACGATTACATCAGCGAAGATTTCCGCGCTGCATATTTACAGATTGAACTTTCCGGCTACGACGGCGAAGAAATTGTAAAAAATCTTGCAGAAGTAAAAAAATGGGTTGCAGAACTTTTCCCGGATGCACAGAATGCCGGAGTTGTCGGCCAGGTCGTTCAGTATGCACAGATGAACGGAAAACTTGTGCGCGGCTCAATCAAGTCAATTGGAACATCGCTGATTATAATTTTGATTCTGCTCATGCTTGCATTCACGTCGCTCAGGACCGGATTCATCGCAATGATTCCAAATGTTGTGCCGATTATTCTGATTGGCGGAATTATGGGCTATGCAGCCATAAACCTGGACATGATTACTGCAATGATTATGCCGATGATTCTTGGAATTGCCGTTGACGACACAATTCACTTTACAAACCACATTAAATATCATTTTGAACTTACCGGAAACTACCGAAGTGCAATAGAAAATTCATACCGTGAAATTGGAAAAACAATGATTATGACGACAATTATTCTTTGCGCCATGTTTGCAATTTTCCTTACAAGCACAATGAATGTTCTTGTAAACATCGGCTGGCTTTCGGTAGTTGGACTTGGAAGCGCACTGATTGCGGATTACACAATTACGCCAGTGCTGCTTTATATAACAAAGCCGTTTGGGGCTAAAAAATAGGAAGAAGGGGGAAGTCTCCCCCTCGCTCCAAACCTGCGGTTTTACGCTACCCCCTCTACAGGGGCAAGCCCCCGTAACGCCCCCGGCACTACAATAAAAAGGAGATTTTTCTATGAAAAAAACAATTCTTACACTTACAACTCTAATTGCGGGAGCAGCTGCATTTGCCCAGTCGCTCACAGGCTACGAAATTATGAAAAAAGCGGATGAAGTTCCAGAGCCTGTAACTTCATCTTCAACTGCAACACTTACGATTCATTCAAAAAAAGGTTCAGACAGAATCCGCGAAGTAATTATGAAAAGCAAGGATTACGGAGAGATTAAAAAAGAAGTCATCGTTTTTGTAAC
>DEEV01000130.1:5261-7093 GCA_002350445.1 Treponema sp. UBA2869 | reverse complement strand
AAAAAGACCCGCCGCATCGCTTCCAGTGGTTCAGAAAGTGACGGAAGTTTTATGGGAACAGACTTTACCTACCGCGACATGGGTGATCGCAGCCTGAACGACTACGAATACAATCTTTTGGGCGAAGAAACCATTGATGGCACAGAGTGTTACAAAGTTGAGTGCATTGCGAAAGACAAAACCGAAAAAGACCCGCGCTACATTTCCTACATCGCAAAATCGGATTTTATTCTAAGAAAATGCGAACTTTTTGACCGCCAGAATCAGCTACACCGAGTTTTAACCTGCACAGATTTTACGACAATCAAAGGATTTAAAACTGCTCAGAAAATGAAAATGGAAAATGTTCAGACAGGAACCTGGTCAAGTTTTGAAACTTCAAACATTGTTTACGACGGCGGCGATATTGATGATTCACTGTTCACCGTTGCTTCGCTGGAAAAAGGAAGAATCAGGTAAGAGATGTTAGGTTTCAGGTTTTAGGTTCGAGGATTTTTCCATGAAACCAAGCACCTGAAACCTGGAACCTATATTAAGGACATAAAATGAATAAGAAAAATATCATAAAACTTATTATATTACTTTCAATATGTACTTCTCTAACCGCCGAAAGCAACGTAAACTTCTCCGGAGAAATTGAAACCCGATGGGGAGCAGGTCTTCCCTGGACAGACAGTAATTCTTCTGCAGGTCGATTTTTGCTTGGAGACACATCACTTACCGGCAAACTGGACGCTTATTACAATAACAGTTCAGCCCTTGCAGAAGGCTCGGTTTCGTACGATGCGGTAAAAGGCAATCTGAATTTCTCTTTAAAAGAAATCTGGTTTGATTACACTTTAGACTCTTGGGGAATCCGAGTCGGAAGGCAAAAAACAGCCTGGGGCAAAGCAGACGGAATAGACATTACAAATGTAATCTGTCCTTCCGACATGTCAAGTTTTTCTGCCATGACAAGCGACGATAACAAACTTGCCATTGACGCGCTCCGCTTTTCTCTAACCGGAAATCAGTTTACAGCCGACGCATTCTGGATTCCTTTTTTTACTCCCGCATCCATTACATTAAATGCAAAAAAACCTGAAGCTTCACTCTGGAACGGAGAATATGCTCTAAAAGTTTCGGGATATTTTTCAGCACTCGACGTTTCTTTCTATAGCTTTTACGGCTGGGACGATACACCGTTTCTTAACAGCACTTTTTCAAACTCTGCATCAACTTCGTCTTCCCCTGCACTACCTTCCGGGAAAAATGTTTCAGGTGAATATAAGAGAATGACAATGATTGGATTTGACACCGCACTTCCAATCAAGGAAACAGTACTTCGTGCAGAAACAGCTTTCTTTCCTATGAGACACTTTCAGAAAAGCGCAGGAAATACCGAACAACACAATGAACTTTCCTCTTTAGTCGGTCTTGACTGGATGCCTGCCGAATGGACATTTACTGCGCAGTATTATTTTGATTATCTCTTTGGCTCTATAAATGCACTCGAACGCGCAGATTCATACCAGCACGGAATTACACTAAATATTTCAAAAACACTTCTGAATGAAACCCTAAAATTAAGTCTTTCAGGGGTTCTTGGCTTTAATGATTTTGACAGTATGATTCACCCTTCTGTCAGCTATAGTCTTTCAGACCAGATTACGCTTACAGCCGGAGCATACATCTTTCTTCCAGGCCCAGAATGCAACGGAAAATACGGCAAATATAAAGACCAAAGCTGTATAATAATTGGAGGAAAATTCAGCTTTTAAAAGCCTTCGCAAAAGTAAAAATCACGAACCGGATTTTTAAAACTATCTGTTTTCGCTTCCTGCAAGGTAAAG
>DEEV01000130.1:2523-5124 GCA_002350445.1 Treponema sp. UBA2869 | reverse complement strand
CAGATGTCCGGGTCAATAAAACCAAGCACCGAATAATCAATATTGATAATGTTATCAATTTTAATGATGTCCTTTTTTCCAGATTTTTCAGAAGAAACATTCTGAATAAGGCAGGAAGTAAAAGGCGCTTTGTCTAAGCCGAGCCACTGGTAAATTTCCCAGCCCGAGCCGGCGCGAATATGATCTATAACAAGTCCGTTTTTAATTGTATTTACGTTTAACATTTTCCCCTCCTAGTCTATTGCACCGGAAATCTTAGCAATCAGCGCCATTCTTGCGTACATTCCGTACTTAACCTGCTTAAAATAAGCGGCGCGCGGATCGTCATCAACCTCTGGGGTAATTTCGTTTACACGAGGAAGCGGATGAAGAACAATCATATTCTTGCGGGCAAGCTTCATTCTTTCTGTGTCGAGAATGTAGCTGTCCTTAAGGCGAATGTAATCCTGTTCGTTAAAGAAGCGCTCCTTCTGAACGCGGGTCATATACAAAACGTCCAGCTGATCAATTACAGCATCAAGACTTTCTACAATTTCATACTGAACGCCGGCCGGCTCAAGAACATTTGTAATCAGATAGTCTGGAACCGAAAGCTCTTTAGGACTAATGAAAATATATTTGTTTCCCTTGAAATGGCGGAGCGCCTCGGCAAGCGAGTGAACCGTACGGCCAAACTTAAGGTCGCCGCAGAAACCTACTGTATGATTTTCGAGACCGCCCAAAAGCTGTCGGATAGTTACAAGGTCAGTCAAAGTCTGTGTCGGGTGATAGTGACCGCCGTCTCCAGCGTTAATAATCGGGCAGGCAGAATACTTACTTGCAAGCAGCGCCGCACCTTCTTTTGGAGTTCGCATTGCAATTACATCGGCATAACTTGAAACTACACGAATCGTGTCCGCAAGCGTTTCACCCTTTACCGTCGATGTATTGTCGGCATCAGAAAAACCTTCTACAGAACCACCCAGACGAAGCATTGCCGCCTCAAAACTCAAGCGCGTTCTTGTACTCGGCTCAAAAAAAAGTGTCGCAAGAATTTTCCCGCGACACACATCTTGAAATGATTTAGGATCAACAATAATCTGTTCAGCCAAAGAACAAATGTCCTCGATTTCAGAAACCGTAAGATCATCCGGCTGAATTAAATGACGACCAGTAAGCATTGGTTACCCCTTTTTGATTTTTTTTATTCTAGCAAAAATCACGGGGTGTTACAATATTAGATTACGTCCATGCTGTGGTCGCAATGTATTTATCAAGCAAACATAAAGCGAACCACAGCTACAGATTTTGCTGTGCAAAATCTGTTTTAGATTACGTCCATTCTTGGAACATCAGCAGTGTAATCTACGCCTGCAACGTCGAAACCGTTTGTTGCGTAGAAGTCGTGTTTGTAACCGTCAAGGTCGCAGATTTCTTTGATATTGTCGTTATTAACTTTAGCCATAAGCTTGTCAACTTCTGCCTGAACATCAGCCTGCATTTCCCAATCGTCTACACGAATGCGGTTTTCTTCATCAACAGGAACCTTTCCAGCCGATGCATTTTCACCAGTGTAAAGACGCTCAGCAAAAAGGCGCTCCATCTGTTCGATACAGCCTTCGTGAGTTCCCTTAGCCTTCATAACCTTAAACAAAATAGAAAGGTACAAAGAAATAATAGGAATAACAGCTGAAGAACGAGTTACCAATCCCTTGTTTACAGAAACATAAGCAGCACCACCAAGCTCTTTGGCAAGTTTTTCGTTCAAGCTATGTGCAGTAGCTTCAAGGTGCTTTTTAGCCTGACCGATTGTTCCGTCGCGGTAAATTGCATGGCTCAATTCAGGACCAATATAAGAATAAGCAACAGTGCGGCAACCTTCTGCAAGCACGCCGGCAGCGCTCAACTGATCAATCCAAAGCTGCCAGTCTTCACCACCCATTACCTTTACAGTGTTAGCAATTTCATCTTCGTTAGCAGGCTCAGCAGCACTTTCCTTCAAAGAATCAGTCAAAATATCAATACCTAGTCCTGCATATGTTTTACCAATCGGCTTAATTACAGATTTGTACAAAACGTGAGCGCCAGTTTCGCTGTTAGGGTCAATTTTGTCAGGGTCAGAACGAACAGGAGAAGCCAAAGAGTAAACAACCAGATCAAACTTCTTTCCAGCCTTCTTTGCTTCCTCAATAATCATTTTGCGAGTTTCGTGACTAAAAGCATCAGCCGAGAAAGTTTCAGTGAACAAACCTTCAGCCTTAGCAGCGCGGTCAAATGCGAGGTTGTTGTACCAGCCAGGAGTTCCGCCCTTAGTTTCAGTTCCAGCCTTTTCAAAAGAAACACCGATAGTGTCAGCACCATATTCAAATGCAGCAGAAATGCGGCTAGCCAATCCATAGCCAGTAGAACAGCCGAGCACAAGCACAAACTTAGGACCGTTTCCGCCCTCTTTCAAGCTCTTAGTTCCGCGCTTAGCCTTCTGAGCCTTTACATACGCAATCTGATTTTCAACTTCCTTAGCGCATCCAATCGGGTGAGCGTTAAGACACATGTTAGAACGAACCATTGGTTTAATAATCATTTTAAAAAACTCCTTTTAAGGTTTTAGTTTCCAAGAGTAAA
>DEEV01000130.1:758-2456 GCA_002350445.1 Treponema sp. UBA2869 | reverse complement strand
TGCGGGCTCAATCGCCGCCCGCAACGCCTGCTAACAAAAATCCTTAAGAATTTACTTTTACATTTTATCAAAAAATGTCATTTTAAACTAGTGAAATAAACTATATTTTTCGTAGAATTACACAACCATTGTGTCCGCCAAAACCAAGAGAACAGCTTGCGGTTGCCTTTATTTCGCAGGCAACGCCTTTGTTTGGTGTGTAATCAAGATCGCAGCCGTGTTCAAGGTCAGGTTCATCAAGATTAATTGTCGGTGGAACAAAACTATCTTCCATTGCTTTAATGCACATAATTGCTTCTATAGAACCTGCCGCTCCAACCATGTGACCAATTTCACTCTTTGTAGAAGAAATGTGTAGCTTATAAGCATCATCGCCAAAAACGTTTTTAATCATTGCTGTTTCTGCTGAATCGTTTGCAGAAGTAGAAGTTCCATGTGCATTGTAATACTGAACTTCGCTCGGCTTCATTCCGGCATCTTCAAAAGCACGCTTCATTGCAAGAGCACCGCCAGAACCGTCTTCGCGAGGCGCTGTAATATGATAAGCATCCGAGCTTGCACCGTAGCCTGCAACTTCGGCATAAATCTTTGCGCCGCGGGCTTTTGCGTGCTCGTATTCCTCAAGAATCAAAACAGCAGAACCTTCTGCCATTACAAAACCACTGCGGTTCTTATCGAACGGGCGACTTGCCTTTTCTGGAGCATCGTTAAATTTATTTGTAAGCGCACTCAAAGCCTGGTAGCAGCCAATATTAAAACCAGTGATGTTTGCATCAACACCGCCGGCAAAGCAGACATCAAGACGTCCGCTGCGAATCATATCGAGGGAAAGTCCAAGAGAATCTGTTCCGGATGCACAGGCAGTAGAAAGTGTCCATGAAGGTCCAAAAATCTGAAAGTGCATTGCAACTCCGGCTGCAGCTTCGTTATTCAAAACAAAAGGTGCAGTCAGCGGAGGAATGCGGTCAACGCCACTTGCCGGATCAAGATATTTTTTATAGGCAGTTTCCAAATCATCAGAAAGACCAATTCCTACACCAGTTACAATTCCAGCCTTTTCGCCAGCAAGATTTTCTGCAGTAAGACCAGCGTCATTTGCAGCTTCAATACTTGCTCCAAGCAAAAACTTACTCATACGGCTCATTTTGCGGGCCATTTTACGGTCTACACCATAACTGTTTATATCAAAATTCTTTACTTCGCCGGCAACCTGAACCTGATGCTTTGAAGCGTCAAAGAGCGTAATATTTGTAATTCCGCTTTTACCATTTTTTACATTTTCCCATGCAGTTTTTACATCATTTCCAACAGACGAAACACAACCTAAACCTGTTACAACAACTCGACGCTGAGCCATTTTTTACCCCAAAAAAAATAATTTCTCTAATTATACCATATAATATGAAGAAATTTAAACTACCTGAGTTTCGCCAAGACCCTGCGAGTTCGCTTAAAAAAAAATACAAAGAGTACTCTTTGTACAGACATTGACAAATGTCTGTACACGCGCGCGAAGACAGCCTGTACCTCGAAGAAAAATATTTTCTTCCAAAATCATAACAAACATTTTCATATAAAAGGAGTTTAAATTTATGAAAAAGCTGGTATCTTTTTTTGCAGTTGCGATTGTTTCTGCTGCAATGATGTTTGCAAACGGAGAACTAAATGTTCGCGGTTTTGGTCAGTTTGTAAATTTTT
>DEEV01000130.1:0-706 GCA_002350445.1 Treponema sp. UBA2869 | reverse complement strand
TTGGTCTTGAAGTTGAAGGCAATCTTTGGTTTGTTCATCCATGGATTATGGACATTGGTTTAAGCACCGCTGTTGATCTTGGATTTGGAACTGCATCAAATAAAGTAACCGTTCTTGGAAATTCAGTATCTTCAAGCGAGCCAGATTTTGAATTTGGATTTACAATTGCACCTGCAGTTCAATTCAATTTAAATGAAAAACATTCTATTTTTGTGGCACCTGGAATCCGCTTTCCGCTTACAATTACAAAATATGAAGTTAGCTTTGGTAACACAAAATCAAGTGGCGAAAAGTACCTTTTCTATCCCGAATTTACACTTGATATAGGATATAAATTCTGGTTTACAAATTTCCTCGGAATTAACGCAGGTTATGAACTAGGAATACCACTTACTCTTATGGAAGGCGGAAACAAAGTCGAAACAGCTTCGGCATTCTCAAATAAATTCTATATCGGCGTTGCCTTGAACCTTGGTAAAAGAAACGCACAGTAATTAAAATTCGTTTGAAACAAATCTTCCTGAAAGCACTGGATACAGTTTCCGGTGCTTTTTTTATTCCAAAATATTGAGAATTTTGAAACTTAGGTATATTCTACAAGTGAATTATTTTTAATTTATAAGAAGGTAAATATGAATTTCGTTGAAGAGTTGCTTAAAAAGGCAAAGGCTGCAAACAAGACTATCGTTCTTTGCGAAGGCGAAGA
>DEEV01000136.1:12939-13145 GCA_002350445.1 Treponema sp. UBA2869 | reverse complement strand
AGCTCCTTTCCGCTAAAGCTCATTATGATTTTGCCTTCATCGGAAGGTGTAAGGAATGAATCGTGTTTTTCTGCTGTAATGCCGGTGAGTGGCTGGAACCAGTGTGAATAGTGAGTTGCGCCTTTAGAAATTGCCCAGTTTTTCATTGCTTCTGCAATTTGATTTGCGGCGTCAAGGTCGAGCGGAGTGCCATGTTCCATTGTATG
>DEEV01000136.1:7813-12895 GCA_002350445.1 Treponema sp. UBA2869 | reverse complement strand
AGACTACCAAAAAGTTCAGGAACATTTGTGTTTGACATGAGGAACTCCATGCGCGCGTCTTTGCGCTTTTTAATTATAGGCTTGATTTTAGTGAATTATTATGAGATTTGCAACTTTTGAGCTTTTAATTTCTGCTTGCATTCATACATCTTTTTGTCTGCAAGTTCAAATAAACGCATAAAGCCCTTTTCCTTCATTGACGCGTAATCGGCAAAACCAAAGGCAATAACAACTCCGTCCGATTTAAGATTTTGCTGAACAGTATTATTAAAATCCAGAAGAAGTTTATCCCGGTTTTTATAATCCTGACCGATAAGGAAAACAACAAATTCGTCACCGCCGATTCTGTAAACAGGACTGTGCTGGAACGTCTGGCAAATAAAATTACATCCGTCTTTTATGTATTTGTCTCCGGCTTCATGTCCAAGAGTATCATTAGTTTTTTTCAAATCATTAAGGTCAAAAACTACAATACCAAAATTCTTAAGGAAGTTGTCTTCAATCTGCTGATCAATACAGCCAACATCCTCAATATAAGCCATTTTGTTTTTAACGCCGGTAAGAGGGTCTGTAAAAGCCATTTTTCTGGTTTTACCAATTTCAATTTCCTGAATCTGTTCAACCTGAAGAATTGATTCAAGCTGTAGGCGTCGTGTTTCTTTTTCATCTTCAAGAACGAAAGTGTGAAGCAGACAGGTTCCCAGCATACAGCTAACCGAATAATATGGTATATATGGATCGAATCCCTGCAAAGTGATAAAGATAATCATATCAAGCGAGTAGATTCCAATAGCAAGGTGCCGGTGTCTAAGTTCTCCTTCTGCTTTTAGAATAACACGAACCATATGAAAGCAAATTATCAGATACATAAATACCTGAGTGGCAAGATTAATATTCCGTGCAATAGAGGTATGATAAGTACCGTCTTCTTCGAACCAGAAGGCTATAGGAATAAACAGGTTGATTGTTAATACGATTACCTGTGTGATAAGGAAAAAATATCCAAGAAAAGAAATAATTTTTGTAAATCGGTTTTTTTCATTCAGATAAAGAATTACATATCTTGTCCAGAGTAAAACCGATACTGCCATAACAACAAAGTAAAGTCCGGTTTCCAGAAAGTTGATAACTCTGATATTCATAATGTATAGAGGCGACCAGGAAAAATCTACAACATAAAATGCTGCAATGCTTAAAAGAAAGTTTCTGTATGCTCTATGTGCCTGATCTAGTTTTTTATTCTTGCTTAAAAATATAATGGAAAAATTCGTAATAAAAAGTATCAGAATTGCAAGAATTCCAATGCTTGAATAGTACATAAGTTATAAACCTCTTACTTCCTGTAATTCATATATTATAAGGGAAGAAATATTATTTAACAAAGAAAAAAAATGTATTTATCATGGTAAATAATTGAAAAATTAAGAAAAATTCCTTAAAAATCAGGTCTGGGGTGGGAAGAAAAATCCTAAAAACCTTAAAAAGATTTGACAATGCGGATTTTTTGGGTAAATTACAATCTTCCCACCAAGTCAATAAGCTTTAGTGGTGTAAGGGCATAGTTTGCGTGGGGGAATTTGCGGGCGGCGAGGGAATGTGTGAGAACTGCGGTGATGCAGGCGTCGGAAAGACTGTAGTTTTGGGCAAGAAGGGCTGCTGTCAGACCGGTAAGAACGTCACCGGTGCCGCCTTTTGCAAGGGCTGGGTTTTTGCTGCGGCAGATAAAAGTTTTGTTCTGTGTGGCAATAAAAGTTCCGGAACTTTTTATTATGACTGCGGTGCGCGGAAAAAGCTGGTTTATAAAACGCCCAGTCTGGATGCGTGCTTCTTCTGAATTTACGAGAGTTTCGAGCGTGTAAGGTTCCAAGGCGTTACTTGCGTTAATGGTGTTTTCTGTGACGTAAAGTTTGCCTTCCGGGGCGTTAGAAGAAGTTTTGCATACGGCGCCGGAAGTTTTGGTGATGTCTGATTTTTTTATATTTTCCAGAAAACGGCTGAATTCCAGAAGGTGCGGGGTAAGCACAATTCTTGCATCTGGGTTTTGATTCAGTTCGTTCAGCAGGCGCGGAAATTCTCGCATAGAAAACATTCCGGCGTCAAACACAACAGCAGGTGCTTTTGCCGAATTAAACCAAAGTGAAAATTTCTGAAAATCGGAATCTGAAAGCTTTGAAATGCCGGAGCCAATTACAATGCAGTTGGTTTTTGCCGGAATTTCGCGGCTTATCATAAGTTCGGGGCTTATCTGAAAGTTTGCAAGGTTAGATGATTCGCAGGCGTAAACGGTGGTAAGTCCGCTTCCAAAATTGAGTGCGGCGGTTGCGGCCAGTATTGCCGCCCCGCTTTTTTCGCCCGCAAAAACTGTTGTGTGTCCGTAGCAGCCTTTGTGGGCGTCTAAATTTGTGCGGACTGGAAGTTTTATGTCTTTTTTAGAAAGTAGAAAAACATCCGGTTGAATTTTCTTCATTTTGATTATTTATCTTTACCTTTGAAGAAATTTTTGATTTTGGCAAAAAAGCCGCTTGTCTCTTCTTTTGCTTCTTCGACTTTTTTATCTGTATTTTCCTTTACTTCTTCAACTTTTTTTTTAGTTTTATCTGCTTTTTCTTTTGCTGATTCTGTAAGTTCTTTTGCTTTGTCGCTTGCTTTTTTTCCAGTTGTTTTTACGTTGTCTACGAATTTGTCTGCATCTTTTTTGATTTTTTCTGCATCGTTTACTTTTTTATCAANNTATCAACTTTTTCTGAAAGGTCCTGAGCTTTTTCATCTGCCTTTTGCTTTAAGTTTGAAAGCTTGTCAGCGGCCTTTTTGTTAAAATCTGAAAGATTATTTTCTACAGTTTTAGAAGTTTCTTCTGCCTTTTCTTTTATGCTTTTGTCTTTTGCTGTAACAGAAACTGTTGAGCAGGCTAAAAGAACTGCTGCTGTAAACAAAACTTTTTTAGAAATCTTTTTCATTTTTGAACCTCTTTTTTATTTCCTGTTTGTTTTTGTTGTATTTTATAAAGAATTATCGAACATATTATGCTGAACAGAATCATCAAAAAGCAGAGAATCTGTCCGGTAGAANNAATGTTCAAAAGCGAAGTGTTTTCCCAGATTTGAGAAGTCTGTCCGCCTGTTATTCTAAAGCCTAATTCTGAATCCGGTTCACGGAAATATTCTATAAAGAAGCGGAAAAATCCGTAGCCGGCGGTGTAAATCATTCCAAGCATTCCGTCAAACTTTTTGTGTTTTCTGCATGCCCAGATAATAAGCCATAAAACAATTCCTTCAAAAAAAGCTTCGTAAAGCTGACTTGGATGGCGCGGCAGGTTTACTACGTTTGCATTTGCAGCGTTCATTCCAATTTTTGCACAGAATTCCTGAACCCATTCTGCAGATGCCGAAAAGCGGCTTGCGTTTGGAAATTTAACACCCCATGGCATAGTTGTGATTCGACCGTAAAGTTCGCCGTTCAAAAAGTTTCCTATGCGGCCAAAAGTGTAACCCAGCGGAATTGCAGTACACATTGCGTCTGACCATTTCCAGAAGGACTGTTTTTTGTGACGGCACCAGACGAGCATTCCTATAAGTCCGCCAATAAAACCGCCGTGGTAAGACATTCCTGAGAGTCCTGTGAAGTGACCGTTTTTAAAAGGCCAGAAAATAAGCCACGGTTTGCTCCAGTATTCTTTTGAGGTGTCATAAACCAGAGTAGAAAAAACACGTGCACCAATTATAAGGAACAGAATTCCAACTCCAATAAAACTGAAAAGATCATCATCATTTACTTTGTATGATTCTGTGTCTAATGCACCTTCCTTTGAAACCTTTGTAAGAATGATATATGCGGTTGCAAAGGCAAAAACGTACATTAAGCCGTACCAGCGCAAAAGTCCTAAAAAAGGGACTCCCGGAAAAATTTCCGGCTGAATCCAGGTTGGGTATTCGATGTACAAAAACATTTTGAAGTCCTTTAAAAAGAAAACTAAACTTTAAAACCCTGCTGTGCAGCTTTAATAAGCTTTGACTTAAGCAGGTTGTTTTCCTTTTTTAATTGAGTAAGTTCATATTGCTGAGTTCTTATCATTTCTGCAAGCTCTGGAACCGAAAGTGAACCGCCGGAAACCAGATCATCTATGCCAGAAAGTTTAAAGTCGTAATCGTTGTTTGCTTCGTCTTCTGCTGCAGAGAAATTGTCGCCACCTGCACTTTCCGGATCAAAGTCTGCATCGAACTGGTGCGGCTCTGTAGAAATAATCTTGTCTGCAATGCGGTAAATTGCCTGACCCAAAACGGACTGTGGTTTGTAAACAACAACCGGAAGCTGCGAAGAAAGCGCTTTGTCCTGCAAAATATCACGGAACATAAGTCCAAGATATTCAATTTCGAGGCCAAGATACTGATTGCAAGATGATTTAATTCTTGTTGCACGTTCGGCGTCTTTCGGGTCTTCAATCATATTCATTACAAGACGCGGACGGAACTGCTGCATTCGGTTTACAAACAGCTGTGTAGATTCTGGGTCTACTGTGCTAAGCTTTTGTACAAGCTGTGGAATGTAAAGCTTCTGAAGATTTTCAGAATTTGTTTTGAGCTCGTCTAAAAAGGCACGTCCCTGAGTTCCGCGCTTAAAGGTTGTATACAAAAGGCGGAAAACTGCGTTTTTTAAGAAAAGATAGCCGTTAAGTGTTGCTGTAACAGCCGGTGCCGAAACAACAATGCCCATTGGCGAAAGCAAAAACATATCAAGAATAAACTGATGAGTTCCTGCACCCAAATCTAAAATTACAAAATCTGTATCTATGTTTTTAAGATTTCTTATAAGTTTGATTTTTTGAACGCGTTTAAGCTGTGTTAAATCTGGAAGCTGACTGTCGCCTGCGATAAAGCTTACGTTTTTATAATCTGTTGGCTGAATTATGTCTTTAAAATCTGTTTTATCGGTGAACCATGAACCAAGGCTCTTGCTTGAAGGCCGCTGACCAATAACAAGGTGAAGGTTTGACGCTCCAAGGTCAAGATCTACGAGAACAACTTTTTTGCCCTGCTGCCCTAAGGCTATGGCCAGGTTTGCAGAAAGAAGGCTTTTTCCAACGCC
>DEEV01000136.1:7612-7805 GCA_002350445.1 Treponema sp. UBA2869 | reverse complement strand
CCTTTTCCGCTTGCAATAGGAATTATTTGAGACATAAAAACATTATATCATATAATTGTATAATTAAAAATAATAAAATTTAATATTGCATTTTTATTCAAAAAACACGATAATTTTTGTATATTTATACACTAAGGCTTTCCCCTATGGAGAATATCATGGAAAAGAAAATTGTAAACAACTACGGTTCCTT
>DEEV01000136.1:1883-7400 GCA_002350445.1 Treponema sp. UBA2869 | reverse complement strand
AGGTTTTGAGCGCGGCTATTTTGGAAATTCTGGTGCCGAAGCAAACGAAGCTGCAATTAAGCTTGCACGAAAATATGGCCAGCTTAACGGCGGCGCTAAACGCAAGACAATTGTAACTTTGGAATCTTCTTTTCATGGACGAACGCTTGCAACTTTGACTGCAACCGGTCAGGATAAGTTCCATCCGGACAGTTTTGCTCCGTACCCGGAGGGATTTAAGACAATTAAGGCAAATGATTTTGACGCTCTTAAGGGCGCTTTTGATGATACAACTGCGGCTCTCTTTATTGAATGTATTCAGGGTGAAGGCGGTGTAAATCTGATTAATCCTGAATGGGCACAGGCCGCTGCTAAGGCGGCTCGCGAAGCCGGCGCAATTGTAATGGCTGATGAAGTTCAGACTGGAATTGGCCGCACGGGAACTTTCCTTGCTTCGGATTGGCTTGGTTTTAAGCCGGAAGTTGTAACTCTAGCAAAGGGAATTGCAGGCGGCGTTCCGATGGGCGCTTGTCTTTTCCGAGGAAAGGCGGCAGACGTTTTTGTTGCAGGTGACCATCAGTCTACTTTTGCGGGAAATCCTTTAGCGTGTGCGGCTGGTCTTGTTGTGCTTGAAACTGTAAGTGATCCGGTTTTCTTAGACCGTGTAAATCACGCCGGAGACTATATCCGCGGCGCAATTGCAAGCTGGAATCTTCCCATTGTAAAGGACGTTCGCGGCAAAGGTCTTATGATTGGAACTCAGATTGATCCGAGCGTTAAGCCTTTTGATATTGAAGTACGCTGCCTTGAAAGAGGTCTTTGCACAACAACTGCAGGCTCCGACGTGGTGCGCTTCCTTCCGCCGCTTAACATCTCCGACCGCGAAATTGAAGCCGGCCTGGCAATCTACAAATCCGTGCTCGAGAGCTTCTGTTAGTTTTTTTTTAAAAAGATAACGCAGTTCATAAAAGCATTTGTCGTATAACAAAACTTTTATACACAAGCCTTTGATTTTTTATTATACTTAATTTTATAGTAAAAAATTGGAGGCTTTTTTTATGATTGAAGTTTCCCACGTTTCGCGCAATTTCGGCGATTTTCGTGCGGTGAATGACGTCAGCTTCTCTATTCCTACAGGTCAGATTGTAGGACTTCTTGGACCAAACGGAGCTGGCAAGACAACCACAATGAGAATGATTACAGGATTCCTTTCTCCTTCTGATGGTCATATTTTGATTGACGGAACAGATGTACTGGAAAATCCTGTAGAAACAAAAAAGAAAATTGGTTATATGCCGGAATCGGCACCGCTTTACGGCGAAATGATAGTAGAAGACTATCTTAAATACATTGCAGAAATGCACGGAAAAGATCCGGAACAGAAAGTGCCGCAGCTTTGTAAAGAATGCGGACTTAAAGAAGTAATGAGCAAAAACATTTCTGAACTTTCGCGCGGTAACCGTCAGCGAGTTTCACTTGCTCATGCACTTATGAACGACCCGGAAATTCTTATTCTTGATGAACCTACCAGCGGTCTTGACCCTAACCAGGTAGAAGATGTTCGTGCAATTATCCGAGAAATAGGAAAAACAAGAACAGTAATTGTTTCTACACACATTTTGAGCGAAGTAGAAACTTTGTGCAGCCGCGCAATCATAATAAGCGGCGGAAAACTTGTTGCAGACAGTCCTATTGAAGAGCTTAAAGACCGATTTGGACATGAAATTTCTGTAAAACTTACAGTCGGCTCAAATTTTGAAGCTGTAAAACAGGCTTTAAGTTCAGTGGATGGAATTGATGTTATAAAGGAAGTTTCTCTGGAAAATCAGAATGGAAACAATGGCGTTCAGATTACAGGAATTTTAATTTCTGTAAAAGGAAACGCAGAAATTCGTCCGGAAATCTGCAAAAAGCTTACTCAAAACAGCATAGATTTATACGAAATGACTCTTCAGCGCAACAGTCTCGAAGACGTATTCCATGCGCTTACCGCAGCACCGGCACAAAATGCAAAGGAGGCAGCTAAATGAAAAGTCCTGCATTTATAATCATGAAGCGAGAATTAAAATCATATTTTTCGGGACCAATTGCTTACATTGTTTCTGCTTTGTTTTTAATTACAACGGGAATTTTGTTTTTTACAACCTTTTTTTTGCAGAACCGCGCCGAACTGCGTCAATTCTTTAGCCTTTTGCCGCTTTTGCTTTCGTTCTTTGTTCCGGCTTTAACAATGCGTATTTTTGCAGAAGAAGAGCGAATTGGTTCAATAGAAACCTTAATGACTTTGCCGGTTACAGAAGCTGATGTTGTTACAGGGAAATATCTTGCCTCTCTCATAGGCACGCTTGTAATGCTTGCTCCAACGTTGTTTTACGTAGTTACCGCAGAAATCTTTGGTTCGCCAGAATACGGACCGATTGCCGGCGGTTACCTTGGTGCAATTTTCCTTTCGGCAAGTTTTACCGCAATAGGCATTTTTGCATCGTCTGTTACAAAAAATCAGATTATTGCATTTTTTACCGGATTTATAATCTGCATAGTTCTTACAATGATTGATACTTTCCTTGTTTTTCTTCCTGCTCAGATTGTAAGACTTTTGACCTATATTTCGGCAAATTCTCACTTTACGTCAATTTCCCGCGGAATTATTGATTCGCGAGATTTAATTTATTTTGCTTCGCTGACGGCGCTGTTTTTTGCGGCAACGGTAAAAATCCAGCAGAATCACAAGAAATAAGGTTTAAATGGATTTCGCACTTCCTGTGCGACCGCTAATGCAGAGTTTAATAGGAGAATTTAAAATGAACAGATTTATAAAATGGCTTAAAAGTTCAAGTTCAGATTTTTTGTTGTTCGTAATTTTTTTAGTTCTTGCAAATCTTGTTTGCAGCAGGGCGTTTTTCCGTCTGGATATGACTTCTTCAAAATCGTATACCCTTTCTAAGGGAAGTAAAGAAGTTGTAAAAAATCTTGAGCAGCCGCTTTCAATCAGGGTTTTCTTTGATGATAATCTTCCGGCCCCTTACAGCAGTGTTTCGCAATACGTAAAAGACATTCTTGTTGAATACAAGGGTGCAGGAAACAAAAATTTCAGCATTTCTTATATGGATATGTCTAAGCCCGAAAATGTTTCGCTCGCGCGTTCAATAGGACTTAATCAGATTCAAATTCAGGAAGTAAAAAATAACGAAGTTGGTTTTAAACAGGGTTATATGGGGCTTGCAATTACTTACGGGGACAGCATCGAAACTCTTGATCCAATAACTTCAACAGACGAGCTGGAATTTAAAATCACATCAAAAATCACAAAAATGATAAATACTGCCGACACGCTTGCAGGACTTTCGAGCGGAAAGAAAATTACGCTTACACTTTATTATAATGATGTTTTCACAAAGCTTGGAATTCAGGGCGCAGACAAGGCAGAAAAAATTATTCGCGACGCATTTGATAAAATTAATGCGCAGAACCAGAACCGTATGGAATTTGTTGTTAAAAAGCCGGACACACCGGAAGTTGAAGCACTTGTAGAAAAATACGGAATTGAAGGCATTTCTTACAAAGATCCTCAGAGAAAATCAGTTGAAAAAGCCGCTTTAGGACTTGTTCTTGAATATGATGAAGGTTTTTATGCGCTTCCGCTGAACATTCAGAATATGCTGTTTACTTATGTGCTTTCTGGTCTTGATGATGTGGAAACTTCAATTATCGATGGACTTCAGATGCTTTTGCTTAACGTAAAACAGATTGGTTATGTTACAGGCCACGGCGAGCGCAGCGTTACAGACCGTCAGCAGTCAATGTATTTTAAGAACGTAATTCCAGAGTCTTACGAATTTATTGAACTTGATTTAAGCAAGGACGAAATTCCGGGCGGAATGAAATCAATCATTATAAACGGTCCAAAAAATGATTTTACAGAAGAAGAGCTTTATAAAATTGACCAGTTTGTAATGAAGGGCGGCAACGTAATGCTCTTTGTTGATTCCATGCAGGAAGGTCAGGCAGATCCGTACTACGGCGTAACAAGTTTTGCACCTAACGAGGTTAATATTGAACGTCTTTTAAATGCGTGGGGCGTAAAAACCGGCAAAGGTTTTGTAATGGATAAAAACTGTTATGTTCAGAACGACAGACAGTACGGCAAGCTTAATCTTTACTGGATTCCGGTGTTGCAGAAAAATCAGCTGGAAAAAAACAGCGTGCTTACAAAAAATCTTGGTTATGTTTACATGCCACAGTCAGCTTCGCTTGAAATTGATGCCGAAAAAGATAACAAGTCAATTAAAACTACAGTTCTTGCAAATTCTTCGGACGAAGCCTGGACAATGGAAGAAAACGTTGTGCTTAATCCTCTTATGATTGCACCGCCTGCCGACAAAACAAAGTTTGCTTCTTACCCGCTTGCAGTTCTCCTTGAAGGAAAATTTAAGAGCGCCTTCGAAGCTTCTCCTGTAAAAGCAGGCGAAAATGAAAAACAAAAATCAGAGCTTACTATGGAAAATCACATTTTGAACGGTGTAAGTTCCGGAAAGATTTTTGTTGCGGGAACTTCTATTATTACAACCGGCATGGTAATTGACGAAAACGGAGAAAGCCCGGTTGCATTGTTCCTTATGAATGTTATTGATTATATGAACGGAAACGAAGAATTGTGCGAAATGCGTACAAAAGGTCTTTCGGTTAATACGCTTACAATTAAGAGCGCAGGAGCTGCAATATTCTGGAGATTCTTTAATCAGTATATGCTTGCAGGTCTTGTAGGGCTTGCCGGACTTTTGGTTTTGAATGCAAGAATAAACCGAAAACGAAAGATTAACAGAAAATATAATCCTGATGACCAGAGAACAATTTCAAAGTAGGTGAAAAAATGAAGACACGAAAATTAGTTTTAATTATTGCCGATGTAGTTCTTGCCGCCATTTTGCTTTTGCAACTGCTTTTTGGTGCGCGTTCCGGCGTAAAAACAGTTTATATTAAAGGCGATGTTGATTCTCTTATGATTCAGACACCGGAAAATACACTGAACCTTTCTAAATATGGCGAAGGCTGGGTTATTGAAGAAGGAAAAATTGCCGCAGATGCCGATGCTGTTCAGCGTCTTGTAGATGCAGTTTCTTCTGTTAAATTGCTCGATAAAGTTGCAACTGCCGGAACTCAGACTTCAGTAGAAAAATACGGCTTTGAAGATGGTAAAAAAACTGTTGTAACGGCAAGTGCAAATGGCAAGGTTTTAAGAACAATCACTTTGGGAAAAGAATCTGTTGCAAGCTCTCAAAGCTACATTATGCTTGATTCTTCAAATGATGTTTATCTTGCTTCGGGCGGGCTTAAAAATGCTTTTGCTGTAGATGCAGAAAGTCTTAAGGCTCCGGAACCAAAGCCGGCAGACACAGCCGAAAATGATTTGGAAAATGCGTCTGAAGGTGCAGAGCCAAGCATTGTTACCGAGTAAATTTAACGGTGGTTTCGAATTTACATCGCTATCGGTGGCTGAGAATTCAGCTCCCTACCGGTGGTTGAGAATTTACCTCCTTA
>DEEV01000136.1:327-1828 GCA_002350445.1 Treponema sp. UBA2869 | reverse complement strand
AAATTAGTTGCATTTTTGGGAAATTACGGAAAAGAATACGAAAAAACACGCCACAATGTTTCGTGGTATTTTGCAGATTCGCTTCCGTTTGCTCAAAAACTTTACTGGCAGAATCAGAGCCGCTTTAAGGGCGAAATTGCCGAGCTTACACCGCAGCAACTTTCGCAGTGGGCATGTGATTGTAAAATCTGTTCAAAAAAAGACGGTTCACCGTTGCTTGTACCAGAAGAAGCTCCGGCGCACATTTACTTTTTAAAACCGCTTACCTATATGAATTTGAGCGGCGAAAGTATTATAGAAGTTGCAAATTTTTACAAAATTGAGCCTGCCGAAATTCTTGTAATTCATGATGAACTGGAACTTGCGCCCGGTTTTGTAAGCCTAAAATGGAGCGGCGGACTTGGCGGACACAACGGGCTTCGTTCAACAAAAGCCGTTTTGAACACCTCAGATTTCTGGCGACTCCGCTTTGGAATTGGACGCCCGGATAACGATAAAATTGGTGTAGCCGACTGGGTTTTAAGCCGTTTTACAGCTGAACAGCAGGAGCTTATGCAGAACGTTTTTAGTCAGACAAATCTACTTCTTGTAAAAATGCTGCTTTCAAAAGATCCGCAGAAGCTGCTTGGCGAATGGAGCAAGAAAAATCTGATTTAGAGATTTTTGATAAGAGATTTATGGAAAAAACTTTTACAGAACTTTACGACATAATCAAAACTCTTATTGCGCCGGACGGCTGCCCGTGGGATAGCGTTCAGACTCCAGATTCGATGAAGCGTTACCTGGTAGAAGAAACGTTCGAGGCGGTAGAAGCTATAAACGAAAAAAATGCAGAACACATAAAAGAAGAGCTTGGCGACGTTATTCTTAATGCCGTTCAAATTGCCGCTTTGTGCGAAAAGCAGGGCTTGTTTTCTGTGGAAGATGTTATAAAGGGCGCTTCCGAAAAGATGATTCGTCGCCATCCGCACGTCTTTGAAAACAAAAACATGACTCTTGAACAGCTGCACGGCCAGTGGGACCGCATCAAAGCCGGAGAAGGCAAAACAAAAAAACTAACTCGTCCGGAAAAATACGCCGCCATACAGAAACTTCTTTCCTCTCTCGCCCCAGACTTTGATGTGAAATAAAATTTGCCCATTCACATTAAAACGCAAATTATGCTAGAATAATATGATTTAATAATGTTCGGGGATAGTATGAAAAGACCTTTTTTGATAAACACTCGACATGTGTTTAGGGAGGGGGCTATGAAGGCATTACGGTTTGCCTTTCTGGCTCTTCTTGTATTTGTTTTTTCCTGCGACAATGGGTTTAACAGCTATTCGGGGTTTTCTTCGGCGCCAGAAAGCAAAAATCACACAGTAAAATGCTACATTTCTTTGGACGGCGCGGTACCGGAAGAGGTTGCTTCTGCTGTCCAGGATGACAGTCTGAGGGAAGGCTCTGTACGAAGTGCCGTTCCAACAGTTAACACTACAGATTATTATTACTTTGTAGA
>DEEV01000136.1:0-157 GCA_002350445.1 Treponema sp. UBA2869 | reverse complement strand
TACACGCTTCCAGAGCCTGTAGTTATTACACCGGACGAAACAGTTGCCGACCTTCATTTTAATATTGCTCCACAGGCAGGCGGCGAAGGAACCATTCAGCTTGGTTTTTATTTAGACAGTCTTGGCACAGATTTTGCAATTTCGCATGTAAAAGCGC
>DEEV01000017.1:4899-5091 GCA_002350445.1 Treponema sp. UBA2869 | reverse complement strand
CAATTTTTGCAGGAAATTTTTAAAAAATTATTTATGATCAGCATCTTCAAATGCTTCTTCTAAGTCAATTAATTGGTTTTTCCTTGAATTCGGGCGGAAAATTGTATAGTTTTAACTTATGGAATTTTTACTGGATAATGCAGGTGTTGAATTTTTGAAGCAGAATCTGGATACGCAAGGGGCGCTTGGATG
>DEEV01000017.1:0-4889 GCA_002350445.1 Treponema sp. UBA2869 | reverse complement strand
GCTCTGGGGAATCTTTTTTTTCTGCAGTCAAAAGGCAATATACAGTTGTTTGTTCACGAAAATATGCTTTTGCGCTATTTTTGCAGCGATAAAAATGAAAAGAATGTAGCTTCCATAAATAAATCTGACAGTAGAACGGGATGGGGTTTTCCGCTTTCACTTAAAACAGGTTCGTCTGATGATGAATCACTTAAAAAAGCGCTTGAGTTTATAATTGAAAAATCAAAAGAAGAAGGTTTTGAGCCTGCTTTTTGTTTTTGTACTCTGGAGCAAAAGAATAAAATTGCTCAGACGCTCGCCACTCACTTTCCGCCCATGCAAATCACCTGGAATTCTAACCGCGGCGACAGCGACTACCTTTACCTTCAGAAAAACCTTGCGGAACTTGGCGGCACTTTGTTTCAGAAAAAACGCAATCATATTTTGCGCTTTTTGCATACTTACGGCGACAGCTGGTCGTTTAAGCTTTTTCCGCAGAACGACATTGCCAGCGATATTCTTGTCGTCGAAGAAGCCTGGTTTAATCAGAAAAACGAACCTCAGAATCCCTATATTATAAAAGAACGCGATTACGTAAAAACGGCTCTTGAAAACGCCGAACTTTTGAAGCTTTGCGGCGGTGTGCTTTATATCGAGCAAAAACCGGTGGCAATGACACTTGCAACTCCTGTTTCGCCGGAAGTACTAGACGTGCATTTTGAAAAAGCTGTTTTTGAACACGAGGCAAACGGCGTCTACGCAATGATAAACAATCTTTTTGCTAAATCGCAGGGGTCTTTTTTGTATTTTAACCGCGAAGAAGATTTGGGCGTGGAAGGCCTGCGCAAGGCAAAGCTTTCGTACAAGCCCGCTGTAATTTTAGATAAGTTTTACGGCCGGATTATGTAAGCAAAGTAGTTTTTTTGACGATTATGAAAAAACGATGTATAATAGAATTGGTGTGAATTTTGCCATCAGGAGAATAATGTGAAAACTATAGGTATAAAGCTTGCAGACGGCTCTTTTTATCCTGTTTTAGAGGAAGGCAAACCTTCTGAAAAAACTTTGAATTTAACTACGGCTCATAACAATCAGACAAAAATTATGGTTGATTTGTACCGTTCTGCCGACTGTTCTATGGAAGATGCCGAATATGTAGACTCTCTGCAAATTGAAAATATGGTTGCACATCCTAACGGCGAACCTGATATTTCGTTTATTATTTCTCTTGATGATGAAAATCAGCTTTCTGCAAAAATTGTAGATCCGGAAACAGGAAATCAGAGCAATACAACAATTTCGCTTGTTTCCAGAACTATGGAAGAGCGCCTTAAAACTGATGAATATGGCATTTCTGAAGATGAAGAAAATTCGGACAATAGTGCCGCCGTGGCTGGCCTTGCGGCTGGTGGTGGACTTCTTGCCGCTGCTGCCGCTCTGCGCGAAAAAGACGAAACAGAACTTTTTGATGATAAAACTCTTGAAATGAATACAGAGGAGCCTGCTGCAGGCGACGAAACTGTTACAGAGTCTGGTGATGAAACTATCTCTGATGATTTCAGCATGCCTGATTTTGGCGACACAACTGAATCAGAACCAGCCGCAACAGATACAGTAGCTGATGAAGAAGATTTTGCTTCCGGACTTCCGGATTTTACTGAAGAGTTTGCAGTAAATGATGAGCCAGCTGTAAGTGAAGAATCTGTTGAATCAGACGTTCCGGCAGAAGACACTTTTGCAATGCCAGATTTTGATGAATCTTCTGAATCTAGCGAAACTATTGAATCTGATGCTACAGCTGAAACTGTTACAGAAACTGGCGATGAAACTATTTCTGACGATTTTGCTCTTCCTGATTTTGGAGATGAAACTGCATCAACAGAACAGACTTTATCGGAAAGCAGTGACGAAACAATATCAGATGATTTTGGTTTGCCAGACTTTGGCGACACCGCTGATACAACAGAAGCAGACATAACAGAAACTGCTGCAACAGAAGAAAATCTTGACCTGCCGGATTTTGATGACGATGAATTTAATTCTGATTTATCAGAGGAAAATACAGAAATGAAAGACGACGATTTTAATTTTGACGATCTTGATGATACACCGGCTTCTTCTGGAAACGGACTTAGTTTTACAGGCCTTTACGATAAAGAAACCGAGCTTGGAAAATCAGATTCAAGCTTTGACGACGAAGAAGAAATTCACAAAAAGACAAAGAGACCTGTTATTATCTGCATAATTTGCGCAATTATCTGTCTTATTGCAACGGCGCTTATCCTGTTTATAATTCCTTCAAAATATAATCTGTTTAAAAAACCTGCAAAAAATGCAGCTCCAGCGGTTACAGAACAGACTGCACCGGCAGAACCAGAAAAAGAACCAGCAAAACCGGCAGTTCCTCCTGCAAAAGAAGACGAAATTGTTATTGTTGAAAAGGCAGAAGAAGTTGTTCCTGAACAGCCGCCTGTAGCACAGGAAAAACCAAAGAGCGTAACTCACAAAATTAAGTGGGGTGACACTCTCTGGGATATTGCAGATACTTACTACAAAAATCCATGGCGCTATAAATACATTGCACGTTACAATGGAATAAAAGATCCTGATTATATAATTTCTGGTACAACAATCGTAATTCCGGCAGAATAATATTGAGACTTAAATGCGGTTCTGCCAGTTAAAAAAGTATTTTATAGCTTTAGTTGTATTTTTACTTTCTCTAGCCAGCGCAGGGTGTACTGCAAGTGACGCAAAAAAGAAATTTGGTTCCGATTCACTTTATTTTATTGCCCTTTCGCAGCTGAACAATGGCAACGAAAAATCGGCATACCTTAATTTAAAAAAATGTGCAAAAAAAGGTTCTTATTATTGTGCCCGCAAAAGCATGGAAAAGTTGTGCGAAATTGGAACGCTTCAGGAAAAAAACAAAGCCTGTCTTGAACTTTTAAAGAAATACAATGATGCTGAGGCTGTAAAAGTTGCCGCAATACAGTTTTTTACTTCCAAAGAATACGGCAAAGTTATTGAAATTACAAAGAAAAGCAGCATCGAAGATGATTCTAATGCACTAATAAAAGCACGTTTAGAAGCACTTAAAAAACGAAACGATTCATCCTATAATGCGGAATATTGGAAATGGTTTTCATGCCGCCCTATTTCAACAGAGCATTATCAGTTTTTCCGCGATGTTATAATGCCCGAGCTTAAAGAGCAGCTTAGCAAGCAGAATCAGACAGAAAACGAAATTGAACTTCCGCCGGTTCAATTTGCGGTTTTGTTCAGAATAGAACTTTACAAACGAAATTATACTTTTACTTACGAAAATGCCACCAAGCTTTTAGATTATATAAATTCCGGTGAAATTGAATTTACACAGCAGTTTGCCTCTGACATTGGCAAAGCCTGTCTTTACGGAAGCACAGAATTTGCTAAAAATGCCGCTTTTTTTAAGAATCTTGCAGAAAAGAATAAAGGAACGTCGCTGGAATATTATTTCTGGTTTTATGCAGGCCGTCTTTATGAAAAAGCAAAATCTTCTACGGCTTATGCCTGCTTTGTTTCTGCGGTAAATACGGCCGCAAATGAAAAACAAAAGGATAACGCGCTCTGGTATCTTTTTAATACATCACTCAATCTTTCTATTGATTCAATTTTGGACTGTATTGATAAATATGCAAAGGAAATTTCTGATTCTACGTATTTTGATGATTTTTTTGAAACTCTTGTAACAAGCCTGATTGCTTCTGGAAAGATAAACAGTTTTGGAAAACTTTATAATTTACTTAAAGATTATGCTTCGAACGAAACTGTTGCGCAAATTTCGTACATTTACGGACGTTTTTTGCAGGAAAATCTTATAGATATCGATCAGACAAAGCAGATAAAAGATAATTCAAATATTCAAAGAGAAATTGCGGCCAGAAACGCTTTTACAGTCAGCTTAAATGCGGGGAATAATCCCTATTATAATATTCTTGCCGCATACAGACTAAATTTACCTTACGACGAATTTGCAGAAAAAATATTTACGCCGGTTCATCAGAATAAGGCGGGAACAGCCGGTGCAGAATTAAAGGTGAATCGCGATGCCGAAATTCTTTTAGAAGGTTATGTGTATTTTGGTTTTCCAGAATTGATTTTTCCGTTCTGGCAGGCACATTACAAAGAAATTTCGCCGGAGACAAGCTGTTTTATTGCAGATTTTCTGCGCAAATGTTCAACAGGAACAGATGATTATCTGGATCAGAGCCTGAGAATTATTACAAGAAGCAGCAGGCTTAGAAATCAGAAAATATCAGAAAAAAACCTTATGTTGATGTACCCCGATAATTACCGAGAATATGTTAAAGAGTCAACGGAAAAGAATGAAATAATGATGTATGCATTTTATTCGTTGATTAAAAACGAAAGTTATTTTAATCCGGATATTGTAAGCTCGGCAGGTGCGGTTGGACTTTGTCAGCTTATGGAATCTACGGGCGGAGAAATTGCAAGAAGGCTAAAGTATAAAGAGTATTCTCTGGAAGACCCAAAAATCAACATTGAATTTGGAAGCTACTATCTTGCACATCTGCTTTCGCGCTGCGACGATTCTTATCTTACGGCATTTCTTTCGTACAATGCGGGCATTACACGCGTACGCCGCTGGAAGCAAAGTTCTCTTTCAGAATTTGGAAAAAAGACTTCGCTGCCAATGGATTTGTTTCTTGAAACAGTTCCTTATGCAGAAACACGCAATTATGGTCGTTCACTTTTTGCCGATACTGTAATTTATTCGTATCTTTATGATGAAAATTACAAAGATGGCATTTATGAAATAGTAAAAAAATTACTTAATTGATATAATTTAAGTGAAAATTAAGTCGCAGAGCTTACAAAGTTCATTTGGAACTTGCGCTTTGCTATAA
>DEEV01000134.1:33287-37719 GCA_002350445.1 Treponema sp. UBA2869 | reverse complement strand
AGAAATTGCGCTGAAAAAAATCAAAATATTTTTTTTATATTCATCTTGACGGTGTTAAGATTGTTTGTTATATTTATTTATATAACTTAACACTGTTAGGTTTGCATTTCTTCATTTGCATATAAAAAGGAGAATCAAATTGATAAAGTCTGCTTTGCGAAAAAGATCCATGGGTGTTGTTTCACTGAGGGAGGGGCGTAAAATAATTTTAAGCATGGTATTTTTTATAGGAGTAATGAATATGACAGGTTGTGAAAATCTTGTTAATGGAACAGAAAAAAAAGCGATAGGCCTTGAAAATACAAAAAAACTTTGTGTAGAAATAAACGGCGCAAAAAACGGAATGTTTATTACCTCAACTGATGAAAACAATCCCGTGCTCCTATTTATTTCTGGTGGTCCTGGAGTTCCGGAAATTTGGCTTAATGAGGTTTATGCAAACCAGTATCCAAATAAGCTTTCTGAACACTTTACGGTCTGCTATTGGGACTACATTGGTGAGGGACTTTCTTATAACAAAAAAATTAAGCCGGAAGAAATCACTTTGGAGCGTCTTGCAGCAGATGCCGGCGAGGTAGCTCAATACCTGAAGTCAAAATATCACAAAGAAAAAATATATTTGATGGCTCATTCCAGTGGCACAAATCTTGGACTTTACCTTGCACAAACCGCGCCAGAAGATTTTTACTGTTACTTTGGAATGGGACAAAATTGTACAAACGGAATTCAGCGCTACGAAGAAGGCTATAATTTTATGAAAACTGTTTTTGAAAAAACAGGAAATAAAAAAGCGCTCAAAAAGATGAATGAACTTGCCGGTTATACAGAAAATGGCGAATTCGAAATCAAAAAACAAAAGAATATTGCTGCTAAATGGGAAAATGTTTTACTTAGTGCTGGTTGTGCAACAACCCGGGAAATGCGTTCTGATGCAAAAGATATTTTTTTTAAGCAGCTGTCTGCGAAGTGCTATACATTCCAGGAAAAAATCAACTACTGGAAGGGAAAAATTCTGTGTTCAAAATCAGCTTATAGCAGTTATTGTCCGGAAGCCGACACCCCCTGTAAGATTCCAGTTTACTTTCTTTGCGGTTATTATGATTATACCTGTCCTCCGACTCTTGCAAAAGAACTTTTTGATAAACTTGAAGCTCCTGAAAAATCATTCTATACTTTTTATAATTCAGCCCATTCACCGTTGTGGGAAGAAAATGATTTAGTAATCGAGGCAATGCTCAAACATGTCAGATAAATATCACCATGGAGATTTAAGGAATGCTCTTATAGAAGAGGGCATCAAAATGATTAATACATCAGGGGAAGCTTCCTTGTCCATGAGAAAAATTGCAGAAAAATGCGGTGTCAGCATGGCCGCTCCATACGCGCATTTTAAAAATAAGGAAGAAATGGTAAATTCTATAAAACAATATGTAGAAGAATCCTTTACCTGCTACCTGGAAAATGCCCTTAAAAAAACTTCAGATGATATTGAGAAGAAAATCATTGCTCTTGGTATTGCATACATTTCTTTTTTTATTGAAAATCCAGAATATTTTACTTTTTTGTTTTCGCGTGGATATATCCATGTAAATCTTGATTTTAAAAGCACAGATGCAAACAATTTTAAGCCTTTTCAAATCCTTAAGGATTTATGCTCAATTTANNAATGAAAAAAAACCAGAGTTTTCTGACTACGAAAAAGAACTTGATATAATTAGAATCTGGGCGTCTGTTCAGGGCTTAACATCTATTATTTTTATGCAGAATGTAAAATGGAGCAGAAACTGGGAAGAAGAAATTTCAAAACTTTTGAAATGATTTTCATTCTGAACGCGCATTAACGTGGAATTTTTATGGGAGAATATATGGAAACACAAATTTATAAATCAAAAAAACAGATAGTTAAAATTATTACGCTTCTTTTTTTAATCACTTCAATAATAAAATATATTGAATTTTTTATAATACGTACTGATCAGACTATTATTGCTGACAATGTAATTACAAAAATCTGTTGTATTATTGCAACTTTGATTGCTATGAAAATCTGCGGGCTAAAACTTTCGGATATTGGTTTAAGATATAAGTCTGTTTTTAAGTATATTGGCTGTGGTTTTGGACTTGGAATTTTTACTTTTGCAGTTTCTTATGCTCTGGAAGTTTTACTGCTTGGTTTTCAGGGAAAAAATCCGCATTTGTCAATGTATATTACTAATTTTGGCTTGTCCGGTGCAACTTCTGAAGTAAGTCTTTCTGCTGTAACTCTTATTATATGTGTGATTGTTAATATTATAAACGTTCTTGCAGAAGAGGGAATGTTCCGTGGTTTTATCCTTAAAACTGTTTCTGACCGATGGGGATTTAAAACAGGAAATTATCTTCAGGCATTTCTTTTTGGAATCTGGCACATTGTATTGTGTGTTCTTGGTGTTTACGATGGCCAAATGTCTGTTGTTCAGGCAGCTGTATTTGCTGTGGGGTATGTTGTGCTTGCAGGAATTCTTGCAATTGAATGGGGGCTTTGTGTAAGCATGACAGGTGTTCTCTGGGTTGGCATTTCTGAGCATTTTTTTAATAATTTTATTGGAAACTTTTTGCACGTTGTAAGTACAACTGGAACAGATGAATTTCAGATTATAAGAATCGTTCTTTCAAATTTCCTCTCTCTTGGAATTGTTCTTTTATTTAATAGAAAGCGAAAGTAATTTTCATATAAAAAGATGATTGCATTAAATTTTATCAAAATGCCCTTTAATGGTGGTTTTGAGAGTCTTAAACTTCGTTAAATTTATGTCATTAAAAGAGCGTATTATATTAATTTGACGGGGACTTTTTCTTGAAATCTCTAGGTGACATTTTATAAAATTTTTTAAAAGTTTCTGCCATGTAGCTTGCACTTGAAAAACCCGTAATTTCTGCAATTTCGCTCATATTCATATTTCCAGATTGCAGTAAATCTGCAATTTTTCTGCTTCGATAGTGCATAAGATATTCTATTGGAGATTTTTCTGTAAGTTTCTTAAAAATCTGATTGCAAAGGCTCTGGCTCACACAGCCAGCTTCCGAAATGTCTTTAAGAGTTACAGGTTCTTTGTAATGCTCGTCAATATAAATCATCATTGCTTTTAACTTTTTACTATGGCCGTCTGTATCTTCCATATGACTTATGTGAACTCTGTAAGTATCTGTAAAACGGTACATAATAATATCCCAGAGCTCAAAAAATCGTTTTGTTATTAAAAATTCGTTTATTTCGTTTTCATCTTTACACATATTCTGCAAAATATGTTGAATTGCAGAGGCATCAAAATCTTCTGCTTTAATATGAATGAATGGAACGCTTTTATCTGTTATTATTGGTTTTACAGCTTTTGTTTCAACTGCATAACTTGAATAAATGATTCTCGGATGCAGAACTGCAAGATAATATCGTGTAACACTATCGGTTGTAGAAAACGACCAGTGGATTGTGCCTGAGTTTACAAAAAGCGTGTCACCTTTCTTAAGCTGAATATTTGTTCCTCCTGCTGAATACCCCATTGCTCCGGAATAAACAGAAATAAATTCAACATCTTCATGATAGTGAGGAACTCTTTCCCATGAACATCCATGATAAATATAGCCATCGTGAATGTACGAAGGAAATGAATCTTCATTGTAATTTACAATTTCGGAACCATCGTTTCTTTTTACAATTATTCCGCGTCGTGATTCATACATAAATAACCTCAAAATCTATTAATTATTATAACAATATTACATTTGATGTGTAAAATAGTTATAAAAATATGTAAAATTGATGATTTTTTTACACTATATTTCAGATTATAATTTTGATTATGTAAAAAAACAAGAGTTTTATTCTGAAGAATCTGCATTAAGGTTTTGCGCAGAATATGCTCTGCATAAAATTTACAAATCAAAAGATCTGTGTTCCGGAGGTTTTAGCTATGGAAGAAGAAAATGCTATTGTTCTTAAAGATGTTGTTAAGGAATTTAAGGTTTTGAACAGACATGAAGGTTTAAAAGGCAGTATTAAGGACCTTTTTTCCCGCGATTATAAAACTGTAACTGCCGTTGATAATATTTCCCTTGCAATAAAGTCTGGAGAGATTGTAGGTTACCTTGGACCGAACGGGGCTGGAAAATCAACTACAATCAAAATGATGACCGGGATTCTTGAACCAACAAGGGGAGAAATTTTTGTAAACGGAGTTGTACCATATAAAAACAGAAGCCGCAATGCAGAAAATATCGGCGTTGTTTTTGGTCAGCGAAGCCAGCTCTGGTGGGCGCTTCCTTTAATAGAGTCATTTAAGCTGCTTAAAGAAATTTATTTGATTCCGACTGCAGATTACAACAAAATGCTTGAACTTTACCAGGAGTATGCAGATATCGGAAATCTCTTGCATAAGCCGGTTCGCCAGATGTC
>DEEV01000134.1:23224-33228 GCA_002350445.1 Treponema sp. UBA2869 | reverse complement strand
ATGAACCTACAATTGGTCTTGATGTTGCAATGAAGGCAAAAATTCGTGAATTAATTAAAGGTTTGAATAAAGAAAAAAAGACAACTGTTATTCTTACAACTCATGATATGGGAGATGTTGATGCTTTGTGTCAGCGGATTGTAATAATTGACCATGGCAGTATGATTTATGATAACGATATTGAACACCTTAAGCATTATTTTGGTTCATACAGAACTTTGCGTTTAAATCTTGCAGGTTCCGGCTGGAAGGAAATTGTTGTTGATGAATCTAAAACCGATGTAATGTCTGTAATTTCTGATTATCAGAAAAACGGTGGAGTAAAGGATATTCAGCTGCAGGATATTTCTACAGAAGAAGTTATCAAAAAGATTTATGGCAATGCTGCAGCACGCGGTGTCAGCGCATAGCAGGAGTGTTTCTTATGAATGTAAAAAGATATCTTGCTCTTGCAAGGCTAGGAATGATTGAAAAACTTCATTATAGACTTGGAACCTTTGTTACACTTTTTGGAAATCTTGTTTATCTGGTTTTAATTTATTTCTTATGGAAGTCAATTTATGCCAGTTCCGGAACTGATGTTGTAAACGGAATGACTTTAAATGATACGCTGGTTTATCTTGTACTTGCTACCGCACTTTTTAATTTCCTGGAAGTTTTTCTGGTGTGGGAAATGAGCCGTGAAATTCAATCTGGCGCAATAGTTTTAAGGCTTCTTAAACCAATGAATTTCAGACGTTATTATTTCTGGTCGCTTGTTGGCGAAAATATAATGTCATTTTTCCTGACTTTTTTGCCAACCTTCGTTATTGTAAATTTTTTAACGCATGGAAGTATTTCAGTGGGCCTAAATCTTTTCTTTTTTGCGGCTTCTGTTGTTATGGCTTTATATATCAATTTTTCTATTGATATGATTGTTGCAACTATATGTCTTTACACTGAATCAACATGGGGCATAAATATGGTAAAAGAGTGTATTGTTCTGCTGCTTTCAGGTGCTTCCATTCCTCTCGCTTTTTTTCCGGAAAAGTTGCGAACTATAGTTCAGTATCTTCCTTTCCGCTGTATTTATGATACACCGCTCAGTATTTTGCTTCAAAAGCCCGGCTATACTATTCAAAGCGGATTGGCACATATGCTTTTGCTTCAGCTGGCGTGGTGTTTAATTTTATATTTAGCCGGTTCTGCATTCTGGAGCGTTTCATTAAAAAAAATTACGGTAAATGGAGGTTAGTTTTATGTTTTTTACAGAGAAAAGAGGCTTAAAGTTTTACCTTAAGCTATATAGAAAAATCCTGATTCAGGACTTGAAAAGTAAAATGAGTTATCGTGCTGATTTTATTATTTCAAATTTAGGAATGATAATTTCAAATATTGTCGGATTTGTAACTTTTTATATTCTGTTCAGCAATTTTCCTTCGATTAATGGCTGGACTATGTACGAAATGCTGTTTATGTATGGATTTTCGCTTATTGCGCTTACTCCTTTACAGTGCTTTTTTGACAATAACTGGAATTTGCGCATGATGGTAAAATCCGGTGATTTTATAAAATACTGCTTCAGACCTGTAAACATTTTCTTCTATTTTGTTTCGGAAGTTTTTGATGTAAAGGGAATCGGACAATTCTGCTTTGGGCTTGGAACTTTAATTTATGCCTGGAATCACCTTGCAATTCCTGTAACTTTTATAACCGTCGCTCAGACTGTGCTGTTTCTGCTTGCCGCTTCTCTTTTTATGATTTCTATTATGAATTTTGCTGCTGCAACCTGCTTTTGGATTCAGAATTCCGGCTATATTATGGTTATTATGTTCAGATTTAAGGATTATGCAAAATATCCTGCAAGTATTTTTAATACGGTATTCAGGTTTATTTTTACTTTTGTAATTCCAATTGCCTTTATTGCTTTTTATCCTTCTCTTGTGTTGCTTCGTTCTGATAATGTTCCTCTGCTATCGTGGCTCTCGCCGTTAATTGGACTTATTTTCTTTTTCTTAAGCTGCAAGTTCTGGATTTATGGCGCCAGAAAATATGACGGAACTGGCTCGTGATTTCTTAAAAATGAAAAATGCGCTATTGCATAAAAAAGGCATTTCTGATATATTTTTTGATACGTATTTAGACTTTGGGTGTAGTGGTGTTTAATCCCCGTTTTATACCGCAAGCCGGTCTTTGTGCCAGTCTTTTGCAGGACGGATTCTGTTTCCTTATTCCGCTGCACAGGGCGTCTGTAAATGAATTAATTTAATAGAGGTATTATATGTACGCAACCATTGAATTTAAAGGCAAGCAGTACAAAGCAGAAAAGGATACAGTTCTTACTGTAGATAAACTTGATGCTGAACAGGGTTCAAAAATCGACATTGATACAGTTCTTTTGGTAAGCGATGGCGACAAAATCAGTGTTGGTACTCCTTATGTTAAAGGTGCAAAAGTAACTGTTGTTGTTGAAGATTCTTTCCGCGATAAGAAAGTTCTGGTATTCAAGTACAAGTCAAAGAAAGATTATCATCGTCTTATTGGACACAGACAGCAGTACACAAAAGTTCGTGTTGATTCAATCACACTTGCTTAATATACGTTAAAATAGGAGATTACTATGGGAAGAACACGTGGTGGATCTGGTGCAAAAAACGGACGCGATTCAAATCCAAAGAATTTGGGTATTAAAAAATATGCCGGTGAATCAGTAACAGCTGGTTCAATTATTGTAAAGCAGCGCGGAACAAAGTTCCATCCTGGTAAAAACGTAATGAAAGCCGGTGATGACAGCTTGTTTGCTGTTTCAGACGGTAAAGTAGTTTACGGTGAAAGAAATAACCGCAAAGTTGTTTCTGTTGAAGCTGCAAAATAAGTTCAGTTCTTGCTGAATATAATGCCCGGTTTGACAATGTTCGCCGGGCTTTTTTTTTGGTGGTATCGGCGCGGTTACACAGACTGTCGAAGTTTATCCACCGATGGAGACTTTATGATAGGTTTTGCAGATGAAGCGGTTATAGAAGTTCGCTCTGGAAATGGCGGAAACGGTTGTGTTGCTTTCCGTCGCGAAAAGTATATTCCTCATGGCGGTCCTAACGGTGGCGACGGTGGTAAGGGCGGTGACATTATTTTTTGTGTAAAACGTAATTTAAGGACACTTGCTAATCTTCGTCATAAGCATTGCTTTAAAGCAAGAAATGGTGGAGACGGACAGGGATGGAATAGATTTGGTGCTGATGGAGAAGATTGTGTAATTCCAGTACCTCCGGGAACAACAATCCGAGATGCAGAAACTGATGAAGTTATTTATGATTTTTCTACTGCAAAAGGTGACGAAAGATTTGTTTTTCTGAAAGGTGGAAATGGCGGCTGGGGAAATGTTCATTTTAAAAGTTCTACAAATCAGGCTCCGCGACATGCAAATCCTGGACAAAAAGGTGAAATCCGTTTCTTAAAGCTTGAACTTTCCATAATGGCGGACGTTGGCCTTGTTGGTTTTCCAAATGCAGGAAAATCATCTTTACTTACATATTTTACAAATGCTCGTCCAAAAATCGCTCCATATCCTTTTACAACCATTATCCCGAATCTTGGAGTTCTTCGTGTTGATGAAGAAAGCGATATTATAATTGCAGATATTCCTGGAATTATCGAAGGAGCGTCCGAAGGTTTAGGTCTTGGCGATACTTTTCTTAAACATATTACGCGAACATCCTGCCTTATTTTTATGATTGATTGTTCAGACGATAATTATCTTAGTGCTTACGAAACTTTGTGCAATGAACTTAAGAATTATTCTGATGAACTTATGGAAAAGCCTCGTATTGTTTTATGCAACAAAATTGACGTGGAAGGTGCTTTTGAGCGCGCTGTAGAAGTTCAGGATAAACTTAAAAAATTTGAACCTGCTACAAAAGTAATTCCTGTTTCTGTTATGATGGGCCGTGGAATGAAAGATGCTCAGCATTCAATCATTGAGCTTGTTAATAAAAATGGTCTGCGAGAGGTTATAGAAGAAAAGAAAGCTCAGGAAAAGCAGAATTCTTTTATGTCAGACAGAAATGGCTTTGATTTTGATGATGATGATGTTCAGTATCCAGGAAGCGAACAATAGGAGCTGTCTGTTTAGATGAAAATTGCAGTTTTCGGTGGAAGCTTTAATCCTCTTCATATAGGGCATGCAACGGTTGCTGAAACTCTTGTAAAGGAATACGGCTATGATAAAGTGCTGTTTGTCCCAACTTTTATTGCTCCTCACAAGGAAATTGCAGGATGTATTTCTGCAGAACATCGGCTTGGAATGATAAAGGCTTTTTGCGCAGCCGATGGAAACGGAGCTTTTGAAGCTGAAGACTGTGAAATAAAGCGTGGCGGTGTTTCATATACCTGCGACACTCTTGAATATCTTAAAACAAAGTTTGAAAAAGTTCTTGATGGAAAATTTGCGCTTGTTATGGGCGAAGAAATTGCCTCGGAATTTTATAAGTGGAAAAATCCTGATAAAATTGCTTCTTTAGCTGATTTTATTATTTTCCCTCGGGCCGAAGTTGTTACAGCGCGTGCAGAAAATCTTTCTGATGAAAAAATAAAAAATATACCGTCAAACAGTTATGAAGGTGATTTTAAAAAGAAATTTACGCTTGAAGAATTCGGGTATCCTTGTAAAATTGCAGATTTCCCGGAAATTCCGGTTTCTTCCACAGAAATAAGATTCAGGGCTGCTGCCGGCAACAGTTTTAGATATCTTGTACCGGTTTCTGTTTTTGAGTATATTGAAAGGGAAAAACTTTACATAAATTAAAATTATGGCTGACTATCTTGGCATTACAGAAAAAATAGATAAATTTGCACGTAAAAATGTTTCTGAATCTCGTTATGAGCATTCCGTTCGCACTGCAAAGATGTGTGCAAGACTTTGCCGTCTTTACGGTCTTGATGAATCAAAAGGTTATCTTGCCGGCATTGCACATGATATGTGTAAAAATCTTTCAGAAGAAAAGATGATTTATTATGCTTCAAAAGACGGTCATAAAATTTCTGAGCTGGAAATGAAAAAAACGGCACTTTTGCACGGAAGGGCAGCCGCAGTTATGCTCAGAGCAGATTTTGGAATTTCTGATGAAGATATTTTGCAGGCGGTTGCAGTTCATACGTTCGGACAAAAAGGAATGTGCAGTCTTGCAAAGTGTCTTTATATTGCAGATAAAATTGAACCTGGAAGAGAGCATGTTACAGATGAATATTTAGAACGACTTTTTAAATTGAATCTGGATAAAATGCTTCTTACAGTATTAAATGAAAGTGTTGAATATCTTGGAGCGAAAGGTAAAAAAGTAGCTCCAGAAACTCAGGAATTGATAGGATCTTTAAATGAAAAGAATTAGAGATGAACAAAAGGGGATTATTTTTATTGCCCTGATTGTTGTTATGGTAATTTCACTTTCTCTTGGATTTTCTTTTTCTCTCAAGACAAATGCTGTTGAAGAAATTATACAAAAGAATCAGGTAATTCGTTCTCTTGTTGTAGTCGAAGATGAAGATTCGGGCGTGCTTTTTTCAAGTGTTCTCATTTATTATCCATCGTCAAAACGGGCTGCGCTTATAAATTTGCCGGGACATACAGGTGCAATATATCGTACGCTTGGTCGTGTTGATAAGCTTAAAACTGTTTACAAAGAAGCTGGTGTTAATGCTTATGTTCAGGAAGTAGAAAAACTGCTTGCATTAAAGCTTCCATTTTATATTGTCATTAAGTTTGATGATTTTATTAAGTTTACAGATTATCTTGGCGGTCTTAGAATTTTTATTTCAGAGCCTATTGATGAAATTTCAGAAGAAGGACAGCGATGGCTTTTGCCTTCGGGTTCCGTAAATCTTGATGGCGATAAAATTAATTCTTATGTTCATTACAGGCTATCTGATGAAACGGAATCTGATTTTCAGGAACGCTACCAGAATGTTATGGCTGCTTTTATTACAGCATTGTGCGATAAGCGCTTTTTGATAGCAGATAAGAAGAATTTTAATGTTTTTTCAAAAATGTTTATTTCAAATGTTTCGCCAGAAGAAAAATATTCATTGATTAAGGAAATATGCCAGATTGATTCTGAATCAATAATAAGGCAGTCTATTACAGGTTCGTTGCGAAACGTAGAAGGCGAGCAGTTTTTGATGCCTTTGAACAATGCAGAGTTTATTAAAGAGGCTGTAAAGCAGACTACTAATATGCTTATGAGTTCAGATGGTTCCCTTTCGAGTCGTGTGTATGTTCTTGAAATTCAAAACGGTACCAAGATTCAGGGATTGGCCCGCAATACTTCGATTTATTTCCAGAATGCAAGCTATGATGTACTTAGTGCTGTAAATGCTGACCGTAACGATTACGAGCAGACAATAATCATAGACCATATTGGAAATGCCGAAGTTGCAAAAATGATAGGTGAATTTATTCACTGTACAAATATCCAGGAAGAAAGTGCAGTGCTTGATCTTGAAGCAAGCTCGGCAGAAGCCAGTGTGGATTTTACGATTATTCTTGGAAAAGATTTTAATGGACGTTATGTTGTTCCTAGGAGTTCAAAGTAAATGAAAACAACACAAGAAAAAGCAGTTGAAATTGCAAAATTAATTATGGATGGAAAAGGAGACGATGTAGTTCTTCTTAATGTATCTGAGCTGAATTCCTGGACTGATTATTTTGTTATTGCGACAGTAACCAGTTCAGCTCAGTGTCAGGGACTTTGTAAGCAGATTAAAGATTATATCAAGCAGAATGATCTTGAAATTCATACGACAAACAGAAAAAGTCCGGATGGAGATGACTGGAATCTTATTGATCTTGGCGTTATTGTTGTGCATCTTATGTCTGAGCAGGCAAGAAGTTTTTATGATTTGGAAAAACTCTGGCATGCCGGTGAAAAAATTGATTTGTAATGATTAATCCGCTTTAAAATAATAACCCCCCGTTTGCTCAATGTAACGGGGGGTATTTTTTATTCTTCTAAAAATTCTTATTCGTAGTCATCAAAAAGTTCATCGCCATCAGAACTGCTGAATGAACCATAGCCGTCCTCTTCTTCAATATCATCGTAAGGTTCATCAACGTCTTCTTCTTCCTTAAAAACGTCGTCATAATACAGGTCGGCATCATCGTCAAATTCGTCTATTTCTTCATCATCTTCTTCGTAGTTATCAAAATCGTCGTCATCTTCTTCGTCAAAATCATCAAAATCATCAAAATCATCATCATACGACAGTGACATTTCAAAATCTTCAACTTCAGATTCGGCTAACATAAATAACTCCAGAAAAATATAGAATAGGGGGCAACAAACCCGACTGTTAATTTAAATTACACTCTTTTTATTGTCAACTAGTTTTCAGAAAAATGAAACGAAATTTGAGAAAAAAAATTACTGTACATAATGACTGTCAGGTACATTGCGGTGCCTTTATATTTTTTTTTGTACAGGGCTTGAATTAAAATTATTTATTTGCTGTTTCGGCAGCGCTGTGAATCATTGCTTCTATTGATTTTAATAGTTCAGGGGAAAGAGTGTCTAATTCATTTACGATTTTTCTGTATTTGCGATAGGTTTCAAAATCTGAATAAAGCTTCTGTTCGTGATTTACAGAATCCTCTCCTGTAACAAGAAATTCTACGGTTGTTCCAAGAGCTTTTGCAAGTTTTACGGCAACTTCAGCGTTTGGAAGAACAGCGCGGCTGTCCAGGTATGAATCAATGGTTCTTTTGTTGATTTTTGTGATTGCAGATAATTCCTTTGTCCGTAATCCTTTGTATTCAATTATGTCTTTAAGATTCTCCCTAAACATAATTAAACAATACCATTATTTTGGTATGTTTATATTGAGATAACTAAAATATTAGTATATATAATTTAGCGGTAAATATCTTGGTATAGATTAATATTACGTAAGATATTTACAAAAAAAATCTATGGAGAATTTTATGAAAAGTTTAAGAAAACTTACAACAATCATTGCATTAGTTGCATTGACATGTGCATTTGCAGGCTGTTAAAATGCAAGCTCTTCTGACAGCAGTTCAGGCGGTTCAGGAAGCAGATCAACACCTACGGCTATTTCTGGTAAAACATACAGAGGTGAAATGACATCGACTGTTACAGGTTCAGCATCAACAATATATGTTGACTTTATATTTGGTAATGGTTCTAGTATGACTATGAAGAAATATAGCACTAATGGATATTCTTCTGTCGACACTACTGCAAACGGAACATATTCAATCTCTGGTAGTACAATTACAGTATCATGTGCAAGCATTAATGCTAGTGGTTCAACCACTAATAACTGGAGTTCAATAGTCTTTACTACAAATTCATTTAATGGAACAATGAATAAGCAATAAAAAAATAAACTTTCATATTACGGCGGGGGAAACCCGCCTTTTTTTATGTCTGCGGTTGTGTTGAACGGCAATAAACGCCCCTTTGGGCAAAATCGCTTACGAATTAGTGTACTTCGCAAAATAAAACATTTTTTTTGACATATAAAAAAAGTCAAAGTATAATTTAACTAATGATTCGTGAAATTTGTGCTAAAGCTTATGCAAAGGTTAATTTTGGGCTTAATGTTCTGCCCGAAAGAGGTGACGGATTTCATAATCTTGAAAGTATTTTTCAGACAATTGATTTATATGATGAATTAATTGTTAAGGTAACAGAAGTTCCTGGGATTTCTGTGGAATGTGCTTCGATGAAGCTTCCGGAGAAAAATACTTTGACTTCGGCTTATCAGGCTTTTTGCGAAATTGCCGGTTGTCCGGTTTCTGGAGTTAATGTAAACCTTGTAAAAGGAATACCTTCCGGAGGTGGACTTGGCGGTGGTTCTTCCGATGCGGCTGCATTGGTGCGGGTGCTTGAAAAGTTGTGTTCGGTAAAACTTTCGTTTGAACAGCTGCAGTATGTGGCTTCAAAAACAGGAAGTGATGTCTTTTTTTTCATGCATTGTGATGAAGACGGAACCGGGTGCGCTCTGGTTAGCGGACGTGGTGAAGTTGTAAAAAAGATAAAGCCGAGAAAAGATTTATTTTTGTTGTTGATATTTCCTGATGTGAAATCTTCTACAAAAGAAGCTTATGCTTTGATTGACGAGGCTTTTGCAAAGGGGATAAAAGTAAAATGTCCTTTATTTGATCAGCTGGAGTTGATTTATAATCATCCTGTTGAACAATGGACTTTTATAAACACATTTACGCCAATTATTATGAACCGCTATCCGGCGGTTTATAATGCAATTGGTGATTTAAAAAAAGCGGGCTGCAGTTATGCCGAAATGTCAGGCTCCGGCTCTACAGTATTTGGTGTGTTTACTTTGAGACAACAAGCGGAATGCGTTAGTAATTTGCTTGCTGCTGCTTGGAATTGTAAACTTGTACGTGTTATGTAATTGTGCGGAGGTAAAAAGTTATGCAAATTACTGAATTGAGAATTCGGAAAGTAGAGGATGAAGGTAAGTTACGAGCTTATGTCACTGTAACATTTGACAACTGCTTTGTTGTTCACAATGTTAAGATTATTGAAGGCAAAAGCGGTCTTTTTATTGCCATGCCAAGCAGAAAAACTGCAAATGGTGAATACAAGGACGTGGCTCATCCTATTAGCCCTGAATTTAGAACTGAACTTCAGGATAAAATTCTTGCAGAGTATAATGCCGGTCATGTGGAGTCAGGTACTTCCACAGACGACTAAAATATGATATAGTCAATCTATTCTGATTGGGCCGTCGTCAAGCGGTAAGACACGGGCTTTTGGTGCCCGCATTCCACAGGTTCGAATCCTGTCGGCCCAGGTAAAAGGGAATTCTCAAACAGGAGAATTCCTTTTTTGTTTTAAAGAAAAGCCATATAGAAACGCAGCAGGATTCGAAGCGAGAGAGCGGCAGAAAAATTGCGAGCAGTGCGGAGCAATTTTTCTGGAAAGCCGCTAGGAGAGCGGCTTTAGCGAGCGAGACGCCGCGGAAGGAGCAAACAGGAGGTTTGCGAC
>DEEV01000134.1:22203-23158 GCA_002350445.1 Treponema sp. UBA2869 | reverse complement strand
AGGGATACGAAAGGCGTCGAAGGCGGCCACCGCAGGATGAACTTGTTCAGCCGAGGAGGCTGGAGCGAAGCGGAACCTGTAGTAGCCCGACCGGCCGCTGTTGCGGCCGGGAGCCTCTGAATATCTTGAAATAATTCATGTTTTTTGATAATATAATCAAATATTTTTAGAGATATAAGGAGCTTTAAGAAAATGAGTAAGCAGACAATTAATGCAAAAACTCGCACAACAACTGGTAAAACAGCTGCTAAAAATCTTCGCAAAGAAGGACGTATCCCTGCCGTTGTATACAATTCAAAAGGTGAGGCTACATCTATCGATGTTGACGAAGTAGAATTTAACAAAGTTTGGAGAAATATCACTCCAACTACATCGGTAACTTTGAAAGTTGACGGAAAAGATCTTGTTGCATTGATTAAGGACGTTGAGTATAACATCCGCACTGACAAGGCTTTGCATGCAGATTTCTTTGCACCTGATGCTGATCAGAAACTTGTTATGAAGGTTAAGATTCACTACACAGGAACTCCAGCCGGTGTTCTTAAGGGTGGTTTTAAGAAAGAACGCAACAACGAAATTAAAATTAAGGCTTGCATTGCTGATTTGCCTGAAACTGTTACAGCTGACATTTCTGGAATTAACGTAAGTGAAGCTTTGCGCGTTAAGGATTTGAAGCTTGGTAACAAAATTGAAATCCTTACAAATGCTGAACTTCCATTGGTAACTGTTTCACCAGCTCGCTAATTTTTTTTGTGCCGGCGTGCTCTATTGCACTGTTTTTCGGCACTCGATAACAACCATTATTTGGTGTATAATAAAGCTGTCCTTTAGGGGCAGCTTTTTTTGTTTATGAATGATTTTTGTGATTTTGAAAAAAAAGTTATAAAGGGTCTTGAACGGTGTGGTATTTCTCTTGAAGCTTGTTCTTCTGGTTTTCGGCTTGGTGCTGCTGTTT
>DEEV01000134.1:17194-22144 GCA_002350445.1 Treponema sp. UBA2869 | reverse complement strand
GTGAATCACAATATAAGGCCTGAAAATGAATGCTGCGGTGATGTGGATTTTGTAAAGTCTTTATCTGAAAAGCTTGGAAACAATATTCATTTTACGTCTGTAGAGCTTGAACGCGGACTTGTAGAAATATATGCCCGCGAACGGGATTGTGGTATTGAAGAAGCCGCGCGCTTTTTGCGTTATGATGCTTTTAGAAAATTTTCTGAAAAAAATAAACTTGATGCACTTTGTCTTGCGCATAATAAAAATGATCAGCTTGAAACTCTTTTGATGCGTTTTTTGCAGGGTGGTGGAACGGATTCTCTTTCGGGTATTCCGTATGTTCGTCAGCTGGATGATTGTGGAACAGTTATTGCCCGTCCGCTTCTGGGAATTGAGCGTGACGAAATTGAATTTTATTTAAAGTCTAAAAAAATTGAATGGCGCACAGATAAGTCGAATCTTGATGATGCTTATCTTAGAAATAATATTCGTTTGAATCTGATTCCGCTTTTAAATGAGAAATTTGATGGCTGGAAAGATGCGCTGCTTTTTGGCAGGGAAAAAGCTTTGATGGATAAAAATATTATCCTTAAGCAAACGGAAGAAGTTCCTGTAAAAATAGTTAATGATGCTGCGGTTATAAAACTTTCTGATTTTACGCGGCAAATGGATGGTGTAAAATACAGGCTTCTCTTAAAAGCCTGCAATTCAATTGGATTTTCAAAAAGAATTCCGTTTGTGTTTTTAAAATCGGTTTTGGCTGAATTAAAGTGCGGCGGTGTAAAAACTTTTGATAATATTGAATTTTCCATAAAAAATGATGAGCTTTTTGTAAAAAAGTTTGAAAAACTGCCGACTGATTTTAGTTTTTTTGATATAATAGAAGAAGATTGTAAAATTGAGCTTCCGTGCGGTGTTCTGGATATAAAAAAATCTGTTTACGGCTTTGAATATCCTTTTATTTTACGAAGTGCAGTAAGTGGAGATAAAATCAGAACTTCGGATGGAAAACAAAAAAAAGTTTCAGATATTTTTTCTGACTGGCATGTTCAGAAGAATATAAGATGGCAGATTCTTTTAGCTCAAAAAACTGATGCTGAGAATCAGGATGTATTTTGCATTTTTGGAGCCGCTTTTGGCTACAAAGATTGGATTGTAAAATGAAAAAGATTTTATTTTTTATCTGTTTAATAAGTTGTTTTGGTCTTGCATTTCCGCAGAATTCTGCAGGCGTTGCAAATTATAATACGGCAATGCGCTATCTTAAGCTTGCCGAAAATAATCTTACCAGCGGGAACTGGTCTGGAGCCCTCTTGAATGCTGAGCAGGGACTTTCCTATGATTCTTCTATTTCAGATCTTGAATATGTAAAAGCGGCTTCGAAAATTAACCTTGGTGATACAAAATTTTCTGTTCTTTCAATAATGAATCGTGCATTCGATATGAATAACTGGCATGGCTATTCTAAAAACGGGGCAAGAATTCTGTACGCCGATTTGCTGAGTGATACAGGGCATTCTGAAGAGTCAAATAAGGTGCTTGATTCTGAACCTTATATTTATTCCGCAGATGCAGAGTTTATTCGAATTAAAAATTATTACAGGATTGGTACAGAAGAAGCAAAGGACATTGCACGGGTAAGAATTAACGGTGCAAGAAGATTTTATCCTTCTGACATGCGTTTTCCTAACATATTTTTTATGTTTGAACATCTTTTTATGTTTAATGCGCGTAATGCTGGCGAAGTTTACGTTGTCCCAGAAATTGTTCAGACTATTGCAGATTCGTATATTGCAAAACTTCCTGATTATTCCGGCTCAAAGACTCTTATGGAACTGTATGCATCTTTTTTTGCAGGTGATGAAGAAAGAATTCGTCTTGTAAAGGCTATTGATGCAAAAAATATGACAAATCATCCTCTGCTTGCAATTGCCGCCCTTGAAACGGGACTTTTTGATGAAAATAAAGCATTTGATTTTTTCTTTGATTCTTCATCAAATTCTGTAAACTATTCTCTTCTTGAATATTTTTGCCGTCTTGTTTCATCTGATGAGGTTCAGCAGAAAATTGTTGAAAAGCTTGCAAATTTTGAAGGCACAGTTTATATAGACGAAAATAATGATTTGCAAAATGAAATTTCAATTCGTTATGAACTTGGAAGACCTGTTTATATATCTTATGACGGTAATAACGACGGTGTTTATGAGCTTACTTCCGGCTGTGATTACGGCGCTCCAGTTTCAGTTTCGTACAACGATAACGCATCCGAACTTTATTATGATTCATACCCTAATGTTCAGAAAGTTGTCTTTAATAAATTTAATTTGACTTTTAGTTTTTTGTATAATGATTATACTTTTAAGCCTTATGATCTGGTTCCTATGGATGTGCTTGAACCTCGCGGCTTAAACTTTTATGTTGTAAAAATTCTAAGCAATCTTGTAGAGCCTGTACCGGACGATCTTATTGAAAAATCTTCTGGAATTTCAACACCTGTTACAGAGAGAGAGAATGCACGTGTTTCTTATACAACTTCCAGCGGAAAGCTTATAAATGCGCGCTTTTACGAAGGTGATTTTAATTATGCTTACTGCGATTTTTCTACAGGTCTTCCTTTTGTAAGATATGTTGATTATAACAACGACGGAATTTTTGAAACTGCTGAAACTTTTGACTCTGACGAACGTTTTTCTGATGAAGCTGAAAAAAATATGATTGCATCAATTTTCAGTGAAGTAGCCGGAAAGGAAAATATTTATCTTAAAAAGGTTCAGATAGATGCGAATGGAAATTCAAATTATGAATATTGTGAAGAATTTCTTCCTGCCGGTGGAAAAATTTCATATTGNNGGACGATGATGATAATGGTGTATGGAATCTCGTTTATACGCGTATGCCTAAGATAAACAACGAACCGGTTTCGGAAGAAACAGTTTTCTATAATGATAATGGACTTCCAAGAATTAAGCTTTATTCTTTGGGAGGAATTCCTGTAAAAATGAATTATGAAAATTCTGACGTTTTAATTTTTGCAGGAAAGAATCAGGATGTTTACTGGATAGACGAGCAGGGAAGTGAAGAACTGGAAAATCTTGTTATGAATGAACTTAAAATTAAACCTGAACAGGGTGTCGTAAAGTTAATAAGCGTTAATAATGATGAAACTCGTGTTTCTGTAATTCGTATAGAAAAACAGTACTTTTTACGGATTATTCCTAAGGAAGCAGACTGATGAAAGTTAAATCAGTTTTTGCCGGCATTTTTTTTGTTCTGCTCTTTAGTTCCTGTGCAAGTGTAAAGCAGCCGGAGTCGGTTGCTCAGCCTCTGAATCTTTCTGACTCTGATATTGTTGCTCTTGAAGTTGAAGCAATAAAGAAAAGGCTTCTGGAAGAGCCTGTTGAAGCCTTGTGGCGTGCAATTATTTTGGATGATAAGCAGCTTTATAATGAATGTGCAGATTATGTTGCAGTTCAGATGGACAAGGCAATTGAAGAAAATGATTATTTTGAGGCAAAACGATACTTTGTATCTCTTGTTAATGCAGGCTGGAAAACTGATTCTTCGAAACAAAAATCCAAATCTATAGAACAGCTTTTGGAACAGGATATACCGGGCATTGGCGTACAATCTGGAAAATACCCAAAAACTATAAGTGAATGCATGAATGCAACCGTTACAATTTGGGTAGACCGCGGTGTAAAAATTACCAAAGGGGCGGGATATGCGGATATAATCATTGGTTCAGGCTTTTTTATTGATCCACGCGGCTATCTTATCACAAATCATCATGTAATTGATTCTATGGTGAATCCGAAATACGAAGGTTTTTCGCGGCTTTACATAAAGCTTCTTTCTGATTCGGATACAAAAATTCCTGCAAAGGTTATTGGTTACGATCCGGTTCTTGATTTTGCTCTTTTGAAGGTTGAAGTTGAACCGGAATTTATTTTGTCTCTTGGTTCTTCTAAATCTCTGCACGTTGGCGACAGTATAAATGCGATTGGAACTCCTATTGGACTTGAAGGTACTTTAACTTCCGGAATTATATCATCGATTGACCGTAAACTTATGACTCTTGGAAATGTTTTCCAGATTGATGCGGCAATAAATTCTGGAAATTCGGGCGGTCCGATAATTGATAAAAATATGAATGTTCAGGCAATTGTTTTTGCCGGAATGACAAGGTATCAGGGCTTAAATTTTGCGCTTCCCGTTGAGTATCTTAAACAGGAGCTTCCTATTCTTTATAAAGGTGGTGAACTCGTTCATCCTTGGATTGCGGCTTACGGTCACACATTTAGAAATGGAATAAAAAAATGCGGACTTGAGGTTCAATATGTAATGCCGGGCGGAAGTGCTGCGAGAAGCGGTCTTAATCCTGGTGATGTAATTGTTTCTATTGACGGAAATGAAATTTCCAGCATAGAGGATTTTCAGTTTTTAATGATGGCTTATCAGCCTGGAATGATTGTAAGCTGTGTATGCAAAACAGAAACCGGAGAAACAAAAAATCTAAAATTATATCTTTCAAATAGACCAAAAACTCCGGTTGTTGATATTTATAATAGTGATTTTATTTCTGGTTCCTTTATTCCTATATTTGGAATGGAACTTGTGAATTCATCGACATTGAGCAAAAAATCTTATAAAATAAAGAAAATTATAAAGGGAAGCGTTGCCGACGAAATGAGTTTTTCTGAAGACGATGCCGTTTCTGTGCGTGATGTTAAGTTTGACAAGGAAAATGAAGTAATGTATGTTCAAATTTATACTCAGCGCAAGAAAAAGGGACTTTTGGATATCACAATGATTTTGCGGTCTCCTTTAGACAGTCCTTATTATTTTTAAGACTTTGAAATACCACTTTTAATTAATTGCATTTTTTTGTGCATAAAGGAAAGTTTAGATATGACAGAAATGAAATATAAGCGTAACTTTTGTATTGTTGCTCACATTGACCATGGAAAA
>DEEV01000134.1:16387-16947 GCA_002350445.1 Treponema sp. UBA2869 | reverse complement strand
GTTGAAAGTCAGACTGTTTCAAACATGTATATGGCGCTGGAACAGGATTTAGCAATTGTTCCTGTTATTAATAAAATTGACCTTGCATCTGCAGATATTCCTTCATGTAAATCTCAAATCGATAAAGAACTTGGCCTTGACGTTGATGACACAATGCTTGTTTCTGCCAAAACAGGAGAGGGCATTGACGAACTTATGGAAGCCATTGTTACCAAATTTCCGGCTCCAAAAGGGAATCCTGATGCTAAGCTTGCGGCTTTAATTTTTGACTGCCATTACGATGCGTACCGCGGCGTTATTGTTCATGTTCGTGTAATGGAAGGCCGCCTTAAGACTGGTGATGTAATTAAAATGATGAGTACCGGCCTTGAGTATAAAGTTGAAAGCTGTGGTGTATTCAAAGTTGAATATGAAGAAACTGGAGTTCTGGAAGCCGGTGATGTAGGTTATATTATTTCTGGAATTAAAACTGTAAGTGATGTACGCGTAGGCGACACTGTCACTTCGGTTGCAGAGCCGGCCGATTCTCCGCTTCCGGGTTTTAAGGAAGTAAAGCCTGT
>DEEV01000134.1:3345-16281 GCA_002350445.1 Treponema sp. UBA2869 | reverse complement strand
TTTGGTTTCCGCTGCGGCTTCCTTGGACTTCTTCATCTTGAAATTATTCAGGAACGTCTTGAGCGTGATTTCGATCAGGCGGTAATTTTTACAGCTCCATCTGTACGTTATAAGCTTCACCTTACAAACGGCGAGGAACTTTTTATAGATAATCCTTCTGAGTATCCTCAGGGGCGAATCCGCGATGCAGAAGAACCTTATATTAAGGCTTCTATCATTACTCCGGCAGAATATTTAGGTTCAATTATTGCACTTTGTACTGAAAAAAGAGGTGTTCAGACTAATATGACATATCTTGATACAAAGCGTGTCGAATTGAATTATGAAATGCCTCTCGCAGAAGTGCTTTTTGATTTTTATGACAGACTAAAAAGCTACAGCCGCGGTTATGCTTCTTTTGATTATGAAGTAATTGGTTATCGTCTTACAGAGCTTGTAAAAGTTGACATCTTATTGAATGGAAAAATGGTTGATGCTCTTTCTCTTCTTACTTATAAGCAGAATGCCGTTGACCGTGCCCGCAAGGTTTGTGAACGCCTTAAGGACGAAATTAGCCGCCAGCAGTTCAAGGTCGCAATTCAGGGGGCAATTGGAAGTCAGATTATTGCACGCGAAACTGTAAATCCTGTGAGAAAAGATGTTCTTGCAAAGTGTTATGGCGGTGATATTACCCGTAAGCGTAAGCTTCTTGAAAAACAGAAGGAAGGTAAAAAGCGAATGAAAATGGTTGGCGATGTTGAATTACCACAGAGTGCATTCCTTGCTGTTCTTAAAGAAAAAAATGAATAGCCGTTTATTCTGGCGGTTCAAGCTGTTAGATTTACGGTTCTGGTAAAATTTCTGTTACAGATACTTTAAGAAGAAATCGATTTCGGTTCTTATTCTGTTTAAGAAACTTTGATTCAGCGAAAACTTATATGCATCTGCAAAATGCAGGTAAAGATAATCGTTTTTGTTTATAAGTCTTTCAATTTCTTCATTTATTTTGTCTGAGGAAAGTTTTGTATTTCCCGTAAGAAGATTTTTAAGTGTATTCAAGTCTGATTTTGTGTTTTCGAGGAAAAGTTCAAGGTCGTTTATTTGATTTGTTTTGAACGACGGGTTTTCTTTTGATAAAATCAGTTTGTCTTTCGTTGTGTAATCATTTGCCGACGGTTTTTTAGAAATTATTTCAAGCGGAATACCTGATTCTGAAGAATCAAAAATGTTTTTAATATCTGAATTATATGCAAACAGATTTTTAAGAATCATAGAGTAGGAAAGAAGAACCTGTGTTGTATACATTCTTTTGCCGTTTTTTGCGGTAAAGCCCTGTGCATTACTGCAAAATGCTGCAGCGTAGTTTTGTACAGGAATAAGCTTTGTATTTGCGATAAGTCGTGAAATATGTGCCATTGTATTTTTTGCGTGTGTTTTTCCTGCTGAATATGAAAAATCGAGCCCGTAAATATATACAGGAATATCTTCGCTTTTTCGGAATAAAAGCGCATAATAGAGCATCGTTAGGCCAACAGAACCAAACGGGGCATTTGTACTTTCTATAAAACTTTTTTCTTCAAGTTCAGAAAGAAAATTGCATTGTGTATAAAGGGTTAGAAAATACGAAATATTTTTATTTTTTGCAATTCTGCTCAAAGCGGGAACTGAAGATAGTCCGGCAAAAATATGAATGTTGTATTTTGCAATTCCAATAAAAGCCTTTGTAATTATATTCTGAGCTTCTTCAACAAAAACGCCATCCGGAACTATTCCGTTTTTAACTAGAGTTGCTGCTGCTGTATCGGCGCAGAGGATGAAGAAATTTTCACGGTTGTTTTTTATTTCCAGAGCGCCCTGGTCTGTGCTTTCTCCAGCCCCAAAAATTATAATTGGCAACGTTATTTTTTTTATAAATGCAGAAATGGGTGTAGATTTGCAAAGATTTTTAAGATTCCTGAATAAATCCTGCGTGTAGCGCCGCCCGAATGCTGTAAGTGTGATTCTATTTGTCCAGAATGTTTTTACCGCATTTACACATGAATAATTAATCTGGTCGTATAATGAGCTGTTAAATTGAATACCAGATGAAAAATCAATGCGAATAACACGACGAAAAGTTCCTGGAACTGGAAGTTCAAAACCGGAGTTAATTTTTACATTCTTTTTTCCAAGCAAAAGCGGAAGATCTAAACATTCTTCTTTTGTAAGAAGCGCAAAATTTTTTATATTTGAAAACTCATCCTTGTTTTGATTTATAAAATCAACCAGCTCTTGTTCAAGTTCAATTCCAAGCATTAAACAGTCTTGCGGAAGTTTTTCACTAAGTTCTTTAAGACCATAGGGCATTACCGGTGAGCAGCAAAGAATCAATGTGCCCGGTAAAAGCTGAAGGTTTTCTACGGTTGTACAGATTGCTTTTTTAGGATTGTATTTTGAATAGAGAAACTTTTCTTTGTACGAAACAGAAAAGCCCTGCGGCGTTTGAACGATGCAGGGCTTTTGATTATCTAAAGTCAATATAAAACCTTTTTAGTTTTACTTATGCTTAGTTATTTAACCCCATAATGCTGTTGAAATAAACTGTTGCAAAGTTATTTTCAAGTTTTCCGCCTGTCATAACTGCATTTTCAAAAGCATCGCGGTCAAAATCTGTAATCTGAGTAATTGCAGAAGAAGATTCAATTTTTTCGTTTTCTTCAGATGTACACTGCAAAAGAATTACACAGTTGTTCATAATTACTGGCGAAGAAATTTCATTCTTTTTGATTGAGAATGCAGTTTTAAGGAAGTTTTCATNNGCATTAGAAAGACCGTCAAGTGTTGTATCAACCGATGTTGCAACAGAAACACTTTCATAGTTGATTGGGAATGGCTTTATCTGAATTTTTGTTGTATTAAATTTGCTGCATGCAGAATCAAAACTTGTAGCTGTTGCAGCCGCAGTAAAATCTTTTGCAATAGAAGTGTAGTAGTCTTCAATTTTTGAACGTTCAAATGAATTTAAGTAAGAACTGATTGCATTAATTGTGTCCGGATTGTTGTAATCAGGTTTTACAGATTCTGCATTTTTTCTGAAAATTGAAAAACCTTCTGTTGTTTCAATAACTTCTGAATATGAATTAACGTCCAGATTTTCGATTTTTGCAAAATCATCTTTGTTTGCAAGAAGATTTTCAATCTGATACTGAAGAGAACTTACAAGTTTACCTTCTGTATTGCTGAAATCTTTTGTTGAATATTCTGAAACAGCGTCATCAAAAGTGATCGAAGCAGCAGCAAGTTTTTTTACAACTGTATTTGCCTTTGCTTTGTCTTTTAATGTAATTACACTGAAATCATGGCTGACAAACTTTGATTCATTTGCCTTTGCAAAGTTTATTTTTTCTTCGGCAGGATAGTCGCTCAAGTGGAATACAACCATATTAAATCCGCGTTTTTTGTTTCCGAACGAATCTAAAAAGTCAAGTTCTGCATCTGACTCTTTTACACCGTAAAGTTCTTCCTGTCCTACAATTTCCAGATCAGAACCAAAAATATCGTTCTGAAGGCGTGATGCACGAAGATTAGTTTCTACTCTTTCCTGAATTGAAAGCTTGTCTGAATCTGGTGTTGCCTTATAAATTTTTGAAGAAAACTTTCCAGATTCGTCCATATATGCGCTGTTGTTAAGAAGCTGGCGATTAACTGCTGATTTTGGAGTTTTGTATCCGCTTGCATCAACTTCATCCATACAAGCCTGCTTAATTACTGCAGTTTTAAATGCCGCATTAAAGATGTAGTAGTGCATGTTTTCATCAATCTGCTGACCTCTGCTTTGAATGCGCTGTGCATATTCAGAAACATAATAAGCAAAATCTGAGCCTTTTTCGTAGCGGATTTCCTTTCCATTATATTTTCCAAAAGAAAGACGATTCTTTTCTGCTGAACGTCCTTCGCTTCCTGTAAATACCGGGAGAATTACAAATACGAATGCACAAATCAAAAGGATGATTAATGATCCGATTTTGTAAATACTGTTCTTTTTCATTTTAATGAATCCTTATTTTAAAATATTTTAATTTTTAATGCACAATTTTAACACAGACTCAGGTCTAAGTCAATTTGAGATTTCCTGTTTGTGATTTCCTGTTGAAAATTCACGTTTAGAATAAGTTCTGCGTAGACCTGAGCTGTTTTTACAATGCTTTATCTTGTAGTGTTTAATCCTGCTTTTGCATTGTATCTTGCAAAAGCTTCGTCCAGAAGAAGTTTTACAAGTGCAGAAAAGTCAAGACCTGCAGCTTCGCACATTTTCGGGAACATGCTTATTGATGTGAAGCCCGGCATTGAGTTTATTTCATTCAGGTAAACGGCTTTTGTGTCTCTGTCTATAAAGAAATCAACGCGGGAAAGACCTGTAAGATCAAGTGTTTTATATGCTGCACAAGCAAGTTTTCTGATTTTTTCTATGTCATTTTCAGAAATGTCTGCTGGAATCAGAAGGTTTGCGCCTTTTGGGTCGTTGTATTTTGCATCAAAATCATAAAAAGTATGACTTGGTACAATTTCGCCCGGAATATATGCTGTAACCTGTTCAGTTTCGCTGTCTTGAGGTGTTGTAACAGAGTTTCCTGTTACGCTGCATTCAATTTCTCTTGCATTTATGGCTTTTTCAATAAGAACCTTATCATCCCACATAAAGGCTTCCATCAATGCAAAAGAAAGTTCCTTGCGGTTTGTTGCTTTTGCGGCTCCGTTTGAGCTTCCTGCACAGCAAGGTTTTACAAAAAGCGGATATCCAAGTTCTTTTTCTGTTTCGTCCAGAAATGTATCGTAAATTCCTGAGTTCAGCATAACAGTACGCTTCATGCAGACGTAAGGAACAACTGGAATGCCTACACTTTGAAGAATCATCTTTGTTTTTTCCTTATCCATTGTAACTGCACTTGAAATATGTGTTGCGCCTACGTAAGGAATGTCTGCCATTTCAAAAAGTCCCTGAATGGTACCGTCTTCGCCGTAAGTTCCGTGTAAAGCCGGGAAAATAATGTCTGTTTCCAAAGCTTTTCCCTGTACTGAAAGTGCATTTTTTTTCGCACCTGGAATTATGCTTACAATTTTTGATTTATCTTTTGAAATCTTAAATACGGCATCTTTCGAACCGCGGATTCGTTTATATTCACTTGAGTCCTGAAGATACCAGGTACCATCTTTGTCAATTGCAATAAGTGTTACAGAATCTTTTTCTGAAAATCCCCGTGCAATTGATGATGCGGAAATAAGGCTTATTTCATGTTCGCCGCTTCTTCCGCCGTAAATTAATGCAATGTTCATATTTCCCCCATTTTCAGCTGCATTTTAATTCTGACAAAGCTTTTTTTGCTTCTGATATTTCATCATAAGGCATAACATAATCCTTATAGATAATGCTGTTTTCATGTGATTTTCCAAGCAGCAGAACAATGTCATCTGGTCCTGCAATTTTAAATGCCTGTCTGATTGCTTTCGGTCGGTCTGGCGTAATAAACAGATTTTCATCGGTTTTCATACCAGCTTTTAAAGCTCCCTCTGCAATCATTTTTAAGAGTTCTACAGAGTCTTCGCCTCTTGGATCTTCATCCGTAAGAATAATTATGTCGCAGTATTCTGCAGCGATTTTTCCCTGTAAAGGTCTTTTTGTAAGATCCCTTTCTCCTCCGCTTCCAAAAAGTGCAATCATTTTACCCTTGCAGCGTTTTCGGATTGGCGGAAAAATTGTTTCAAAACTTGACGGTGTGTGCGCGTAGTCTACTATTACTTCAAAATTCTGACCTTCTGTAATTTCAGTCATGCGGCCTTTTATAGGTTTTAACTGAGAAACAAGTGCTGCAAGTTCCGAAAATGATTTTCCTGTAAATTTCTGGCAAACAATTATTGCTGCCATAAGATTGTATGTATTAAAGCTTCCCGGCAGGTTAGAATTTACCGTGCATTTGCAGTTATTTTTATCTGAATCAAAATTAAAACTCAGCGAAATAGAATCTGATTTAATTTCTTCTGCTTTGTACCATTCTGCAATATTCTCTGGAATTTTGGGGAGATTCTGTGCTTCATTTCCTGCAGCTGCATTTTTTCCGGCTTTTCCATAGGTTGTAAAGCCTGCAACAGGAGCTTTTGCGGCTCCTGTAAAATATTCTGCAGAAGGATCTTCCAGATTTACAATTCCAAATACAGGAATTGTTTGTTTTTCGCCTGCAAGAATTTTTGTATGATTTGACTTATCAAGGCTTCTAAACAGGTTTGCTTTATCGCTTCTATAGGTTTCAAAATCATGATGAAATTCAAGATGCTCCAGAGTGACGTTCATGAAAATACCGCAGTCAAAATTTATGTTACCGCATCTGTTCAGTTTTTTTGAAAGCCCGTGCGATGATGTTTCTACAACTGCAAAGCGACAGCCGTTTTCGAGCATTTCATTAAGGTGATGCTGGATTATTGGTGCTTCAGGAGTTGTCTGATGCTGCGGATTTGGTACCGCTTCGTCTCCAAATGAATATTCTACTGTAGAAATAAAACCTGCTTTTTGCCCGCATGCACGAAGAAGCTGCCAGATAAAACTTACCGTAGATGATTTTCCTTCTGTTCCGGTTACTCCTATTACAATAAGCCGTTCAGACGGATTGTCATAAAAACAGGAAGAAACAGGAGCCATTGAAAAGCGTGCATCTTTTACATTTATAAGAACCGGTGAAAATTTCTGTAAATCATTTGAAACAGCGTTTTCAAGAGAGCGTGAAACAATTGCCTTTGCAACTTCTTCTTTTTGCTGAGGGGAAAGTTCTCCCTGAAAAATTACAGCATTTGCTCCGTTCAAAATTGCCTGCGAAATAAAGCGGTTTCCGTCTGTATGTGTGCCGGGAAGCGCAAAAAAAAGTGAATCTTTTTTTACTTCGCGCGAGTCAAAAACAAGACTTGAAACAGGAATATTATTTATTTCGGAAAGGTCAAAAATCTGATTTCCATCTGCCGCCATAATTATATGTTCAAAAGCCGGCAGAATTTGTGAAAGCTGTTTTGTCATAAAATAATTATACTATTTAGTGCTAAAACTTGGAAGTGGCATTTTTCTGAGAAGGCTCTCCCCGCATGTTTTCGATTCCGCTAGGCTCTGTTTTTTTTAGTGAAATTGAATTATAAATACGTTTGCCCTGCAATGGTCATTGACTGCTTTTGTACTAAAATGTAGATTTATTTTATGTTTGAAGTCAGAGTTCAGGCAGATTTTTCTGCGGCGCATTTTTTGCGTGATTATAACGGCAAGTGTGAAAATCTTCATGGTCATAATTATAAAGTGTACGCGCATGTTTGCGGTTCCAGACTTAATGAAGGTGGAATGCTTCTGGATTTTTCAAAGCTTAAGGCTTATCTTCGCGAGACCTGCAAAAAGCTTGATCATACAAATCTTAATGATTTAAAAGTTTTTGCCCAGAATCCAAGTGCCGAACGAATTGCAATGTATATTTATGATTCCATCGTTGAACTTGCAAAAAAAGATGGAATAAATCTTTTGAAAGAATTTTCCGAAAAAAACGGAGGTCTGGCATATTTAAAGTCTGTTGATGTTTTCGAAACGGATACAAGTCGGGCTCGTTATACAGTTTAATTTATTCCATAATTAATGTATTTTTTATAATCTTGAAGATGTAAGCCTTGAAAAGCAGGCGTTATTTTTTTACAATCATCGCTATGGTTGGAATTATTGATTTTAATGCTGGCAACATTACAAGCCTTGAACGTGCACTTAAATATCTGCACATTCCTTATGTAACTTCTAAAAAGCCGGAAGAACTTTCTGCTGCTGATTGCGACAGATTTATGTTTCCCGGTGATGGTGATGATGCTTATGCTATGAGTCAGCTTAAGGCTAGCGGTTATGATGATTTTGTACGAAAGCAGGTTGCTGACGGTAGACTTCTTTTTGGAATATGTGTTGGTTCTCAGATAATTTTTGAACATTCCGAGGAAGGCAATACAGAATGTCTTGGACTTGTAAAAGGAAATATAAGACATTTTCATTCAATAAATCCGGAACTTAAAAAACAGAATTTAAAAGTTCCTCATATTGGTTGGAATAACATCAGTTTTGAAAATGGTGGAAGTCCTTTGCTTAACGGCATAAAAGATGATACAGATGTTTATTTTGTTCACTCGTATGTTATCTGCCCGACGGATAATACTGTTGTAAAGGCAAGTGCCGATTATGGAATTAAGGTTCCTGCTGTAATTCAAAGCGGAAATATTTTTGCAACCCAATTCCATCCCGAAAAGAGCGGAATTGCCGGGCTCAAGCTATTGGAGAATTTCTGTAAATTATAACGGGGCGTTTATGCTTAAAAAGAGAATAATTGTTTGTTTAGATGTAAAAGATGGACGCACAACAAAGGGCGTAAAATTCCAGAATAACATAGATATTGGGGACCCTGTTGAAATGGCGGCGGAATATTACAGGCAGGGCGTTGATGAACTTGTTTTTTACGATATTATGGCATCGGCACGCGGAAGAGGACCTATTCTTGATTTAATTTCGAGAGTTGCGTCTGAAGTTTTTATTCCTTTTTGTGTTGGCGGCGGAATTGGAACAATTGAAGATATTCGTTCTACAATTCTGGCAGGTGCAGAAAAAGTTTCGTTAAATTCTCAGGCAGTAAAAAATCCGGAACTTATAACGGAAGGTGCGCGTGTTTTTGGAAATCAGAGTATTGTGCTTGGTATGGATGCAGCGCGAGACAGTGAAATGCCAAGCGGCTACCGTATATATATTAATGGCGGACGTGTAAAAACTGATCTTGATGCTCTGGAATGGGCAAAAAAGGCTTGCGAACTTGGAGCCGGCGAAATAGTTCTAAATTCTATAGATGCTGATGGAACAAAAAACGGTTATGAAATAACATTAACTAAACTTATTTCTGATAATGTTTCAGTTCCTGTAATTGCTTCTGGCGGAGGAGGGACTCCTTTGCATCTTGCAGATGTGCTTACAAAAGGAAATGCCGATGCGGCTTTAATTGCAACTATGGTACATAGCGGGCAATACACTGTTGAAGGCATAAAAAAAGAACTTTCGAAAATGAATGTTCCTGTTAGATTTTAAGTTTTCTGCAGTTTATCCGATATTAAAAATATGAAAGAGCTTATTCCTGTTATAATTGGAGTTCTCAAAGACTGGCGTGTAATTACAACTGTAATTGCAATGCTTCTTGTAATTGAATTTGCCAAATTTGTGGCAAACTATAAAAAACGTTCTCCGCGTCCAAAGGTAAAAAAAGCGCCAGCACCAGCACCGGCTCCTGCAGAAAAGAAGGAAGATAAACCTGCAGAAGAGGCTAAAGAAGAAGCAGCCGAATAAGCTTTTCTTTATTATATTTTTTCTTATAAAAATCATAAAAAAAATTCCGAAACCCGCACATGTGAATCTATATTATAGTTATGGAAAATAATATAGAAAAAAATAATGACATTTGTAATGAAACTGCGCATTACAATACTGAAACTTTCGATTTTGAAAATTCTGAAGATATTGTTGCAAAAACAGCTCTTGAAAATTTTGGAATAAAATATATGTTTCCGTGGCAAAGGCTTGTTGTATCAAATATTCTTGAAGCATATGAATGTGATAAATATGTTCAGAAACTTACGCCAGAACAAAAAGAAGAATTCGATGCAGAAAATGATGATTCTTTTTGTAAAGGCCGACAGATTGTTCTTTTGCCTACAGGAGCTGGTAAATCGCTTTGTTTTCAGGTTCCGGCATTACTTCTGGATGGGCCTACAATGGTTATCTATCCGCTTGTTGCACTTATGGCAGACCAGCAGCGCCGAATGGAAGAAGGAAATCTAAGTTGTGTAGTTTTTCGGGGCGGACAGTCAGAAGTTGAACGTGAAGAAAATTTTAAAAAGATTTCAGAAGGTGCTAAAATCATACTTGCTAATCCGGAAGTATTAAAAAACTTAAGTTTAGTCCGGCGGCTTTCTGGCATTGGAATTAAGCATATTGCAATAGATGAAGCTCATTGTGTTTCGGAATGGGGAGATTCTTTTCGTCCGGCTTATCTTGAACTAGGCAAGGTTATAAAAGAAATTTCACCGCCAGTTGTTACTGCGTTCACGGCAACGGCATCGCCGTCTGTACTTGAACGGGTTTCTGAAGTTTTGTTTGGCGGCTGTGCTCACATTGTTCGAAGCGAAAGTGATAGAAAAAACATTCACTATTTTGTGAATTATTCTGCAGCAAAGAAAAAAGAAGTGCTTAGACTTGCCCTTACAGAGCTGCGCCCTATGATTGTTTTTTGCGGTACTAGACATAAGTGTGAAGATATGTGCCGCGAAATTAATGTTTGCTTTGGTCCTGGAACATCAAAATTTTATCATGCAGGACTTGAAAAAAATGAAAAGGATTGTGTAGAAAAATGGTTTTTTAACAGTAAAAACGGTATTTTATGTGCAACCTGCGCTTACGGAATGGGAGTTGATAAAAAAGATATAAAAACTGTCGTTCATCTTGAACCATCACCGACAGCAGAAGCGTATATTCAGGAAGCAGGAAGGGGCGGACGTGACGGAAGTATTGCAAAGGCTATATTAATCTGGAGTCCGGAGGATTCTTTAAAGTATGCATCGAACAAGAAAAACTCACGGGAAGCGGCAATGCGAGATTTTGCTGAAACTAAAGATTGCCGCCGGCAGGTTTTACTTAATGCGCTCGGAGCTGAACAGACTGTTTGCAGCGGCTGTGATTTATGTAATGCAAGAAAAGAAATAGAAGAGAACAAGGAAAAGTCTAATTCGTATAAAATGAAAAAAGAGACTGCAGTGTTAAGCGACTGGCAGGAATCCTACGCAATTGTCCGTAAAAATAAAAACTTTCTTACGGAGATGGAACTTGAATTAAAAATATTCCGGCACATGAACCGGCGTGATATTGAATTGTTTGGAAAAAACATCTGGTCACATTCTGATGTATGCGAAGTTGTCCGGCAGCTTGAAAAATCTGGAAAAATAAAAAAAGCCGTGTTTTTATGGAAAAACCGGCTTTATACTTCTGATAATGCTTTTCAGTTTAAGTAAAATCGTGGTGAATTATCTGTCCATAATTGTAATTTCTACGCGGCGGTTTTGTATTCTGCCTTCTTCTGTAGCATTTGAAGCAACAGGTTCACGGCTACCTTTTCCCTGAGTGTAGATATGGTACTTATCTCGTATTCCAAGGTTTTCAAGATATGCTGCAACGCTTTCAGCTCGTTCTTCTGAAAGTTTTTGACGTGCATTTACACTTCCACGTTCTGCGCAATGACCTGTTATAAGAAGATCGTTTGAAAAATCTTTTAAGATTTCACCAATTTTCTGAAGTTTGATTTTTTCTGAATCCTTAAGGATGTTTGAATCTGGCTCAAACTGAATTTTATCAAGACTTATTGTTATTCCCATTTCACCGCGTTTTACTGAAATGTTTTCGAGCCGATATTTTTCAACTTTTTTACGAAGCAGGTCTTCGGTTTCTTCGTTATTTACAGATTTAAATTCAGTTACATAGGCTTTTGCCGTTCCTGTAAATTCGTAAAGATTTCCGTAAATATCTACCATTTTTATAAGAAATTCTTCTTCATAATGATCAAGAATACCTTTTTTGTCGTCCCAATAAAGCTTTTGCTTTGAATAGCCGGAAGTTCCTGCAAAAGTACTTCCTTTTTTTATGTTTTCCTGTGAATTTTCATGGTAAAAATTATAATTCACTTCGATAATGTTAAAAACCGTTCCGTTTATAGTTTCATCATTTGCATATTTGTAGCTTGCGGCAAATGGAATAATTACAGGCTCATTCATATTAAAAAGATGCCTTAAATCGTGAACTTCCTTTCCTTCTGCGCTCCAGGTTTCTCCTTTTGCAACTTTTTTGTCAGGAAAAACCGGAACATTCCTTACTGTCGGCATAAATAGATTGTCAGAAATTGTAAGTCTTCCGTTTTTGTCGCGTGAAAAATCACTTATGAATTCTTCTCCCCAAGAAAGATGCTGGCTTGAGCCTGTTACCAGTGTGTTTTCTGTTGTCATGTAGGAAGTGGTTAAATCTGCTGAACCGTCAGAATAAGATTCTTTTACCTGTGAAGAAATTCTGTTTATAATCTGTGCATGCCTGATATTCTGGCGGTTATAATAAACGTCTTCTTCAACTGTAGAAACGTAATTGCTTATATCGCCTTTGTTCTGCTTAAAATAAAGCCTTATTCCTTCTTCTGCAAAAATATTTGAAGCTGCTGTCAGTAAAATTAATGCAGAAAATATGTGTCTTTTCATAAACGCCTCTTTGTAATTTATGCGGCTGGCCGTATATTTTTTTTGAAACTGTTTTAATTATAGCTTATAATTTAAACATATGCATATTTCAAAAGATACAGTTCTTATTTCGGTTATAATTCTTCTTTCCTTAATTATTTTAATTCAATTTGTGAGTCTTGCTGTTTCAAAAAGTAAACTTCGTAAAGATGCGGTAAAAAGATCACGCGCGGTTCTTGGCGGTCAGATGCTGGAACAGATTGCACCTTTTCTTCCTGATTTTCCCTGCAATCCTGCTGATGCCCGTTTTATTGGAAAACCTGTAGATTTTATTGCATTCCCAGGATTAATGGAAAATAGTAAGGTCTCGGAAGTTCTTTTGATAGAGGTAAAATCCGGAGAATCTAAATTGAATGAACGTGAAAAAGAAATCCGTCATGCGGTAGAACAGGGGAGAGTAAGGTATGTTGAATACCGAATAAAGTGATTCTGCTTGATTTTGTGAGATTTTGAAAATTTTTGTGCTTTGAATCAAAAAGATGTGACTAAAGCTTTAAAAGGGCTTCTTTATCGCCCTGAAGATATGAATCACACAGATGGAAAGGCATTGGTTTTCCGCGCAAAAATCCCTGAACAATATTGCAGTTGAATTTGTTCAACAATTCAAGA
>DEEV01000134.1:0-3325 GCA_002350445.1 Treponema sp. UBA2869 | reverse complement strand
GCTGTTCCGGATGTTCTACGCCTTCGGCAATTGTTTCAAGTCCCATGTTTTCAACCATCGTGATAATTGAACTTGTGATATTTGCCTGAATTCCATCCTTTGCTGTTATATCGTTTATAAATGCCTTATCAATTTTGAGTGTGTTCAAAGGAAGCATCTGCAAATAGCTTAATGATGAATATCCAGTTCCAAAGTCATCGAGCGAAACTCTTATGCCAAGCTCGCGGATTCTGTTTAGCTTATCTACAGTCTTATTTACATCGTTAATCATTACACCTTCTGTAATTTCAACTTCAAGCAAAGAAGGATCAATTTTATGAAGGTCAAGCAATGCTTCCAGTTCTGGAATAAAACTATCCATTTTTAACTGAATCGGCGAAACATTAACTGACATTATTCCACGGAAGTTGTATTTTTCATGCCAGTTTTTAAGTGCAAGTACGGCCGTATTCAAAACCCATCTTCCAAGCGGTATTATAAGGCCTGTTTCTTCTGCAATTGGAATAAACACAGACGGCGCAATATCTCCAAGTTCTTCATCGTGCCAGCGGATAAGTGCTTCAAAGCCGCGGAGTTTTCCAGTTCTAATATCAAACTGCGGCTGATAATACTGCTTAAAATTGTTTTCCAATATGGCATTTGTAAGTTTTGACTGAAGGGTTAGCTGCTGTATAAAAACCCGCTGCATATCTGGTTCAAAAAATTCAAAGGAATTTTTACCGTGTTTTTTTGCATAATGAACAGCCATATCTGCAAATTTAATTATTTCACCTTCATCCGAAGAATTTTCAGGATAAATTGAAATTCCGGCAGAAACGCCAATCTGTTTTATCTGAAAAGCTTCGTATAATGTATCTGAAAAAGTGTATACAGAGCTAGGACTTGCAATGTTGGTAAGAACTACTGCAAATTCGTCATCACCATAGCGGAATACGCGTATATAACCTCGCTGGAACTGGCGGAGAACGTTTGCAACATTCATAATAAGTGTATCACCTTCTTTTGCACCCATAGAATCGTTTACGTTCTTAAGATTATCTATATCAATAATCATAAGCGCCAGCATTGTGCCTGTTTTCTGTGCGTTTTCGAGCATTGCCGGGAATGTGTCGTTAAAACCGGTACGGTTTATAAAGCCAGTAAGTTTGTCTGTAATAAGAGAAAGCTTAAGCTTCTGAAAATGTTCAGTTTCCGTTGTAAGGTTTATAAATGTAACAACAATCAGATTATCAATAACTGAATGACAAATGTCTATTTTATAAAGGCTCTGTGACGGCGAGCGGTAAAATTTTTCATCATTTGAGAAATCCTGAAGATCTTTATAAATATGAGATTGTACGAACTCTATCCAGTTAAAATCCGAATTTAAGTCTGAAGAAAACTCCGAAAGAGTAGAAAAACTTTTGTTTGAAAGCTCTGTTACAGAAACAATCTTCTCGTTGTAATAAATTATATCGAAATCAACAAGTCGTTTGTCTTTGTACACTTTTGGCTGAAGAACCATAAGCGGGAGATTTATATTATTTACGATAGATTCGTAATTTATTTTTTTGGATTTTCTCATATGATAGATGATAACCTACTTATTTTATTAAGTCAAATGACAAGATGTTTTTGTTTGTACGCAAAAAAATGCACCGTGTTTTAATTTTCACGGTGCATTTATGATTTATAGGAAAAATTTATTTTGAAATTCTGATTTTTTCCCAGATTGAATAGTATTTATCCAGGTTTTCGCCAAGATCATTTTTAAGTTCGCAGTTATCCATTTCGCTTGCATTGTAAAGTGGAGTGGTTGTCATATACTGTTCTGCTTCCGGGTTTACATAGCAAGGGAAATTAAAGAAATCAAGGAATTTTGCATAGTTTTTAGGATCGTGAATGTAGTTAATGAATTCTGTAGCAAGAACTGCATTTTTTGAATCCTTAAGAATACAAAGGCTGTCAAGGTAAGATGCGCCGCCTTCTTTTGGAATAAAGAAGTCAATTGTATCTTCCCATTCTTCTTCTGGAACCTCTCCGTAAACTACTTCTGCGTAACCGTGGCAAAGCCATAAGTCTCCGCGTGCAAAATCTTTTCCAAATCCTTCTGCATCAAATTTTACAATATTAGGAAGCCATTCCTTCTTAATCATTTCTGCTGCAGAGTTAAGCTCGTCTTCGTTTGTTGTACAAAGGCTGTATCCTTTGTGTACAAGAGCGTCACCCAAAACTTCACGATAATCGTCCATCATACTTGCATGGTTTGCAAAACGTTTGTCTGCAAAAATTGACCAGTCGCGGGCATAGTCTCCAGCTGGCATTTTTTTCTTATTTACACAAATGCCGGCAGCTCCAAGATAGTATGGAACAGAGTAAATCATTTCCGGGTCGTATGTTGCTTTTTCCAAAACTTTCGGATTAATTTTGTTTTTGTTTGTAAATTTTTCCTGAACAATTGGCTGAAGCATTTTTTTAGAAAGAAGAATTGAAACGTAGTCCTGAGATGGAACGCAGATGTCAAAACTCTTTGCACCACCGTTTACAAGCTTATTGAACATTGTTTCGTTTGAATCGTATTCTGTAACAATTACCTTGCAGTTGTAATCTTTTTCAAATTGAGCAACTACATCCTCTGGTGTGTAATATGTCCATGTAAAAAGATTCAATGTCTTCGTCTTGCTGCAAGATGTAAGACCCATAACTGCTGCTAAAGCACAGACAGTAATAAAAATTTTAGAAGTGATTTTCATAATCAGCCTCACAAAAAAAAATTTTAGGGTAGTTCAATGCCCTTTTAGTGATTTGCAATTTTTTATGCAAATCATTTTTATTTTCCAGCTGCAAAAGTTTTAAGGCCTTTGCGCAAAGCTACTGTAATAAGACAGATTGCTATGATGATTACAAAAGAAAGTGCATTTATAACAGGCGAAACACCATGGCGAATCATATTATAAACATAAATTGGAAGTGTTTCTACATTTCCGTTTACTAAAGATGTAATTACAAAGTCTTCTATGGACATTGTAATGCTCATCATAAAACCGCTTATTATTCCCGGTAAAATTGCAGGAATAATAACCAGCACAAGAGTCTGTTTTTCTGTAGCGCCAAGGTCGTGGCTTGCTTCGATGATTGAATAGTCAAATTCATCGACGCGGGCGCTGACCATAAGGTAAACGAACGGCAGACAGAATGTTGTATGTGCAATGATTATTGTTCCAAGTCCAAGATTCATGTTAACACCGCTTAAGAAAATAAGAAGCGAAACACCCATAATAACTTCCGGCAAAACCATTGGAAGAAAACTTACCGACTGAATGTAGTTTTTTCCAAAGAATTTGTA
>DEEV01000128.1:17821-18059 GCA_002350445.1 Treponema sp. UBA2869 | reverse complement strand
AGTTTTTCGTTACATTCGATTTTAGGCATTTTTTACTCCAATGGCGGGCATTTTTCGCGCACACATAAAATTACGCCAGGCCCATTTTGAATGGTTTATTATAGAAGATTTTGGGCATATATTCAATTATTGGACTTTTTTGTGACTTTTTTGAAAGTTAAAGCAATTACAAAAGCTCTGCCAGATAAAAAAGGATTGCGCATTCGTTTTCCTGCCATATTCGCAGACTTCTTTTTAC
>DEEV01000128.1:14010-17746 GCA_002350445.1 Treponema sp. UBA2869 | reverse complement strand
CAGACTTCTTTTTACTGCACAAACCAAATAGCCGTTTATTCTGGTATTTTTTCGGATACGTGAAATAAGAACAGATTCAAAACCGTTTTTTATGAGAGTTTTATAAAACTGAGGCGAATATTTTTTGATTAAATCCAGCGAACCTTGGGAAAACAAATCCTCTTTCATAACTTTTTCAAGATCTGATGCATCACCACAAAAATTCTTATCGATAACAGCGTGCATTTTTCCATCGGTCGTAACATAATAAAAATCATTTATCTGCAAAAGTTCAGCAAGCTGTGGCATGGCTTTTACAAGTTTATTTTCAATGCCAGATTCATTTTCNNATTTTCGATAGCAGTTTTTAACTTAAACATATTTGTAAAAATGCCGTTTTTTGCAATCTTACGAATTTCAACATATTTGTGTTTTTCTTCTTCGTAAATTGAATAGCAGTTACGTCCACGATTTTTTCCAAGATAAAGCATTTTATCTATTAAACCAAAAAGGTCAGAAAAATTATCTGAGTCGTTTGGAAAAGAAGCGCAACCTGAAGTTCCTGTAACAAAAGCCGCTCCGTTTTCAAAATAAACTTCTTTTCGGAGCGTGTTGGAATTTCCATACAAATTTTCAAAAAAATGTGTTTTTTCTTCTTTTGAAATATTTCTTAAATCTATAAGAAGAAGTTCATCACCGCCAAATCTACCGGCAAGCCCAAAGCCTTTTGTACATTCAGCAAGTCCCTTTGAAACAGATGCTAAAACCTTGTCACCAGCAGTATGACCAAAATTATCATTAATTGTTTTAAAATTGTCCAAATCTATGATTGTAAAAGTAAACGGAATATTTTGAGCAATTAGCCAGCGCACAAATTTCATGGCGTACGAGCGGTTCAAAATTCCAGTAAGAGGGTCAAGAATTTCTTCAAGACTTATTTCATCAATTAATTTATCAAAAAAACTGTATTTTCTAAGATCGCTGAGGGAATACAAAACCTGAGACCCGTCAGCTTTATTTTTACGCCTTATAACATCAGTAATATCAATAAAGCTTCCTACAAGCCCGACAATTTCATTGCCTTCGTACAACGGACGCTTCGAAGCAATAATATCTCTTTCTTCGCCGCGAATAAAGCACTTGCCCTGAACCTTGTAAGTGCTTTTTCCAGACAAAACACGAAGCTCATCCTGTTTATACGGCTCTGGATCAGAATGCCAGCCCATATCCTCATCATTCTTTCCAATAAGAACGTCAGCCGACTCAAAACCATAATAATCTAAAAAAGCCTGATTTACCCCAAGAAAACGTCTGTTTTTATCTTTCCAAAAAACGCAGTCCTGCGATGTATTAATGATACTGTCAAATAAATCAACCGTCATTTCCATAAATATACACCCCTACGCCTTCGCGCGCCTTACCTTAAACTGTTCATCCGGGTTTTTTGGACGTTTTTCGTTCAAGCGCTTATATTTTTTGTACAATTCGGCCTGCGACTGGAAGTCGTCATTTTTGCCTTTTTCTACCGGAATCCAGCTTCCGTTTTGCTGAAGTTCCATAGAATTTGTGTTGTCTTCAAAATATGTATCAAGAATTGATTTTACATCCGCAAACGCCGCCTTGTCTAAAATTGGGAACATAAGCTCGATGCGCCTGTCGAGATTTCGACTCATCCAGTCGGCACTTGAACAGTACAATTCCCCTGCTCCGCCATTCTGGAAATAGAAAATACGTGAATGTTCAAGATAGCGGTCTACAATAGAAACTACCCGAATATTTTCGCTAAGACCTTTTACACCAGGAACCAGCATACAAATTCCGCGGATATTTAAAAGTACCCGCACTCCAGCCTGGCTTGCCTTATACAAAGCCGCAATCACTTCTTCGTGAGTAAGGCTGTTCATTTTGGCAATTATCAGACCAGGATTTTCCGGCGTACTTCGGTCAATTTCGCGCTGAATCATAGAAAGCAGGCGCGATTTAATTGTAACTGGCGCCATTCCTAAATAATTCATATTCTGCAAGGTAGAATAACCTGTTACAAGATTAAAAAACAGAGTTGCATCATTTGCAATTACAGGATTTGAAGTAAACAGCGAAATATCGGAATAAAGCCGCGCTGTTTTAGGATTATAGTTTCCGGTTGCAAGATGCACATAGCGGCGGATTGTATCGCTTTCGCGGCGAATTACCATAAGTATTTTCGCATGCACCTTAAGATTTACAAGTCCGTAAATTACTGTAACGCCCGCCTGTTCAAGTTCGTTTGCCCAGGCAATATTGCGTTCTTCATCAAAACGTGCTTTTAATTCAACAAGAACAACAACCTGCTTTCCTCTTTGTGCCGCTTTTTCCAGCGCACTGATAATTGGAGAATCGCGGCCTGTTCGGTACAAAGTCATTTTTATTGCAAGAACATTGTCGTCGTCGGCTGCATCCGAAATAAATTTTACAACAGGATCATAACTTTCATAAGGTACATGAAGAATTTTGTCGTGAAGTTTAAGCGTATCCCAGTATGGTTCATCTTCCGGCAAATCGGCAGGATAAAAATGTTCCCATTTGTCAAAGCTCATTTTGCCGTTTTCGTCTGCATCGCGTAAATCCATAAGACTGTTTGGATCAATAATGCGGTCAATTTTATAAATATCATCTTCTGCAAGCTCAAGCTTTTCCATTAAAAATTTCAGGATTTTTTCACTTGTGCCATTACAAGTCATCTGAACCGGGAACGAAGATTTTCTCTGAATCAAAACATCTTCCATTGCGTGAATAAAATTGTTTCCTGCATCTTCATCAACTGCAAAATCTGCATCGCGGGCAACCTTAAAAAGCATTGCTTCTTCTACGTTAAAGCCCGGAAAAAGTGATGTTCCAAAAAATGTAATTACGTCCTGCAAAAGCACAAAAGCTTTAGTATCACGATTTTTTTCTGCAGGAAGCCACAATATGTTTGGAAGTCCTTCCGGAATTTCTACAAATGCAATTCGCGGTAAATCGTCGCTTCCCTTCAACTCCTGCGAACCAATTTTTATGCCTTCAATAGGATTCAGCAAAAACGCAGCATAAACTGCAAGGTTCTTTATATGCGGAAACGCTTCCATATCGGTTCTAAGCGGAGTCAAAAGCGGATACACATCCGACTTAAAATAATTCTGAATATAATCTATCTGACGCTGTGTATAACTTTCCGGCGTAACATAAAGAAAGCCTTTTTCGGCAAGCGCAGGAAGAATATCGCTCATAAGACATTCCTGCTGACTACGAATAATCTGATGCGCGCGGGCCGAAATAGAAGTTAAAACCATTTTTGGCGTAAGTCCAGAAACATCGGCAACATCCGGATTTGCATAATCAGCACGTTTTGTAGCTGCAATCCGCACCTGGAAAAATTCATCAAAATTTGAAGTAACAATTGAAAGAAACTGAAGGCGTTCCAAAAGTGGAAGCTCTTTTCTTAGAGCCTGATGCAAAACCCTTGCATTAAATTCGAGCCAGGAAAGTTCCCTGTTAAAAAATCTGTTTTCCATCTTCGCCTCCTGCAAAAATTCGTCAAAATTCCGCTGTTTTTACAGTAAAATTACTTTATAACCAAATACACTTTCGAACATTCCGGCTTTTTCGCTTAAAGCAATTTTTTCCAGAACCGTATTTTTAGTATTTTTTGTATTTATAAGCAGCGAATTCTGATGAAGCTTTATTACAAAATCATTAAATTTCTGAATATGTCCGCGGTCCAGGGCGTCTGCAATGCGTA
>DEEV01000128.1:9273-13985 GCA_002350445.1 Treponema sp. UBA2869 | reverse complement strand
AGCGAAAAACCGCCGTAAGCTTTAGAATTGTCATGCGAACATTTCGTGGCAGCATCTGAAAGCTTTCTTCGTCCTGCGGAACAGAATTTCCTTTGTGATATTTTGCAATTTCCGAAACAATGGTTTTATCTTGTCTTGAAAGTCCAAAAATTTCTGAGTTTTTGATTATATAATTGCTGTGCAGATTGTGATTGTCGTAACGGATAAAGTTTCCAATATCGTGCAGAACGGCCGCAATTTCCAGAAGAATTCTCGCATGCTCATCAAGTGCAATTTCGTCCTTTAACATATCGTAAATTTTGGCAGAAATCATTCTTACACATTCTGCGTGTTTTTCATCGCCGTGATACTTTCGCAGCAGGTTTTTTGCAGAAGCGGTAATCTGTGAATTGAATTCGCGCTGAAGCTCTTCGTTTTGTGTAGAAAATCTTGTAAGCAGCATGCCTTCGCGAATATTTGTTTCAGGCACTATGATTTTTTCGGCTTTTGTAAGATTTACAAACAGGTTGTAAATCAAAAGGCTTACCTGGAAAGTTTCTGCTTCGCTAAACGAAAGTTTAAAACGCGCCATACATTCGTCCAGACTGTAGTTTTGAATTTCCTTTACAAAGCGCGCAAAATCATTTTTATTGATTTCCCAAAGGAACGTAGAAATCGGGCGGCCTACAAGCAGCGCGGTTAAAGTCATATCCTGTCCTACGGCAATAAAACGCTTTACCTCGCTAAGGTTTAATTCACTTTCCAGTGAACCCTTTGCATTATTTATTGATTCCTGAACATAGCGCTGAATATCATCGTACGAACTGATTTGCGAACGCATGTGCTGGTCTATGCGGACAGTTCCAAGACGCAGACTGTGCACGCCCGCCATTTTACCATCCGACATCATCATAATTTCGGTAGTACTTCCGCCAACAACCAGAATTACTGTATTTTCATTTTTAAAATCTACCGGCTGATTTTTTATACACTCGCTAACGGCAACATACATAAGTTTGTTTTCTTCAATGCCGTCTACAATATGAACGCGAAAACCTGTCTGAACAAGAATTCGGTCCATAATTGAGTCACTGTTTTTTGCATCGCGGAAAGCGCTTGTAGCAAAACAATTTGAATTTTCCGGAAGAATACCCCAGCCTGCAAGCTGTTCGCGGTAACGCTTTAAAATCTGAATCAGCTGGTTTTGAGTTTCCTGACTTATAGTTCCCGCAGAATACACATCTTTTCCAATTGCCAGCGGCATTTCGGAACGATCAAGAATACTTTGTTTTTTATCTGCAGTATATTCGGCAATCAGGAGTCGAACCCCTGTAGAACCGATTTCTATGACTGATTCTGGGGTCGCCATTGCATCTCCTACAGTTTATCTATAAGCATTGAACATTTGCCCGAAGGAATTGGCAAAGTCTTCTTTTTCTGATCAAGCACATTGATTGTAAAATAGTAGAGCTTTTCGCTTTCCATCTGAATTTCCCAACCGCGTGTACTTTTGTTCGACAAAATTGTAATAAGATTGCGTTTAAGGGAAAGATTTTCAATTCCCATAATTTCGAGGTTCGGAATAATCCAGTCTACAGTTTTACGTGGCAAACTGATAGAAAGTCCAATTACGTTTTCTATCATAAGTGCAATTGTTGAAAGAGCAGCTGTAAGCAGATAGCGCGGACGTGCAAGTTCATTTTCATTCATTTTTGCACGACCTTCTTTATTTGGAAGATAAGCTTCAAATAAATCGCCAGGTTCTTTATTTTCGTTTGGCATTAAACCTTCAAGTACAAAATAAAGGTGACGGATTGCACATTCGCGGGCAAGTTCGTACTGACCGTATTTTTCAAGACCTTTAATTACCATAAAGTTGAAAACCGGCATTACACTTCCGTTATAACCGTCGCCATCTTCGCTAAAATCAGGATGGTCTGCACTTAACGTCGGGAATGGATGCTCAGTTCCAAAAGTTTCCGGATTATTCAAATGATCAACAAGGCGCTGTGCTTTATCTGCATTTGGTATTTCTGCAAGCATTGTCCAGAAACCTGCAATTGATTTTACATCGAGCATCTTTTCAGATTTGTCCAGATCAAAATAAAAACCTACGTCTTCATCCCACATCATAGAATTGATTCGGGTCTTTATAGAGAAATACATTTTTTTGTACTGGAAACTTAAATCCTTATCATTAAGAATGTCTCCAAGCGCAGACATATAGTTGGCATTTACTGCCATACAAGCGTTAAAATCTACAGGATAATAAACCTTTGAACGGCATTTATTTTTCATTGTAGAAGCAGTAACCGGAACAGCGTAAAGTCCATTCGGCTGCTTAAACATAGAATCAAGCCAGTCCATATACTTTGTAAGATACGGCATTACATCTTTAATTCGTTTTTTGTTTGCAGATTTGTGATACAGATTATATTCCGCAAAAGCAAAAAGCGGCAGACCAACGCCTTCCGGATTATCAGAATCCAGAATTGGCTGACCAGTTGCAGCATCATACTTCCAGCGAATTGCACCGTTTTCTTCCTGATGTTCATAGAAAAAATCTATGTTCTTGCATGCATCAAAATTGCGGTTTGAATAAACCAGAAAAAAGGAAGAGAAAATTGATTCAAACTGATTGAGAATATATTTTTGGTTTTCAGGATATAAGAAATAACCTTCTGAATCCTGTTCACCTGTAGCCGGATTTATCCACAAAGGAGAAACCCAGGACCATGTTTTATTATAAATGTCTACAAAATCCTGATCGTAAAAATGGATTTTTGGAAAATCGTGTTTATTCACAACCGCTCCTAATTTGCACTAAACGTGTTCTTATAGTATAACACACTTTTTAGAAAAAATGTTTAAAAAAAACTTTTTAACCATAAATTTTTATAATTTTCAAGCCGTAAAAACCCAAAAATTGAAAATTTTCATGATTATTGAATTAATTATTTGCTTATATAGCTCTATAATCATGATGATGACTGTTTTCCTGAAAAAATTTTAACTTTTTTTCCGAAAAATTGGTCAAATTTGAATATCTCTGCACTATTTAACATTGAGGTTAAAATATGCAGATTTATTCATTTTCTCCATTCGGTTACGAAGGTGCTCTGGTTACAGTTGAAGTTGATTTGCGGCGCGGAATTCCGGCCGTGGATATTGTAGGACTGGCAGATGGCGCGGTAAAAGAAAGCCGCGAACGTATGCAGGCCGCAATCAGAAATTCAGGATTTGAATTTCCTTTGGAGCGGGTTTTAATAAGCCTTTCTCCCGCTGACCTAAAAAAAGAAGGTGCCGGTTTTGATTTGCCTGTAGCTCTTGGAGTTTTAAGGGCTCATGCTCAAAGCAACGGAGCTGCAGACTTTATTGATGAACCCGTCCTTGTTATGGGTGAACTGGAACTTTCCGGAAAAATTCGCCCGGTAAAAGGTGTTCATGCGGCCGTTTCTACCGCAGCCGCCAGCGGAATTATGCGTTGCATTGTTCCCGCGCAAAATGCAGACGAAGCAAGGGAAATTACAGGCGTACAGGTTTACGGTGCAGATTCTCTTGAAAATGCCTTCCGCGCCCTCAAAGACCCCTCTTTTTATTCGGCACAAAACCCCGGCCGCGCCGGCAATTGTATTCCAGACGGCTGCGAAGAAGTAAACGGCGTGTTTTTTCAGCAGGCAATGGACGGTTTTGAATTTGCAGAATTAAAAGGACAGCGCACGCTTGTACGGGCACTGCAAATTGCAGCCGCTGGTTCACATAACCTTGTTGCCATTGGCGCACCCGGCTGTGGAAAAACAATGTCCATTCAAAAATTTCCAGCACTTGTGCCTGTCCTTACCCTCGAAGAAGCACAGTCAGTTACGAGAATCTGGTCTATTGCCGGTCTTATAAAACCAAGTCAGCCTTTAATAAGAATTCCGCCATTTAGAATGCCGCATCAAACTGCAAGCATTGAAGGAATTTGTGGTGGCGGAGTAAACTGCCGTCCCGGTGAAATTTCGCTTGCGCATAACGGCGTTCTTTTTCTGGACGAAGCGGCAGAATTCCGGAGCTCGGTTTTGCAAATGCTCAGAGTTCCTATAGAATCAGGCTGTATAACTTTAAGCCGGGCTGGCCGGACAACAACTTATCCTGCAAGATTCCAGCTTCTTATGGCTGTAAACCCGTGTCCTTGTGGAAATTTTGGTTCAAAAACAAAAATCTGTCTTTGCAGCGCAAAATCAATTGATATGTACTGGAAAAAATTTTCCGCGCCGCTTTTGGACAGAATTGATTTACGTGTCTTTGTTGAAAATGAAAACGAAGAAATCGCAAAATGTTGTGAAAATTCTCTGGAACGTCCGGGTCTGAATTCTACTTTGGAAATACGGACTGGAATTGCAAGTGCGGTAAAAAAACAGCGTAAACGCCAGGGTGTAAAAAATGCGCTTCTTTCTCCACAGGAAATTTCTGAAGTGTGCAAAATTTCCGGAAAAGTAAAAGATGTTCTTGATTCAGCAATTGAACGCTATGAATTTTCACCAAGAGCGGTTTCATCATGCATAAAAATTTCCAGGACAATTGCAGACATCGACGATTCCGATGACATTTTGCCGGAACACATGAGCGAAGCTGTCAGCTTCAGAAAACTCTGCAGCACAATTCCGCCGGAAATTGCCTGACCTTTGCCGTTAAACAAAAAAGGCTGCCAGTTTTTAGCAGCCTTCTATACCGGAGAAGAGACTTGAACT
>DEEV01000128.1:8817-9111 GCA_002350445.1 Treponema sp. UBA2869 | reverse complement strand
CCGCTTTTATTCTTCAGACGATTTTTGGTCATAAGGAATTCAGGGGAAATCAACAGAAAATTATTGAGCAGGTTCTTTCCGGGCACGACTGTCTTGCTATTATGCCCACCGGCGGCGGAAAATCATTATGCTACCAGATTCCAGCCCTTATTTTACCCGGCATTACAATTGTCGTTTCACCGTTAATTTCGCTGATGCAAAATCAGGTTAAAGCTTTAAAAGCGCTGGGAATAGATTCGTTGTTTTTTTCCGAATTAAATTCACAGCTTCAATATAACGAAGCAATCACAAAAA
>DEEV01000128.1:4625-8709 GCA_002350445.1 Treponema sp. UBA2869 | reverse complement strand
TTTTCGTCCTGATTATATGGATATCAGATTTTTTCACACAGAATTTCCAGACGCAACACTGCTTGCACTAACCGCAACCGCTACGGAACGGGTGCGAAGCGATATCATAAAAAACCTGCGAATGAAAAAGCCCGAAATTTTTATATCGAGTTTTAATCGCAAAAATATTTATTTAGAAGTGCAGCCTAAAATAAATCCTAAATCACAAATTCTGGAATTTCTGCAAAATCACAATGAACAATACGGAATAATTTATTGTTTTTCACGAAGCAAAGTTGATGAAATTTTCAATTTCTTAAAAGCAAATGATTTTACAGTAACAAAATATCACGCGGGACTTTCAGATAAAATCAGAACAAAAAATCAGGAAATGTTTATAAGCGGCAAGGTAAAAATTATTGTAGCAACTGTAGCGTTTGGAATGGGAATAGACAAAAGTGATGTGCGTTTTGTAATCAATTATGATTTGCCTAAATCTCTGGAAGAATACTATCAGGAAATAGGCCGCGCCGGAAGAGACGGTCTTGCTTCTACGGCGCTGCTCTTATTCAACCGAAGCGATGAACATAAAATAAGATATTTTTTTGAGGACTGCGCAAATCCACAGCAAAGCGAAAAAAATCTTCAGAAAATGATTGAGTTTTCAACTGCAAACACATGCCGCAGAAAGGTTTTGCTCAAATATTTTGGAGAAACCTATGAACCGCACAATCCAGGCGAAAAAGAATTTTGCTGCGATATTTGTACTAAAGCCCTTGGAATTGAACGTTTATCTTCTGCCGCTGATTATTTCTTAAAAAATCGTGTCCAGAAAAGAACAATCAAATACCAGATGTAAGGTAAAAGAAGGAAAATCTTAAACGGATTATGCAATACTTCTACAAAAACTTCGTGGCCTTTGTTAAAAATTTTTTCGTCAACGCGTTTTACACGCTCTGAAAAAATACCGAATGCGTCTTTGTAGTAAAGGAAAATGCTCGAAGAAAATCTGTTGCGGCGTTTGTAAGACCAGCAGTTCTTTTCTTTAATTCCGTCACTTACCAAAACCAGCGAAGGCTGTGCTTTAAAAATTGCAGAAACAATATCATCTTCAATGTTTTTTGGATAATAGCCTACATAACGGCCAACAATTTTAAGTCCACGGAAAGTGTCATGAATATTGTGTTCGGTTTTTGTAAGGGTCTTTTTGCTCGAACCAAGCAAATACAGCGATTTATAATGCTTGTCCAAAATTGAAAGAATCTGAATTACGGCTGTAAACGGATTAAAACGCTCTGGAATTGGAAGCTTTAAAAAAGCAGCTCCTCTTAAAATGCTCTTTGAAACCGGCAAAATTAAATCGGCATTTTTTACACATTCCGAAAAATAATTCTTATGTCGGGCTTTTAATAAATCCCATATTGAAAGAAAAATTATCTGTTTTGTTCCCGGCTTTGCAAGCAGTTCAAGTATTGCATTTTCCAAATTTTCCGGAGTACAAACATCTACCGGCACGCCAAGTAAAGAAATTCTTTGAACACCCATGTTTTCCCACTCTATAATTTCTGATTTTTTTGCATAACTGCGGTTTGAATTGCAGCTATTCCGTATATTGCTGCAGTTTCGCACCTAAGTATATTTACGTCAAAATGAACGCCCTTGTAAAGAGCTTTTTTTACTAAAAATTCCATTTCCGCAGGACTTATTCCGCCTTCGCTGCCAACAACAATGCCAACCCGCTCAAGCTTTTTCCCGTCTGAACAAATTTCGTCCAGAGATTCATCAAAAGCTGCACACAAATCCTTTCGTTCAGAAAGCACAAATGCCGCAGATTTTTTTGTACTGCCATTTTGCCATTCTTCAACAGCTTTTTCCAGACTTAATGGCTCCAGAATTTTTGTATTTATCGGTGAACCACTTTGTTGTCTTGCTTCGCGTACAATACGCTCTATTCGTTCCCGCTTTGCATTTCCAGATGAAGAATCTGTATTTCCACCCAAAGACGCTATACTGTTTTTTTCTGAATATTCACCGCAAACCGGAACAATTACAGAAATGCCACATTCCGTTGCCTGCCTTACAATCTGCTCAAATTTCTGCGGTTTTGGAATAAATTGAAAAAGCCAGTATTCAACAGAATTTTGACCGCCGGCCGCATCTTCAATTTCGTCTGCCTGAACTCCGCGTGTTATTGATTTTCCGGAAGAACAAATTTGCAGTGTAATTTTTTTGGATTTTTCATCAATTTTTGCAACTGTTGTTCCCTGAAGCGTTCCATCCGGCATACGAACATTTATCATATCGCCGATTTTTGCACGCAAAACCTGACGCAAGTAGCGGTAATCTTTTCCGTCCAAAAAAATGAGTCCGTTTTTTACTGACTGGTTTTCAAGAACGAACTGCCTCATTTAGTTTCTGTTTCTGTCAGTTTTGCTTCGTCCTGAAGCTGCTTTAAAGTTTTTGTGCCTTTTAAAAGCTTTTCAAAATCTTTTGTATTATTAATAAGTTTAATTGCTTCATTCAACTGCAAATCAAAATCAAGATCATAATAAACATCTGTACGGTTTTTAAGAACCTGAACACGAATAAGTCTTCGGAGCAAACGTGCATCAAGTGCATAAGTTTTACGAATTTCGTTTGCCTTTGCCGAAATTTCCTTTTCGCTCATATTTGGATGCTTTTCAACATAATCATTTATAACGTTTGAATTAAGAAGCTTTACATAAAGTTCTTCTTCTTCCGGTGTAAATTTTTCAAGATTTTTTACTTCAAGATCCGGCGGAATTCCAATTTTATCGATATTCACATCGCTTGGAGTATAATATCGTGCCATTGTAAGCTTAAAACCGTCTTCTTTGCTCAAAAGTCTTACCTGCTGCACAGAACCTTTTCCGTACGATTTTTCACCAATAAGATATGCAAGATGATAATCTTTAAGCGCTCCCGAAAGAATTTCTGACGCACTTGCCGAACCTCTGTTTATTAAAACAACAATAGGAATCTTTTTTGAAACCTTTGTTTTTCCTTTAGAAGCCGTAAACTGCTGGTTTTCAAACAAAAGTCTGCTTTTTGTAGAAACAATAACGCCGTCATCTATAAATTTATCTGCTACATCAATTGCACCGGTTATAACTCCACCCGGATTATCGCGCAAATCAATAATTAAGCTTGTATAGCCCTTCTTTTCAAAATCGTCGAGCGCATCCTGCACGCGGTTTGCAGTTTCTGGTGTAAACTGAATCAACCTCATGTATCCGATTTTTGAATTTTCAAGCATTGTATACTTTACTGTCTGAACTTCAATTCTGTCGCGAATAAGGCGAACATCAAATTTCATATTTGTTCCGCGCAAAATTGTTACTGTAACAGGCGTTCCAATTTCTCCGCGCAAATGCGAAAGAACTTCGTCAATTGTCATTTCCGGCGTAGGTTTTCCGTCAATTGCAGTAATCATATCTCCAGACTGAATACCTGCCTTTGCCCCCGGCGTGTCCTCGATGGCAGACGAAACTTCAACGTACGAAGGTTTTTCCGGAGAAGACTCTTTTGCCTTTGAAATATAAAGACCAACGCCTCCAAAACTGCCCGCTGTTGTATCTGTTAAATCTCGCATTGAATTTGAATCAAGATAAACCGAATAAGGGTCGCCTAAAGCTTCCATCATTCCTTTTAATGCGCCTTCATATAAAATTTTGGCATCAACTTCATCAACATAATTCTGCTGAACAAATTCAAAAACAGAATTAAGTTTTTTCATGTACTGATAGGAATTTACTTTGGAATCGCCGTCAGCAAAGCACTGTGCAGTTATAAAAACAAAAAGCAGGGAAAATGCTGCAGAAATAAATTTTTTCATAAAAATATTATATGCCTCTAAGTGTAAAAAATCTATTGAAATTTATGAGCAAAATAAGCCTTTACTTTCCGCTTGTAAGCAATCGCGAAAGCGGAATTTTTTGAACTGCGTTTAATACAGTTTTGTTTGTAAGTATGATTTTTAATTCGCTGTTTTTTATTTCGTTTGCTGCAGAATCACCGTAAACCGAAGCAATTGTTTCAATGTATTCTTCTTCCGAAAGTTCTTCATCATTAAAAATCGGAGCCA
>DEEV01000128.1:0-4517 GCA_002350445.1 Treponema sp. UBA2869 | reverse complement strand
TGAATAAATAAGATGATTTTTTACTGTCCGTAATTTTTACTGCCAGATCTCTTGTACTTTTTGATTTTACTTCTACATTTGTAAAACCATGCTTTTCAAGTTCAGCAGAAATAGCTTTAGTATCCAAAACAGAATTTTCATTGGAACCGGTCGAAGCAAGAATCATTTTAGAAAAAGCTTCGCCGGCTTCACCATAAACATAAACGCTTACGCTTCCGTCTTTATTTTCTGTAATTTTGATTTCTGACGTACAGCCTGTAAAAAATGCCGTCATTAGAAAAATCAAAAAACAAACTGCTAAAAATTTAATATTTTTCATACATTAATTACAAAATGCCGAAAGCGGTAAAGTTACACGAACGCCCGTAAATAAAACAATTCCTGCCGAAATTGATTCGGTAAACGAAAGTGCCGCATTGTCAGTATTATTGTAAACAGAATAGCTTACATCCTGTGTAATCTGAACTTTTGCTTTTTTAATTGTAAAAGGCGGTGTAGAAAAACTAATTCCAAGAATTCCCGGGAAAAACGAAGGTTGTATTGTTTTTCCGGTATTAAGCATTGTTCCGTCACTAAACGAAATAACTGGTCCTGCATAAAAACGGATATAGTCATTTACCGTTGCTGTAAAAATCAGCGGAATCTGGAAAATACCTAAACTTGTATTGAATCTTAAACCAAGACCAAAACCCGGCTGAAGGTTCCAGGCCGCATAGCGCGCATGGACAAGCAAATCTACTCCGCGAAAACGAATCATAAATTCATTTGGCGCAATTAAAGACCATCCAACCGAAGCATTTGCATCAAAAAGAAGATTTTCCTTTAATTCAGTATAATCCTTTCCCGATTTTTTATTTGAAGCTGTACTACTGTCTTCACGAATCAATTCTTCTTCGATAATTTCATCCTGTTCCGCAGCTGAACCGCTTCCCTTTCCAGATTTTAAAAACTGTCCACACGCAACGTATTTGCCTTTCCAGTAATCCTGTTTTAGCGAAGAAATTATTACGCCCGAATTTGGCCCGTCGCTGATTGCAGAAATAAACTGATTGTTTCCAATGTAAATTCCTACATGGTTAATTGCAGAACTTCCTGCCGGTTTAAAAAACAACAAATCACCGGGCTCTTTTTTTGAATCCGGAATAACCTTGCAATAATTGTAAATTGCTTTTGCAGTTCTTGGTAACTGAACTTTTACAGATTCACGTGCTACATAATAAATAAGCCCTGAACAGTCAAATGAATCTGGTCCAACAGCTCCGTAAACATAAGGACTTCCAACATATTTTTTTGCTTCTGCAATAAATGCTTCTCGTGCAACCTGCGCCTGTGCCGGAGAAATATCCTGGGCACACAATTTGAAACAGCACACAAAGAACATCAAAAATAAACAAGCCAATAAGCTTTTTGCAATTTTATAAGACGAATTAAAAAACATCATATATATATTGTCGAATGTTTTTTCAATTACATGTGCATTTTTTTATTTTTCCTACGTTTTTTTTATATTTGTGTTAAAATAATTAAAGAGGAATTTATGAAAAAGATTATTGAACGTTATCCATGGAAATTTCTTGATGATTTTCGTGGCAAATTTTTTGACGGTGAATGGCCAACCTTCCCGGAACTTTTAAAAATTCAAATTGAACGTTTTTCTGATCGTCCTCTTTTTACAGATTTTGACGGTCCGAACGGTTCAAAAAATACTTTAACTTATGCACAGGCTTACGAAAAAATTGAAACCCTTTCCAAATGGCTTTTGGAAAACGGAATAAAAAAAGGCGACCGCGTAGTTGTTTCCGGTAAAAATTCTCCGGAATGGGCAGTTGCGTACCTTGCTACGTTTTTGGCAAGCGGCATTGCCGTTCCAATTGATGCGGCTTTGCACGAAAACGAAGTCTGCAATCTTATAAAAACTGCTGAACCAAAAATCACACTTACAGATGATGACAAGCTTGAATACATAAAAAAGACTTTCCCAAACATTATTGCAAAATCTTTAAATCCAACTGTAAAAGAAGATTATATTTACAATTTAAGAGCTTCGTCTGAACCGGCACAAAATGAACCGGTTACCTGCGATGATACCGCTGTAATTCTTTTTACATCAGGAACAACAGGAAATCCAAAGGGCGTAATGCTTTCGCACAAAAACCTTATTTCGGACGGTTATATTGCCCAGCGAAATCTGGATATTTTCCCAACTGATGTTTTTTACGCACTTCTTCCAATTCATCATGCATACACAATGCAGGCCGCATTTATTGTTCCGCTTGCAACTGGTGCAGAAATTGTTTTTGGAAAAAGCATGGCTGTTTCAAAATTGATGAAAGAGCTTAAAGAAGGCAAAATTTCTGTTATGCTTGGCGTTCCGCTTCTTTATAACAAACTTCTTGCAGGAATTCGCAAGGGAATTAAATCAAAAGGACCTGTAATCAGTGCGCTTTTGTCGGCATTTCAGTTTGTTTCATTCCTGATTAAAAAACTTACAGGCAAGAATATAGGAAAAATTCTCTTTAAAGCAGTTTTACAGCAGGCAAATATTTATACTCTGAGAGTTGCCATTTGTGGCGGCGGTCCGCTTGCGCCAAGCGTTTTTGCAATGTACAACGCAATGGGCATCGATTTTATTCAGGGATATGGCCTTACAGAAACTTCGCCAATCATTACGCTTAATCCTATAGAAAACTTTAAGCTTACCTCTGTTGGTAAGGATTTTGCACCTTACGAAGAAATCAAAATCATAAACGGCGAAACTGCAATAACTGCAAAGGGCAAGGCGCTGGTTGGAGAAATTGCGGTAAAAGGTCCAATGGTTATGCAGGGCTATTATAAAATACCCGAAGAAACTGCAAAGGTTTTTACAGAAGACGGATTTTTTAAAACCGGCGATCTTGGCTGGATAGACAACGAACATTATGTAATGCTTTGCGGCCGTGCAAAAAATCTGATTGTTACCAACGGCGGAAAAAATGTTTATCCGGAAGAAATTGAAGACGCTTTCCAGCTTTGCGACAACATTCAGCAGATTACAATTCAGGGATATTACGAAAACAACGATAAAACGTCGGAAGCAATTGAAGCTTTAATTTACCCAAGCGATGAACTTTATAAAAAGCTTGGCTGCGAACGCAACAACAATTTTGTTCAGGATGAAGTTCTTGAAGAAATTCAAAAGGATGTAAATCACGTAAACAAAGATTTGCAGCCTTATCAGAAAATTACAAAAATTTCTCTTTTAAAAGAGCCGCTCGAAATGACAACAACACAAAAAGTAAAGAGAAATTACACTCCAAATGTGTACGTAATTGATAAAGGAATTTTTAAGAATTCGTAGTTACGAATTTTTTATAAGCCCAGCGGACAACTGCAAGTGCGTAAGGCATCTGGGTTTCATTTAAGAAAATGTAATGCTTTTTGTCGCCGCAGGTAAGGAGCATTACACTGTTTGAAACAGAAGAAACTGCTTCAACCTGGGCAAGTTTATATTCAACATTTTCCTTAAGATTTTTTATTACAACCCGCTCGTTCGTAATTACAAAATCACCTTCACAGCCGCTCTGCACGGTTTCCGAAGCAAATAAAATTTGTTCGCCAGCTGACAGACGGAGGCGCAAGTAATGAACCATCGGAATTTTTGCGTCATCTGCCAACGGAAGCTTGTATAAATCGGTATTAACATAAGGATTTTCGTATTTACTGCGCTTTTTTGCATTGTGTAAATTTTGCCAGATGATAAGCACAAGCAGAAAAAGGAAAAAGAGCATTGTAAAAATTACACGCCGGCTTTCGCCACCAGCCTGCTTTTTTATAGACTTTGGCAGTTTTTCGTTTTCAATTTCGTCAATTTCTAAATCACTTTTTTTGGATTTTTTTGGCTCTTCAAACGAAAATTCCTGTTTTTTCGTTTTCTTTCCACTCGAAAACTCTGTCTCTACTGCAGACGCTCCCTTGCTGGAACTAAACGGCAGGGAACTTCCGCTCGTATTATATGCCGGTTCCAGCATTAAAATAAACACAATAATGCCCGCATAAAGCACCGTCGAAATCACAGAAATAATTATTTTTTTGATTTTTTTCCAATCCAAAAGAAACCACATTAATGCAATTCCAAGCGGAATAAGCACAATGCTTACAAAACAAAAAATCGTGATTATCGAAATTAATTTATTTTTCTGCATATTTTTTTGATTTTAAAAGGGAAAGCGACGTTTTGTTTTCCGACTGCCTTATTTTTTACATCCCCACTCTTTATAATACGCATCCAGCTGAGTTTTTATTTCGTCTGTAATTATTTTTTTATCGCCATTTGTGTAAAGCGCATCAACTACATCACTCATGCTCACAATTGCACGAGCCGGGAAGCCATACTTTTCGGTAATTACTTCAAGCGCAGACTTTTCACTGTCCGGTGCACGCTCTTCGCGGTTCAGGCTGACAATCTCGCCAACAATTTTGATTCCGCCGGGAGTTGTCTCAAGCGCCTTGATTTTCGGATAAACTTCTTCAATAGATTT
>DEEV01000029.1:726-3528 GCA_002350445.1 Treponema sp. UBA2869 | reverse complement strand
GGCGAGTACGGCGTCTGCATCGATGATTTAGGAAACGGCAAATTCCGCTATCTTGTTGCAGGAAAATACGCAGGCGGCGAAGTTCCAGAAGGAATGGTCGTTTACGAGTTCCCTCAGGGCGAATGGGCGGTTTTTGACTGCTACGGCCCGATTCCAAAAGCCCTTCAGGACGTGAACACAAGAATCTTCAAGGAATGGCTTCCCGGCAATCTTGACTGGGAACTCTGCGGCAACGCAAGTGCCGAGTGGTACGACTGCATGAACGGCGAAAAGACCGACCCGGACTACCACAGCGCAATCTGGATTCCTGTGAAGAAAAAGTAAGCGGGCGGGGGAATGCATTTCACCCATTGAAAAGAGCAACTTACCGTCAGGGCAGTTTTCCCGGGCTTTTACATCGGGTATAGTTATTCTACTGACTGGAGAATAACATGGAAATCAAAAAACTTTTTAATTCTAATTACCTTAAGCTCATTGCGATTATTGCCATGACGGTTGACCACGGCACAGACCTTCTTTTTCCGGGATTCCCTGCTGAACCGACACCGCTCGCACTTCATTTTATCGGGCGGCTTACGGCTCCCATCATGTGGTTTTTCGTCTGTGAAGGATACCATTACACTCACGATGTAAAAAAATACATGATGCGGCTGGGACTCTTTGCACTTATCTCACATTTTGCATACTGCTTCGGATTCGGAATCAGCCTGAATCCTTTTGGTGGCAGCATCTTCAACAGAACCAGCGTAATGTATCCGCTCTTTATTTCAGTTGTCATACTCTACATTGAAGACCATCTGCTCTGGAAGAAATGGCAGAAATTCCTTGTTCAGACGGTCCTGATTTTCAGCGCATTCCCTGCGGACTGGAGCTGCATCGCTGTTCTTGCAATCCTCGGAATGTACAGGGAACGCGGCAATCTCGAAAGGCAGATGCTCAGGATGATTCCCTGGATTTTTGTGTACGGACTAGTTTCGTTCTTCTTCGTAAGCAGGGTATATGCCCTTGAGCTTGTCGGAGTCCTGCTTGTTTATCCAGCCTTAAAGCTTTACAACGGCGAGCGGGGAAAGGCAAAATGGATGAAGTGGTTTTTCTACCTTTACTATCCGCTTCACCTTGCCGTCATAGGAATAATCCGCATGATTGTTTACGGAAGTACAAACATCTGCCTTTAGGAAAGCTCTGCTAAAAGCGCATGTCAAAGGCTTTCCAGCCAGTCCCAGGCCTGAGTCAGTGAGGCGACTTCAATGTAGGCGGGCTTTTGCTGATGGCAGATTACGGTTCCTGCTTCAAGCTTCCGGTTCAGGTAGATTACGTTTAGTCCGAATTTCAGTGCAGGCTCAATGTCGTGTACAGGACTGTCGCCGATGTACCAGGAAGTTTCCTTTTTGGCACCCGCTTTTTCCAAGGCAATCTCAAAGATGCGTAAGTCCGGCTTGCTTACTCCGACTTCGCCGGAAATTATGACCGGGTCAAAATACTGGTTCAAGTTTTCCTTGTCTAGTTTCCACCGCTGGTTTGACGTGTCGCCGTTTGAAATAAGTCCCATGGGGATTTTGCGGCTTTTCAGGTTTTCCAAAATGATGCGGGCATCAGGGAAGAGGCTGACTCCGTTTTCGTAATTTGACCAGTAAAGCTGGAATCGTTCTTCCACGCCCTTGTCATCAAGTTCTGTGCCGTTCAGCTCAAACATTTTCTTTACGCGGAGGTGGCGTTGTTCGTCAAAAGTGTGAAGCCCTGCCGAATATTCATCAAAAATCTTTTGCGCAACAACTTTCCAGGTCGAGCGGAATTCCTGATAATCCATCTTCATCTGATTCCTGTAGGTGTCATACACGGCCTTGATTCCCATGTCCTCGCCGCCCTCAAAATTCATCAGAGTCCTGTCCAAATCAAAAAACACATTCATTTTTAAATCTCCTGCCATATAGTAGCACAAAGTCATGAAAAACTTCTGCATTTCATCGGGAAAAATCTGCTTCTTATGTGAAAAGGCCAGACAAAAGTGAACAATAAAAGACAGGAAAACTTTTTCATCACCGCTTAGAATAAAATCATGGAGGAAAATATGAATCAGGAAATCATTGACTTTTACAGGCAGACTAGCGCCTTTACTGAACTCGGACTTTACCGCGATTTTGCAAGAAATCTCCCAGACGACATCAACGAACTTTGCGTCTTGCAGAGGACTCAGACAATTCATCCTGTGGGACTTTTAAATCCTCAGACCCGCATGGATAAGGAGGGCTTTTGGGGCAATCTGAGTGAAATTCCTCTGACCCGCCTTAATTTTGAGGAAGACTGGTTCCCGAACGCACTCAGCATGTTTGCGGAACTTCTGCGCCTGAACCCGGAATATTCGGTAAAGCGAAGCGCAAAGGACAAGATTCACATCACATGCCGCTGTCAGGCAATCATGCTCGCCGCAACCTTAAAGGCAAAGGGAATTCCTGCCCGTGTCCGAAGCGGATTTGCCGGTTACATCAAACAGGACGGAGAAAACCGCGACCACTGGATTACGGAATGGTACGATGAAAAGTCCGGCCGCTGGATTTTAACCGACGCTGACATCCATCTTGATCCCAACATCAATTTTGACCCGAATGACCTTCCCCGCGAAATCTACCTCACAGGCCCGCAGGCATATCTCAAGCTCCGCCGCGGAGAGCTGACTGACAAGCAGGTATCCTTTGCTTCATGGCCGGTAACTTACGGACTTGCCGCCGCAATCCGGGGGCTCTTCTATGACTTCCACTGCCTCATGAATCAGGAAATCATTTTCCTTCATCAGCCTGAATATGT
>DEEV01000029.1:0-585 GCA_002350445.1 Treponema sp. UBA2869 | reverse complement strand
ATCTGCAAAACCTGCATCTTGTCGGAAATGTATTCCAATTGTGTGAGTTTTAGCGTATTACAATGATATGATAAATTGTGTAAGAATCTTCGGAAACAACGTCACTTTCTACAAATTTGACTATGCCGGATTTCTGTGCAATCCTGAGAATGTCGCATAAAAGCAGAGGAAAATAAAGATGGATAAGGAATGGTCAGAAAAAAACAAAAAAATGCAAACTCTCATTTCTAAGGAATCGACCTTCTCTGAAGGCATAAATCTTCTTCTTGAATTACGCGGCAACTTGTTTGAGCAGATTTCTTCTATTATAAAGACTTTTCCTCCAGTGGCTTTTTATCAGCTTCCATTTGGTCAAGGCGACAAAAATCATAATTCAACTCTTGCATGGTCGCTCTGGCATCTTTTCCGCATCGAAGACATTGTAGCTCACACATTGATTTTGAATAACAGGCAGATTCTTTTTGAAAACAATTGGCAAGAGAAAACAAAATGCCAGATTATTACAACTGGAAACGAGCTTGACGGCGAGTCGATGGTTGAGTTTTCAAAAAAGCTCAACGTAAAAGCCCTTTATGACTATTGCAA
>DEEV01000026.1:6530-7021 GCA_002350445.1 Treponema sp. UBA2869 | reverse complement strand
TGTAAATCCTAAACGACCGTCTCTACAGACTGTCGTTTTTAACGGATTTTCTATTTGTGGCAAATTTTTGTCTGACATTCCTTATAAATAGCCGCTGTCTTTTCTACAACCTCAGCAGGAATCTCTTTAATAGAAGAATCACCGGCAAGACCATTATCCTTGAGCCAGTCGCGAATAAACTGCTTGTCGTAGCTTGCAGGACTTCCGCCTACTTCGTACTTAGAAGCATCCCAGAAGCGTGAGCTGTCTGGTGTAAGAACTTCATCACCAAGAACAAGCTCGCCGTTCTCATCAAGACCAAACTCAAACTTAGTATCAGCAATGATAATTCCGTTAGCCTTAGCGTGCTCGTAGCACTTCTTGTAAATTGCAAGAGCGGCCTTTTCAATCTTAGTTCCTAGTTCTTCACCAAGATCATCCTTCATATACTGCAATGTAACATTGATGTCGTGACCTTCGGCAGCCTTAGTAGAAGGAGTTACGATAGGCTC
>DEEV01000026.1:5107-6456 GCA_002350445.1 Treponema sp. UBA2869 | reverse complement strand
CCCTTCTTGTAAGCCTCGTACATAGAACCAAACATATATCCGCGTACAATTACTTCATAAGGAATCATCTTAAGCTTCTTTACGAGAATTGTGCGACCTTCAAATTCCGGCTTCTGGAATTCAGCAGGCATATCTTTGAGATCACTGGAAATCATGTGATTCTTAACAATGTCTTTAGTGTAGTCGAACCAGAAGTTAGCAAGAGCGTTGAGCACCTTACCCTTGTCTGTAATCATTGTTGGCAGAATAACGTCGAAAGCAGAAATTCTGTCAGTTGTAACAATTACCATGCGTCCATCTTCAAGGTCATAAACCTCTCGAACCTTACCGGAAATAATTTTTTTCATGTTTTTCCTCTTATATTTATTTACTCAGCAAACCGCCGAATTTAATTCCAAATCGTGAACAAAGCACATTATACTGATTTTCTTCCTCAGTGTCACGGAAACCGGTTATAAAGAGATTTGGTTCTTGGGAGGGGGAAGTCTCCCCCACGCTGCAAACCTTCGGTTTTCCGCTACCCCTTCTGCGGGGGGACACCCCCGTAACGCCCCCGGCCGGCTCACAACCTGTTCCCTGACCTAGAACCTCAAACCTAGAACCTAGCACCTCTAAAGCATGTCTCACAACCCCATCCACCGAATCTACAACCTTAATATCCGGCTGACAGGCATCTTCAAAAATATCAGTAAAATTCAAAAAGTGAGTACAGCCAAGAATAACCGCATCACAATCTTCCTTACGGAAGAAATCCACCGCAGGCTTTACAGCCGCAATACATTCTTCGCGACTTGCAGTAAACGCATTATGTTCAATAAAAGAAATCAGTTCAGGATCGGGGCGGTTTACAAGCGTACAGTCAGCCGCAAACTTTTCCTTAAGCTCCAGATTATACGGATTTTCGCAGCAGGCCTTAGTAGCCAGCAGACCTATACGGCGCTTTTTAGAAACACTTGCCGCAAGTTTAATTGCAGGAACAGTACCAACAAACTGAATATCCGAAAACTTTGAACGCAATGCGTCAAGCGAATTAACACTCATAGTATTGCAGGCAACAACAATCACCTTTGGCACATATTTACTTTGAATTTTTGACACAAGCTCAAGCACACAATTAACTACCTGCTCGTGCGATTTTTCTCCATAAGGAAAATTTGCTGTATCAGCAACATAAACACATGAAGCATCCGGCTTCTTTTCAAGAAGCTTCATCATATATGGGATTCCACCCACACCACTGTCTATAAATACGAAATCTGTCATGATTATCCTAGGGTAAAGCTAAAAATTGCTTTCGCAATTTTTTTAACGCTTTGCTATTAAACAACGGCCGCCAGCGGCCTTACACA
>DEEV01000026.1:802-5096 GCA_002350445.1 Treponema sp. UBA2869 | reverse complement strand
TGCATCGCGTGCTGCATCAGCTTTAGATTTGCCGGAAGCATCTGAGCTGACTTCCTCAATTTTCGGGTTCGGCCTGAAATAATCACAGAAATTTCCACGTTCTTTGTCATTCACAAATTCAGCAGAACTTTCACGGCAATCGTTATGCGCACCACTTTCGTAAAATTCACAAGCCTTGCACACGTGTAAATCAGCATGGCAAAGCGGACACTCGTCGCCGCGTACAGGCTTTTCAATTCCAGTTTCTTTTCTGCATTTCCAGCAAATCATAATTTTATCTTACCCTCTTTTCAAAAAATTTTGAATCAGCTGATTTTCTATTTATTGCTGTTGCCTTGCTTTTTAACGGCTTTTCAATCAGCAACTTCCAGATAACCAAGGAAACACCAGCCTGTTGTTCCATTAGCAAGTTTTTTACCTTCGCTGTCAAAACTTCCAGGCATTACTTCAACCTTTACCCAGCACGAAAGAATATTATCGATATCTTCTATCTGATAAGCCTCCAGNNAACTTTAACTTTTGTTCCTTTTTTTATTGCCGTAATCGTAGGGCTTTTTGAACGTCCTGGATAACTTCGCAATCTTAAATTATCAGTAGCAACCAGAGTTTTGTTTTTATAATATTTTTCAAGTCCTCTAAAAACAGCGTATTGCCGTTCACTGCTTATGCTGTTGTACTGCAAATCTGTTCTTAAAATTGAAAATGTTTCATAGTTTGAAAACTGATATACAAATTGTGTATAAGTTTTAAAAGGATTTCCGCCGTACTCAATCAAAAGTTCAATAATTTCGCTTTCAGCACCCTCGCAACCATTTACTGTTACGGTATAATCTGTTCCTCGTCGATTTCCAATTACCGAATTAGGATCAGCTCCGGCTTCAAGAAGCATCTTTAAAATTTCAAGAGTATCCTTTTTGTTATAATATGATTTGCTGTGAGTACAGGTATAAATAATATTTGCTTCATAATCATCTGAACTTTCCTGATACATCATTGATAGATCAGGCTTATGTTCAAGCAGAAGTTTTACCATTTCCGGCTGCACATTGTTTACTGCATAATACAAAACCGTTGAAGAGTCTTTTTCGCGGCGTTTATTTATGTCGGCACCTTTGGCAAGAATTGCTTTTACAAGCTCAGGATTCTTGTTTATTACAGCATAGTAAAGAGGCGTATATCCTTTTGAATCATAATCATCAAGACCTTTGACATTTCCTTTTTTTAGCGCATCAAGGACTTTGTCAGTATAATTGTATTCACACAACTGAACAAAAGAATAATCTTTTTTGACTTTAGAATTTGCCTTTAAAATTTCTACAACATCCATCAACTTTGGATTATTTTTTAAAGCTTCTTCGCAGCGGTCAAGATAAGTCTTTCCCCACTTATCTTTAACAGACAAGTCTGCACCTGCATCAATAAGCATCTGAACCATTTTAGGTGTAACAGAACACTTAAAAATTGGAGTCCAGCCACCTTCATCTTTTGCATTTACATCTGCGCCGCTCTTAATAAGAGGCTCAATGATTTTTGTGTAATCAATAATTGAACGGCAGGCTACATGTAATGGAGTTGTATTATAGTCATTTTTTGAATTAACTCCGCATTTTTCTGCAAGGAACGTAATAATGTCTGCAATTTCCTTTTCGTTTTCCATAACCGGTGCATAATATAAAAGATGCTCTCTGTCTTCGCAGGTAACCGATTGTATAAAATAATGCAAAACCGTCTCGTGATTTTTATCAGTTGACTTAAAATTAAATCCATTTTTTTCAAGGAACTTATAGCATTCTAAATTATGCAGTCTTGCAGATGACATTCCGACATTGTAACCGTCCTTTGTTTTTGCGTTAATGTCAGCTTTATTTTTTACAAGATATTTTATAATTTCAAAAGAGTTGTAACGGTCCCATCCGGCAAGAATAAGAGGCGTATAACCATTTTCAGATGCAACATTTACCTTGGCACCTTTTTCGACCAGAAGTTTTACAATTTCCAGACTGTCTTTTGAATCACAATCAGCGGCATAAAGAAGCGGCGTATAATTTTCTTTACCTGTAACATTAACATTTGCTCCCTTCGAAATCATGTATTTTACAAGAGATAAATCGCCAATATCGCAGGCCATGCACAAAGGATATTTATTATTATGATTTTTTAAGTTTACATCCGCACCGCTTTCTATTAAAAGCTTTGCAAGCTCAATATTTTCATTATCAAGAGCGCGTGTTAAAGGTGTAAAATTATAGCCGCTTGTGTTTATAGGCGCGCCAAGTTTTATAAATTTTTTGATTAAATTAAGGTCCGGTTTTTTCTCAGCGCATAAATAATACAAAACTGATTCACCATCCTTATTCACAACTTTTACATCAGCTTTATATTTTAAAAGAAGGTCTATATTACGTGTATCAAGTTTTTGTGATATATAACAATATTGTACGGCGTATAAAAGCGGAGTATCACCTTCATCATCTGCAATATTAACATCGGCTCCATTTTTTATAAGAAACTCTGCAATTCTTTTAAAATTTTCAGGTTCATAATTTTTTTGGCGAAGAACTTTATATAATAAAGTTACACCACCTTTGTATTTAAAGTTTACGTCTATATACTTTTTTTCAATTGCTTCCTTAAATTCAGCATCTTCTGCAAAAAGCAGCCGGGCATTATTTTCTGCATTTCCTGCATCCAGATACCTGTAAGCATAGTATTCTTTACCTTTTACAGTATTCGAAAAAACATTTATTGCACACAACGCAATCACGAATAATAGAACAAATCTCTTAAAAATCATTCAAAAACTCCATTAAATTGATAACACTTACTTTCCAAGCTCGTCAAATTTCTGCTTCATTGTCGGGTTATTTTTTACAAGCTTTTTTATTGTAAGGTCTTCAAGCTTGTTATTTGCAAGCCTTAAATTATTGTCAGACTTTTCAAACAGCTCCTTAATTTTCTGCAGAGTTTTAATTGCCTTGTCAATTTCTTCCATTGCAGAAGAATGCTGGCGCATTGCAAGATCAACATTTCCCAAAAATTTGTCCTTAAACAGGTTCAAATCATTTTCGAAATTTGTAATATCAAGATTCTGATTTTTGATATTTGCAATTTCACGCTTATATTCAAGGCTGTTCATTGCCGCATTTCGCAAAAAAGTAATTACAGGAATAAAAAACTGCGGACGAATTACATACATTTTTTTATATTTATACGAAACATCAACAATTCCCGTATTATAGTAATCATTATCAGCTTCGAGCATAGAAACAAGCACGGCATATTCGCAGCCTTTTTCTGTTCTGTCTTTGTCCAGCTCCTTNNTTATCTTCTTCCAGCATTGAAACCAGAACTGCATATTCACAGTTTTTCTCGTTGCGGTCTTTGTCCAGCTCTTTGAGGAAGTCTTCATTTTTATGTTTGGTTGCAGTTTCATCAGCCTGATTTTTCATTTCAAACATGATAGAAATAAATTCAACACCGTCTTCTGAACTTTCACGGAAAATAAAATCGCCCTTACTTCCGCTTGCTTTAGAAATCGTATTGTCCTTTTCAAAATATGCATTCTGAAATCCAATTGCGCGGTTTTTATTAAATTCGGTCAGGCAGTATTGCTCCAGGTCTTCGCCAATCTGTTTTGTTGATTCTTTTGCCTTAAAATCCTTATAAAAGGCAATTTCTTCGTCCTTTGCCTTAAGCTGAGAATCGTAATGTTCCTTTAAATTCGATTCCTTAAGCTTTGCTTCGTTTTCTGTCATGCTAAGTTTATTTTGCAGCTGCAAAATCTGATTTTCTTTTGTCTGAAGCGCAGATTTTATATCAAGTTCTGTTTTTGATTTTAATGATTCAATGGAAGACAAAAGCTTTGTAATTTCCTGTTCCTTTTCAGAAACAGCTTTTGTTACGGCAAGCTCAACAGCAGATTTTTTTTCTTTTTCAAAGCCGTCCAGTTTTGATTTAAGTTCTGCTGCAAATTCCTGATTTTTTACCTGTTTTAAAATTTCAGCATAACCGGCTTCGTCTATCTGAAAAACTTCGCCGCACTTTGGACATTTTATTTCCTGCATTATATTTCTCCTTCTAAACTCCGCGTTAAAATCTTCTTAAAGGACACTCAGATATTTTGATTTTTGAACAAAGCTGTTCCATTCCATTTTCTTCAAAATAATCAGAAAGGACATCCTTTGTAACACGAGCCTGCGGTCCTATGCAAATTTCTTCGAACAAATCGGCATAATTTATTCCAGTTTTTTTGCAAACATTTTTCATATTAAGAATATAGTATTTTTTAATATTT
>DEEV01000026.1:286-793 GCA_002350445.1 Treponema sp. UBA2869 | reverse complement strand
AAGATATTTACTTACGTTATACGGAAGCGAAACCAGACGAAATTCCTTTTCGCTTATAAATGAAGGATGCTTAAAAAGCGGAGAACTTGTAACAAGCACGTTAAAAAGCTCATGAACTGCAACATCTGAATATTTTTGAGGGTTTTTTACCACGTCGGCAATGTTCTGTACAATTTCAAGCTGCTCGCAGCCAGAAGAATAATTTACACGACAAAGAGGCGCATGACCTTCTTCGCCGATTTTAGCAAGAAGATTTTTATTAAACGCAATGCATACTCCACTTCCGCCCTTTGCATAACGTGACCACTGGGCGGCATCATCAGAATATTCACTAAAGCAGGCGGCATAACTGGAAAGCCGGTTAAAATCTTTAAGATTTGAATCAAACAGTTTTTCCATTTTTTCGTATTCGGATTGTTCCAGCTGCTTTTTTACAGCCAGTTTTAACCGGTCAATAAAATACTGCATTTCCTGACTGTCGTTCATTCTGCGCAGGCTCCAGAGCCA
>DEEV01000026.1:0-256 GCA_002350445.1 Treponema sp. UBA2869 | reverse complement strand
TTCTCCGTTTACAATAATTCCGCGCATAGCATTAAAATCTGTGTAATGATAAAGTCGTGTAACATCTTCCATGTTTTCCATTTTATCACAATTTGCGCTTGATTAAAAATGGTTTTTCCTATACATTTTAAAGCACTTTTACGGAATCACCGAAAAGAGGAGGTGAAATTAGCATGGCAACAATCAGCGTTGACGAATCAGAAAACCTTGAAAAAGCAATTAAACGCTTTAAACGCATGGTTGAAAAAGAAGGCAT
>DEEV01000056.1:41857-42064 GCA_002350445.1 Treponema sp. UBA2869 | reverse complement strand
TATTTCAACTCTACAAAGTTGAACGTCGTCACCATAAGTTTGCTTTATAAATTCTTTAGCCTGATCGAAATTATCCGACACCGTTATTTTTACAGGAGAAAAATCAGAACCTTCGAGATAATAATCGAAATCACCAACATAAATATATTTTTCACCTTTAGGAACAACAGTTTTGAATCTTAAAGGAAAATAAATCTGGAATTTTTT
>DEEV01000056.1:37502-41673 GCA_002350445.1 Treponema sp. UBA2869 | reverse complement strand
TCTTCTACACCCCAGGTTTTCGCGTAAAAGGCAAAATTCTCTTCATTTACATGGACATTAATTTTGCCAACTATTACAACACTGTTAGAACCTGCTTTCATGAGCTTGCTGTCTGAATAAATAAAAGCCCCCATGAAAACAGATAAGAAAACTAGAAAAATCTTTTTCATTTATTTAATTGTTTTCTGTTTTTCAAGGAAAGCATCGTACCATGGAGTTCCGCTGTACAGTTTTTTGAACTGCTTTGCTGCCTGCTTATAAACAGCCTTTGTATATTTTCCTGTATCTGGGGCTGGAAGTTCATAAGCTTTACCATTACTAATTCGTCTTGCAAGAATTTCTCCACCAAGCCATCCCATTTTAGGATCTGAATAACAATAAATACCAGGTTCATTAGGAACATCAATTACTAAATACTGTTCATTTGGTTTAAATTCCATATCCCAGTTAACGTCCTGGAATGAATAATGAGCAGAACCACGAAGTTTTGTTAGCATATAACGTGAACCAGGTTTACATGGCTTAAAGACTGAAACTCTATACATACTAAATAATCCATATGTAAACTTCTGTTCATCAACGTCAAGATTTGGATTAATCTGCTTAAATACTTCTTCAAGATCACTGCCAGCAAGGAAGAAAATAACACATGAATTTTCCGGTGTCATTGTTTCATCATACTGTCCAACATATTCTCCAACAGACGCTTTTTTAGAAGGAGCTTTTTTTCCAGATGATTTATCTGATTTTTCTGCAACAGATGTTGATTTTTCTGTTGTCTCTGCATTTGCATCGCCAGTTGTGGCACAACCAATAAACATTACCATAGAAAGCAGAGCTGCTACGGTAAATCTCAATAAAGATTTCATAAATTCTCCATCTATTTACGCACATATTGCGTAGATTTATTTTTAACCTGTACAGGCTTTTTAACAATAATTAAATTGCAAGTTAATTTTCCAAAATTTTATCAAACACTAGAACAAAATGCCAAGCGTAAGTCTAAGCACAAAAAGATGCTCTGTTGAACTGTCACTTGCAATGCTGTTGTTGTTTTTGAATGTCATACCTTCTATGCGGTAGCCTAAATCAAGACCAGGGCGGATGTAATCAATGCCAAAGTTGAAAACAGCTTCTGCGCCAAATTCTGCAAAAACAGAAGCAGATGATACTTCACTTCCAGCAGAAAAACCGGCGCCTGCCATAACTTTAGGGCTGATTACAAAGAAATTAAAATCAAGCGGCACCTGGAAAGTAAGTCCACCAGAAAAAATATTCATTGATTCAGAAGCTGGTCCGCAAGAAAATTTTCCATGCTGATATTCAAAAAATGGACCAAACATTCCCCGGTCTCCAAAGAAGCCCGAAACAAGAAGATCAAATCTTGGGTCAAAATCAATAGTATCGTTGCTGTCCTGAAGCGGGAAAAGTCCGCCTGCAGAAATTCCGATTGTATACGGCTTTTGAATTCCGTTCCAGCTTACTTCTGGCAAACCGACTTTATTTTTAGAATCTTTCTTTTCTTTTGACGATGATTTTTTGTTGTTTTTTGACTTTGAAGCTTTAGTGTTTTTTTCGTCACCTGTAGAAGAAATTCTAAAAAGTCCGTGTTCTTTTTTCCATTCTACTTTAGAAAGATTTTCTTCTGTTGCATTTTCACCGGAAAAGTTTTCAAAAAGATTGTAAGCAACCGCATAACGAAGACCTTCAATAGGATTATACGCAAATTCTCCTGCCACGCGGTTACGAACTTTTGTAGAACCGTGACGCATAATATCATTAAAATATTCTTCACCGTCAGATGCAGCAAGGTCGTAAGAAACAAACTTTACAATAGAAGTATAATCATTTGCTTTATCGTTTAAAGCCTGCTTAAATTTTTCTGCACGCTTAGCTTTTTCTGCACCATCATCAGAAGCCTTTTTAGATTTTTCAATCAGCTGAAGGGCCAGCTTTGCCGGAATAGAAAAGTTTGTTGAATCACGGCCAACAGCTTTCCAGGTGTTAATTCCCACCACTTCATAACCTGCCACAGCTGATTTTGATTCAATAAGAAGCGGACCACCAGAATTTCCGGCATCAACCTGTGCAGAATGCTGAATTACAGTAGAAATTGAAGGGTCTATTAAATCTTTAATTCTAGCAGATGAATTTGTTACGCTGCCCTTTCCAAACTGCCATACAGGATCATTTCCAAGACCAGGGAAGCCGGCAGAAACAACATTCTGACCGTCGCTAAGTTTTGCAGAAGAAATTGAAAGTCCGTTTTTAAATGGTTTTGCATTTCCTTCAAAACGCAAAATGGCAAGGTCAATGTCGTCGTCTGTAATTACAACACTTAAATTTTCATACTTTTTTGTGCTGCCGTCTTCGTTTTCAAATTCGATAGAAGCTGAAGCCGCCTGACTTACAACGTGTCTGTTTGTAACGACATAGTTTGTGCCGTCCTTATCAACATAGATAAAGCCGGAACCAAAGCCGCCTTTAAGATAGTCGTTTACATATTCCGAATAAGAAGAATAACCGTTTCTTTTAAGAGAATCAGAAAGGTCTTTTAAGAACTCTTCCTGCGCCGGATAGTATTTCTGACGAACAATTCCCACATAATTTTTTACCTGAGCATTTGCCGCTACAGCACAAAATAATGCAAATGCCGCTACAAGCAGTTTTTTCATTGATTTCACCTATATTTTATTCCTGTTCGTTTTCAACAAGATAGTCTTTAATTTCTTTATACCAGTTGGCTATATTGAATTCAAAATGCTCAGTTTGATACCAGACTTTTTCGAAGAATCTTTCATCAAGGAATTCCGGATTTGCACGGCAAAGAGAATATTTAACTTCGGTTTTGTTATCTAACGCAGCCTGAGCCTCATCAAAATTATCTTTTACCTTTCTTGTAAGTTCAAAAGCAAAACCAGTTGCCTTAAATTCATAATCACCGATATAAAGGAACTTTTCACCTTCAGGAACTGTAATTTTCATTTCCAGAGGAAGTCTTACAGGAAGCAAATAAGATGCATTTACAAATAATAAAGCTGTATCAAGGTAAACGGTTCGCTCTTTATTCAGCTCATATTTTACAAAGAAATATTCACCATCTAAAACCCATGCCTGTGCCTGAAATTTTTGCATTTCTGATGATTTAATTGTGAACAAAAAAGGATTCTGACCTTCTTCCACAACTTTATATTTTGGAGAACAGAAAGGCATAGTAATTAAGTTTTTATAATTCTTTCTATAATTTTCTGGAACTTCTCTTGATTCATATAAGAAATTTTTATCCTGATCTGTTGAAAAAGAAATTTTTCCAACAAGAATTACTTCGTTTTTCTTAGGTTCTTTTAAGAAATTTGATTTAGCAGAAAGACTGCCTGCCAATGTAATAAACAATACACAAAAAGCTAAAAGTCTGTTTTTCATTTTGACCACTCCTTAACATATTCATTAATAAGCGGTTCCCATGCAGTTCCCGCATAATTTTTTGCGCTTTTTTCAAAAATTCTTTTCATCTTATTTCTTACAATTGAACTTTCTTTCCATGCATCAAGATCGTTCATCTTATCTAAGTTTCCAATAACAATACCACCAGAATTCTTAATTGCATCAACATCATACTGAACATAGTAAACGTACAATCCAGGTTTTGTCGGAACTGAAATTTTTGTTCCATATCCAAAATGCTCCGGCTGTTTTGCATTAAGTGAAACAGTCCATGCATATCCCATACAAGGAAGTCCCCAATGTTTTCCCTTTAAAGGTGTTTCAAAACTATGAATCATATAGCATGAGCCAGGAACAACCGGTGGTGTACAGCAGGCATCAGCTTTTACTTCAAATTTATTTACAGGAAATTTTGGATTAATCTGACGTACTGCAAAATCATCATAACCTGCAAAAATCATTACAACCGAATTGTCCGGTGTATTTTCTGTTCCCAATGCAGCATAATCAATTTTTTTAGAAGCTGCAAAAACCATTACACATACCGCAGAAAATGCCATTACTGCGATAATCTTTTTAAAAGATTTCATAAATCCCCCATTTATTTTTAGCCTTTAAAGGCCAGATTCAAATGTTAAATAAAAAAAAGGCCTGCGCGCTTTCTTACCAGTTTGAGCCGGTAAAAAACACACAGGTTTTTTTTTGAGCAATAAATATATTTTTGACT
>DEEV01000056.1:30035-37413 GCA_002350445.1 Treponema sp. UBA2869 | reverse complement strand
CCCGAAGCCCGAAGCATTTTAAGGCGCAAAAACACTTTGTGTCAATATCACCATTCATTTCTGCTAAAGATTTGCAGTCAAAATTAAAAAACATGCAGACATTAAGACAAAATTTATGCAATTTGTCAATATGTCAATGGAAATTGCAAATAGTTTTTATAACGCGTATAATCAATATATGACCCGCTCGTTTCAATGCCAGGCAATTGTGCTTTCAATAAAAGAATGTGGAGAAAACAACAGCAACGTAACGCTTCTTACACCGGAACAAGGCATTTTATACGCTACTCTTTACGGCGGTCCAAAAAGCAGGCTGCGTTCGCTGGTGAGCCTTTGGAACTGCGGAAACATCTGGTTTTACGAAAATCCCGAAAAATCACAGACAAAAATTACTGACTTTGAAGTAAAAAGTTTTCATAATTCCTTTGGCGAAAATCTTTTTAAAATGTACGCCGCGTCACTTGCTTCGGAACTGGCAATTAAAACGCGCTGCGGCGGAAGCAACGGCGAATGTTTTACGCTTGTAAAAGGCTTTTTGGACGGAATGGAGCTTTGCAACGAAGAACAAAGCCGGCTTGGATTGCTGCGTTTTTTATGGCGTTTTCTTGAACTTTTAGGACTTATGCCCGATGTTCACTGCTGCTGCCACTGCGGAAAAGAATTTACAAATATTTCCTTTGCAGACGAAATGATTTCTCACTATAATAATATAGAAAACAGTTTTATTTGCCCGGAGTGCACCGCAGAAAATCATAAATCCGATTTTTCTGTAAGCATAAAAGGCGTTCGTTATCTTGCGGCTATAACTTTTTTAAAGCCGTCAGAATCACGAAAAATTCAGATAGACAAAAATTGTTACGAACAGCTTAAACAGCTGATATTTTTTCTTATAGAAAACGCGGTAAGTCAAAAACTAAATACAATAGAAACTGGGTTGGGAATATTGTAAATGGATAACTATATAAAAAAGCAGATTACAAAGAGTCAAATTGAGCCTCTTTGTAAAAAATACAACATAGATCAAATTTTAGCTTCAATTCTTGTGCGCCGCGGAATTACCGAAGGTCAGGATGTTTTATACTTTCTGGAAGACGACATGCGTTTTCAGCACAATCCTTTTTTGCTTAACACAATGGAAGATGCCGTTGAACGCATTTTGCAGGCTAAGGAAGAAGGCGAAAAAGTTTTAATTTTTGGCGACAGCGATGTAGACGGAATTACAAGCACCGCTATTTTGTACGGTTACCTGAAAAAAATCGGGATGGATGTCCAGTGGCGGCTTCCGCTTGCAGACGACGCGTACGGACTTTCAATTGCCGCCGTAGATGATTTTGCTGCACAAAACGGAACTTTAATTATTACGGTTGACTGCGGCATTTCGAATTTTGAAGAAATTAAACACGCAAACGATTTGTGCATTGATGTAATTGTAACAGACCATCATAACCCGCCCGAAACGCTGCCCGAAGCCGTTGTTGTAATTGACCCGAAAGTGCCCGGTTGCGGCTACCCTTTTGAACATATTTCCGGTGCGGCGGTTGCATACAAGCTTGTTTCTGCTCTGCGCTTTGCCCAGTCAGATTTTTACGGCTCTGAAATATGCCTTCTTAATATAGAAAAGAATGAATCGGACGGAAGTTTTGATTTTGATATTTTAAAAGTGCGAAACCTTGTAAAAGTAAGCGCCCTGCACGAAACCTTTATTCCCGGAAAAACAGATATATACAATATGAAGTTTATGCGCTTTTTGCAGGGACAGATTATTTACGTTTGGGACAGCGTTCAGGTAAAAGCGATTTTTGCAGACATTTTTGGAAGCAACGTAGAAATTAATCTTTATGATTTGAAAAATGAAATTTCCAAAATTATGCCGGCTCTTAAAACAAAAAAAACTGAAGAACTAAAAAAACTTTCGCTTATTGCAAAATATCTTGATGAAGAAAATTCTACTATTTCTGCCCTTTTTAACCTTTATTTTACCTGGTGCAAAAACATAATCAGTTTAAAAAATAAATCTCTTGCAGAAGATGAACGAAAAGAAATTCAGCTGGTAGGCATTGCGGCGCTTGCAGACATAATGCCTATGAAAAACGAAAACCGTATTTTTGTAAGAAATGCAATTGAATCTATAAAAAAAGACGGACCAAGAGCCGGGCTTGCAGAACTTTTTGTAAAACTGCGCCTTACTCCGGCCGAAATCTGTTCAACGGATTTAAGCTGGAACGTAATTCCGGCCTTAAATGCAGCAGGCAGGCTTGGACAGTCTGATGTTTCGCTTGAACTGCTGCTTTCCGAAGATGCAAAACAGCGCGTTATTCTTGCAGAAAAAATATTTAACTTAAACGAAGAACGCAAAAATCTTGTAGGCTATGCAACGGCAAAAATTCACGAAACGGCAAAAAACAGCATAGAAGGTTTTAACAACAGCCTTTGCGTAGTTATTGACGCCTGCATTAATCCCGGTGTAACAGGAATTGTAGCGACCCGCTTTATGCAGGATTTTAATGTACCCTGCATTGCCGTAACTTACTGTAACGACATCTGTATTGGTTCTATGCGAACCTGCCGGGGACTTGTTGCCACTGATTTTCTGGACAGCTTTGGAGATTTTTTTGAAAATCACGGTGGACATAATGCGGCTGCCGGCTTTAGCTTTAAAAAAGAAAAACTGGAAGAATTTATAGCGCGGCTTACGCTTGCTTCTTCAAAAATCAAACTTGAAGACGAAGAACCGGCAACAGAAATTGATGCAGAAATTCCGCCGTCTTATCTTTCGCCCGAAATTTTTAATCTTCTTGAAAGAATGGAACCGTTTGGCGCAGAAAACACAGAACTAAATCTTATGAGCTGCGGACTTGTTCTGCACGACGCAATGCTTGTTGGTAAAAAAGAACCGGCATCGCTCAAAATGCATTTTAACAGCGGAAAAAACCTTTTCCTTGGAATGTTCTGGAACGCCGGAAACAGACTAAACAAAGATATAAACATTGGCGAAAAGTATGATATTATATATTCAATGAAATATAATTATTTCAGAGGAACAAAATCAGAACAGCTGATTATAAAAGATATTCAAAAATCAAATTAATTAAGGAAATACATAGATGAAAAAAATATTATTAGCACTTGCTTTACTACCATTTTTTGTATTGAATGCCGCAAACGCAAAATATCAGTCTGAAGACATTTCATTAAACGTAATATACAACGACACAATCACTCCAGGCGACGCAATTTTTGCCCGAATGATTATGTCTTCAAAGTCAAATAAAAAATTCAAATCAGAAGAAAAAAAAGCGTCACTGCAGCTTATTCAAAATGACAAGGTTATNNAGGCGCCGTTTTACCTTACCGGAAAGAAAAAAAATCAGCAGCAGGTAGAAATGCTCTGCGGAATTCCTGTTTCGCTCTGGCTTACAGAAAACCAGTTTACGCTTAAAATTGTAATTATGGCAAACGGCAAGCAGATGGATTTTGTTCTTCCGTCTACTTTTGTTAACAGAGAATTCAACAAAGAAGTTTTGGACCTGGATGAAAAAAATACATTAATAAAGACAAATTTAAGTCCGGAACGCACTGCCCAGATTGAAAAATTGAATGCAATTTTATTTACAACAAATCCGGCAAACATCTATTCTTTTAAGAAGTTTATCTGCCCTACTGCAACTCCAAGATACACAGCTTATTGCGGAGACCGCCGCGTTTACAAATACGTAAATGGAAAATCGTCTACTTCGCTTCACTACGGAAACGACTACGGAATTCCTGAAGGTTCGGAGGTTCGTGCATGCGCGGAAGGAAAAGTTGTAATGGCAGAAAACAGAATTTCTACCGGCTGGAGCATTGTTATTGAACATCTTCCTGGTCTTTACAGTCTTTACTATCATCTTTCGTCGCTGAACGTAAAGGAAGGCGAATACGTAAAACAGGGCGAACTTATTGGAAAATCAGGTTCAACAGGTCTTGCAACCGGTCCGCACCTTCACTGGGAAATCCGCTTAAATGCAAGTGCTGTATGCCCTGAATTCTTTATGAATGATTTCTGCTTTGAAGAAAACTAACTGATTTATTTAGCGCAATTCCTTTNNNTTTTTACACATTACGCACTTTTGTTATATGGACTTTGAAGATTTTTTCGTCTAAAGTTCCTGAATTTTTATTCCGCTTCCGGATTTTGTTATTGAATAATATTTTCCGTCCACGCAGTTTGATAAATCAACCGTTACTGTCTTTTTTAGCCAAAGGTTAATAATTGGAAGACGGTTATTTGCCATTTTTGAAATTGCATAAAGCCGTTCGCGGTTTCTTAAAGTTGAACCAAAGCCCAAAAGCAGGCACTGTCCGTTTTCATTGTAGTAGCGGTCCAGCTTTGTAGATTTTTTTGCAGGGAACCGGCCGTTCATAAGAATATTTGACCGACCTTCTATTCGTTCTGGAAAAACAAACTGCTTGCCGCAGACCGTCAAAATATTAAAATCTACAGAAAGATAAGAGCCCGCCCACGAGCGTTCTATTGCGGCAATTTCATTTCCGGCAGAATCTATGATTGCAAAAGTTGCACTTACAGTTTTTTCGGTTTGCGTCTGGCTTGAACCATAAATTTTTACACGCAAAAGCTCGTCCGGTCCAAGCTCTGTAATTTTTGCAGCAGAAACAAAAACATTAAGATACAATACCACGCACCATAAGCAGTAGCCTAGAAAAAGAAGAATAAAAAACGATACATAAAAATTTACAGTGTCTTTCTTTTTCTGCACGTCAGTTTTCTACTCCAACAAGTTTTTTAAACTGCAATTCATCTATTACAGGAATGCCAAGTTTTGCGGCCTTTACATTTTTAGAAGAACCGCTTGTAGTGTCATTTGTAACAAGGTAGCTTAAATCTTTTGTAACGGAAGATTTTATACTTCCTCCGTTTTTCTTAACAAGCGCCTCTGCATCCGCACGCTTCATAGAAAGTTCGCCGGTAAAACAGAATGATTTTCCAGAAAGTAAACCGCCGCCTTCAGCTTCGAGCGTAATAATTCCATCATTTACAAGGCTGCGCATTTCGGCCGCATTTTCGAGCAGACCTTCTGCAATTGTATGTGCTGTAATTTCGGCAAAACCATAGACAGATGCAATCTGCTCTTCGGTAGCGCAAAGCATTTTTTCAAGAGTTTCAAAACCGGAATTAACAAGTTTTTCTGCCATTGTCTCGCCAAAACCTTCAATATCAAAACCGGCAAGAAAAGTCTGCAAACGAAGCTTTCTGTGAGACTGTATACTTTTGTAAACTTTTTCTGCGCCAAGAGATTTTTTTTCTTTTTCAAGACTTTCGTCGTTCAAAAAGTAAGGTGCAAGCTCTTCTTCTGTAAGGCTGTAAATATCAGAAATTGATTTTAAGCGGCCGTCATTAAAAAGCTGGGTAATTAAAGTAACTCCAAGATCTCTTATATCAACCACCTGCTGATATTTTAAAAGCTGATGAAGCACGCGCTTTGAACACTGCTTGTTCGGACAGAAAAGTCTGCTTCCTTCATCTACAAGTTCAGTTCCGCAAACCTCGCATTTTTTTGGAAAATCTACATCGAACAAAAGTTCTCCGGCATTTTCTACAACGCTTTCTATTTTAGGAATAATTTCGCCGCGTTTTACAACAACAACGTGGCTTCCAATTTTTACGCCGAGTTTTCGCATTGTGTCCGGGTTTGCAAGGCTTGCCCTCTGAACCTTTGTTCCGTTAAGTTCAACTTCATCAAAAATTGCAACCGGCGTATAAGTTCCGCCGCTAATGCTCCACTCTACCTGCCGCAAAACCGAAACCGCTTCTTCAAGACTAAACTTAAATGCAATCTGACGGTCTGGTCGGGCGCGGCTTGCATCACTTAAATCTATGCGGCGTTCCTTTACAACAAGGCCGTCTATATCATAAGGAATGGAAAGTTTTCTTTCTTCCATTATTTTAGCACGATACTGAATAACTTCGTCGGCACTGCGGCAAATTTCCAGCCGAACAGTTTCAAAACCGCAGCTTTTCAAAAATTTGATTTTATCTTCTTCATCATTGAAAAAAGATTTGCCGTTGGTAGAAAGTGCATCGTAAACAATAAGATTAAGATGTTCGCTGCCATTTCCGTCCTTTCGTTTCATAAGTCCGTTTGCAGCATTACGGCAATTTGCCTTATCTGAATAATACTTTTTATGAACTTCGTGCGTCATTATAACTTCGCCGCGAATTCCGCCGGTAAAATCAATTTTTGAACCGTCAACATATAAAGCCGGCATTACACCACGCATTTTTTTTGCATTTGCAGTGATGTCATCTCCAATTAAACCGTCGCCGCGAGTAACAGCCCGCACAAGATTTCCGTTTTCGTATTGAAGCTCAAGCGATGCTCCGTCCAGTTTATATTCAACAAGATATTCGTCATAATTATGCTTTACAGCCCATGCAAGAAACTGCTCCGGATCTGCCGCCTTTTCCTGACTTCCCATTGGCATAACATGCTGAATTTTTGCAAAGTTTCCGGAATCGGCCCCAACACGATGCAAAACCGCATTTTCCGGATCAAGAAGTTTTAGTTCGTCCCAAAGCTTGTCAAATTCAGCATCACTTATTTCGCCTTCCCCGTCGTAGTAAGACTTTTGATAACGGGTTATGAGTTGTTCCAGTTCTTTGATTCTTTCCTGTTGCATTTTATACAATCCCTGTAAAGCCGGCAAACATAGCCTGCCTCTAAGCCAATTTCTTAAAAACCTAAAACTGATTTTTAATTTCAGGCTTTTTCAAAAAGCAGCTCTGTAATTTTGCGGTCTGCTGCAAGACCTTTACGTTCAAATTTGGTCTGAGCACGCCATTTTTGTGGTTCTGCAAAACCTTCATATTTATTCTTAAGATGTTCTGTTGCATTAAGCTCTTCAAGCGCAAATTCGGCATAATCAATAATATCTGTTACAAAATAAAGGTATCCGCCTGGTGCAAGTTTTTGCNNCGCCATAAGGTTTGTACGTGGACGCTGAATAAGGCGTCTTTTGTGATGGCGTTTTTTTGGCCACGGATCCGGGAAAAATATATGAAAGCCGTTTACAGAATTATTACCAATCATATTTTCAAGAACTTCGAGCGCATCGTATTCAATTAAATAAAGGTTTGTAAGTCCACGTTTTTTTATTTCTGAAAGAACCCTTCCAACGCCCGGCGTATGAACTTCTATTCCAAGATAATTAATATTTGGATTTGCCTGCGCAAGTTCCAGCGTTGCATCGCCCATTCCAAAACCAATTTCTACAATTATAGGATTTGTATTTCCAAAAATGTCTACAAAATTCAGCTGCTTTTTTTCGTATGGAATGCACCATGACGGAGCCAGTTCGTTATAAGCCCGCTCCTGTGCGG
>DEEV01000056.1:10633-30023 GCA_002350445.1 Treponema sp. UBA2869 | reverse complement strand
CCCTAAGAACATAAGTTTTTATTTCTCTTCTGAAATTTTCAAAAGCACCCGAGGGTGACGGGTCCGAAGCTTCGGATTTGTGTTCATTTTCTTTTTTTTCGCTGTTATTCATTTATAAAAAAACCTCTTATTTCAATAGTCTCTCAAAAATTTTTATTGAGAGACCTCTTTTTCAAATTCTATATTTTTTTCGGGAAGAATACAGATTTCCTTATTATCTGATAAAATCCAGACTTCCCTAAAACTTTTTGCAGTTGGATATTTTAGAAGAATTCTTTCTTCCTGCTTCCACTCCGATTTTTTTGCACCATAATACAAAAGAACGTGCTCTTCGTCAAAAACGGCAGTATTTAAAACTCCATTCCTGTTGGCAAAATATTGGGCAACATCATTTTTCCGAATCTTATACAAATCTTTGTTATAGGTAAGATTAAAATCAGAGCTCGCTTCCTTTTCGTCTGCAGAAATTAAAATGGCTTTATAAGCACCTTCTGAAAGTTCTTTTTCCTGCGGCAGAGTAAGATTTGAATAGCCAAGCCATTCTTTTCCGTTTTTTGTAAACAGTTCAAGATTTTCAACAAGCCAGAAAAGATCTGATTCTGGCGTAACAACCTTTAGTGAATCATAACGTCTTACATCTGTTTTGGATTCAATAAAAACGCAAAGTCTTGCCGAAGGATAATCAGAAGTTTCTACATAGTCAAAAACCACCGAATAATTTACGGCAGAAAGTTCCGGAACTGTCTGTGCGCAGGAAATAAATAAAAACGTAAAAAACAATAATGCTGTGTAAAAAATGTTTTTATGATTTTTTTGCAAACGACAGCCCATAAATTAGAAATTAAAATTCAAATTAATGACAGTAAGGTCGCTTGCTGAATACTGGTTTACAAGAGACTCAAACTTAACGTTAACTTTTTTACAAGCATCGTCAAGGTAAGAAAGGTAATACAAACCAAGGTCTGTTCCTTCCTGACCGTCCGGGAGCTCGCGGTAAAAGTCTATAAGCGATTTTTTATTTGTATTCGAAGCCTTTGCAGACTCAATGTTCTCTTTTACTTCCTGGAATTCATCGTCTTTGTTGTAAAGCGTAATGGAAAGTCTTCCCTGTTTTCCAATAGAAGTTGAACCGCCTCCAAGTTTCCATGAAAGGAATACAAGCTCGTGCTTGCGCTGCAGCTCTTCTACAATTTTTGCGCGTACATCCGGGTCAAAAATCAAAGAGTCTATGTCTTCGATGCCGTGATACATATTTCTTGCTTCTTTTCGGATATTGGTATTTTCGTTATTCAAGGCAAGTTCCATTACCATTACCGAAATATATTCTGCAACCTTTGATTTTTCCATGTATGAACTTAAAATATTTCGAATAGCAACATACATTTCGTTTGAGCCTTCGTTCTTTGCAAAAAGCGTAATAATGTACCAGTTCATAAGACCAAGTCTGTTCATAAATTTTTCAGACATCAAAAGGTAAATATTTTTTTCTTCCGAAGAATAGTCATTATTAGACATAATGGAATTCCATACAGGATCCAGAATTGCCTTTCTTGTATTTTGAATAATACTTTCTTTATTCTGAAGTATTGCCCGGAGCTGGCGTTCACTCATTTTTGTGCGTTCATCAATAAGATGAGAAGGATTTGATCTGTTGTGTTTTCGTACACATTCACACTGAATCAATGCAGAATAAACTTCGCGGTCATACTGCTTGTACAAAAGGGAATAAACAATAACCTTTGACAAATCCATAACTTCCTGACGGGAAGAAACAAATTCGGACATTGAAATTTCTATCTTGGAAATGTATTCAAGAAGAATCATGCTCTGGATTGACTGAGGAGAAAATTTATTTAAAGAAATTCCGTATTCTTCGACATTGTCTGCAAGTTTGAATCTAAGAAGTTTTTTATTATGACTTATGAAATTTGAAGCACCATCTTCGGTAAGGACTACTTTTAGAGGTAATTCAAGTATAAATTTCTTGTCTCCAGAACCCATATATCCTTCTACACGCTACTCTTTTTTAATTTCTTCAATTATACACGATAGGACTTGCATTGTAAACACTAAATTAATAAACTGAAAATGAATGAAACACTACTATAAAATTTGTTTTATTTTATTTTTCTCGCTTGCGCTTTTGTTTCCTGCTTTTGCCCAAAGAAAAATATACGGAGAAGAGCTTAGTTCAAATGTTTTTAACAGCCTTACGGCGAACAAATTAAGTCCAAAAATTCAGCATCTTGTAAACTCGGGAAACAACAGATTTCCATACAATGTATATTTATATTTTGAAGGCAGCAAAAAAAATTCTGAAAGTCTTGTCCTGATTTTTTGCCAGGAAGATTTTATTAAAAACGAAAAACTTATTACCGAAGTCTGTAATTTTGTGCGCGGAAACAAATTTGATTTTGATCTTTACCTGCTTTTTTCTTACGGAAATGACCAGATAATTACAAAAGATGCAATGATTTTTGGTTCAGAAGTTTTTATTGCAGGACTTACAGAACCTCAGAAAACAACAATCATAGAATTTAACTTTGACACTAAAAAAAATGAAGTTATAACCAGCAGCAATGGAAAAACAGCGCCTTCCTGGCTTATAAAAAATGAATTCAATATCCTTAAAAATTATAAATCATTTACACTGCCCCGTTTATATTTGAGCCAGCTTTATCAGATTCCGCTTTTTTACGACAATTCGCTTAACATGATTTTTGAAAACGACGCTACGGGAATAAAGCTGAACTTTAAGGAAGACGATAACCTTGATTCACAGACTCTGTTTGATATAATCGCAGAATCTATAAATTCCTTTGCTGATTTTACGGCTTACAAAAACCGCGAACAGCACTTTTTTCTTTGCAGACTGTTCGGACGCTACAGGCGCTTTTCGGAAGGACTTTTTATCCGCTCCATAATCATAATAATTTCCGCAATTTTGATTTTCCTTGTTTATCTGGGCTTTATTAATAAACGTCTAGAGAAAAAATCCTGGGAAAACATAAAAAAAATCTGGTATACATATCCATCTACCGTCTTTACAATTTATCTTTCAGTTTTGCTTACAACCTTTCTTTCTGACTTTTTTGTAAAAAAATTTTCAGACATCGGTAAAATTTACTTTATTATAGGACTTATAATTGGACTTTCTTTTGTACTTACTTCAATTTTCTATACATTTTTAATTATAAAAAAAGACGGGTTTGGTAAAAAATCAGCAGACTTTATTGTGGTTGCAGCATCATTTTTTAATCTGATTTTATTTCTCTTTATAAATATATCAATTTTTCCTATTTTTCTTTTTATTTTCTGCATTTCAGTTCTTTCGCTTAAAGCAAAAAACGACAGGATTCATATAATTCTTTTTCTGGTAATGACTATTCCATACATTATTTACAGTCACATACTTATGAATAAAACAGACACCGAAGAATTAAGGCTTTTTCTGCTTTCAAACGAAACTGTACTTTACCTGCTTCCGTTTATTCTGGCGCCACTATACCTTATGTTCTTTAGAATTCTTACATCGCTTAGAGGCGACAAGGTTCTTACCTGCATAGTTTCTGTCTGCGTCTGCGGATTTATAGCAATTTTCCTTATTCTTTATGGTACAATCCGTTCAATTCAAATTAACGAAAGCTTTACCGCAGAACCAAACATTCTTATAAAAAATGCAAAAAATAATTCAATTGATTTTTCTTATTCAGACAGAAAGATTTTTGGAGAAACACTCAGAACCTTAAAAATCAAAATTGCTCCAGATGCCGCACAATGTGATGTAAGACTTTATTCTGAACATGGCATTCCGCTTTTGTATTCAGACAATGAATATTCACAGATAAATGACAAAACTGTTGTATTTAAAATTCCAGACAATCCGCCGGAAGAAATGATTTTTACCTACGGAACTCAAAACTTTTCTTCAAACGTAAGCATTACTGCATTATACAGAACAGAAAAAGATTACGAATTTGAAATGTCACAAATCAGGCATACAATAGGAGAAAAATGAACGGGCAGAACTGGTTTTTGCATGCCGATTTAGACGCTTTTTTTGCTTCGGTAGAACAGCTGGATCATCCTGAATACAGAGGAAAGCCCGTTATTGTAGGCGGACTTCCGCAGGACAGGCGCAGCGTTGTTTCTACAGCCTCTTACGAAGCACGCAAATTCGGAGTACATTCTGCAATGCCAACTTTTCTTGCCTATAAACTATGCCCGAGCGGAATTTACGTGCGCGGAAGAATGAAGCGCTATGCAGAACTTTCTTACCAGATTATGAACATTTTCCGGGAATTTTCGCCCGATGTAGAACAAATGTCCATAGACGAAGCATTTATTGATCTAACAGGAACAGAAATGCTTTTTGGACCACCGCAAGAAACTGCACATAAAATAAAAGCGCTCGTAAAAGAAAAAACAGGACTGACTGTTTCCATAGGGCTTGCTTCAACAAAATATCTGGCAAAAATTGCCTCAGGACTTTCAAAACCAGACGGCTTTTATTTTATTAAACCAGGAAACGAACAGGATTTTATGCTATCCCTGCCGCTGGAAAAAGTCTGGGGGTTGGGAACAAAATCGCAGGAAGAACTTAAAAACAAAGGCTTTTCTTCTACAAAGCAGATTTTTTTACAAAGTTACGATTCACTGGAATTTTTATTTGGGAAAAATAAAGCGGCATTTTTATATAACGTTGTTCGCGGAAAAGAAAATCAGGCATTTAACCGCGAAACAAAAAATCATTCTATAAGTGCCGAAACAACTTTTTCTTTTGACCTTACCGATTCATACACCGCAGAAACTGCTCTTCTGGAACTTGCGCATGGAGTTTTTTTCCGTCTTTTAAAGGAAAATGCATTTTCCCGGACAGTAACGCTTAAAATCCGCTACGAAGATTTTACAACTGTTTCAATTCAAAAAACTCAGACACAAAGCATTCTTACTCTGGACACTTTTTTTGAAACTGCAAAAAAACTTTTTGAAGAAAAATATGAAAAAGGCCGCGGAATCCGGCTGCTTGGAATTGGCTTTGATAATGTAGAAAAAGAAGAAAAACCATACCAGCAGGAACTTTTTTCTAAAAATGATGAAAAGAAAAAAGCTGTTGAACAGGCAATCCTTAAACTATCAAAAAAACATCCCGAAATAAAAATTCATAAGGCTAGAATTCTTAAAAATGAAAACTTAAAAAGCATTGCAGGAGCAATTTTTGTTCTGGCAGCAACTGTTTTTTGCGCACAAAATGTTTATGCTCAAAATATAAACGAAACAAAAAACGAAGGCGCTTCTTCTATTTTNNTTTTTGCAGGAAAAACGAAATAAATCTTCAACGCAAATTTTTAAGTGGGAAGGAAGCGAAAACAGCGTAGAATTCCTTTTGTCGGGCTGGTGGAAATTTGATTTAACTGCGACACTAAGTTCAACTTTTGGAAATGGAAATCCTTTTGTTTCTACTTTTAATCCGCCGGTTTTTAAGCAGGCTGTGGATATGTCGGCGTGGATTTTTTTGAATAAACACTGGTATTTTGAAGCAGATTTCGCTGATGAATTTACAAAAAATACTGTTGCTGCCGGCTACGTTGGAAACGGAGTTGTTCGTTCGGCAAGAATTTCTAACAGACGCATAAAGCCACAGTTAAAATATTCTGCTGATTTTTTTGGATACGGACTTGGCGGCGGCGAAAATCAGGCGCCGGGAATTTCGGTTCATCTTGCGGACCCATGGGAAAACCGCTGGGCAGGAGATGCCGTGCTCCGCTACGATATGACAAGCTCAAAATCAAAAGTTTATTACGGAATGAACAGTGTTTCAGAAAAAAAAATAAATCCTTCTGATTTTGCGTACGGCTATTCTTATGATTTTCCGGAAAATACAGAAGATGCTCTTTTACAGGTAAAAAATATTTACGTTGAAAACGCAGGCGGAAATTACATGGATAAAAACGGACGCCGATATATAAAGCTTTCTGATTCAGAATTTATGGTTTTTGCAAGGTCAAGGCGAATTATTCTTCGCTCATCGGCAAATGCGCAAAAAAGGAACGGAAAAGTTCCGGCGGTTCTGGTAACATTTACAAGCGGTTCAACGGCAGACTCTGTTAATAGCAAGGCAGAAAACTGGATAGATGAAATTGCAGACGAATTCGGCATAAACAGAAATGATATGAAAAAATACCTGGCTCCGCTTACAGCCGTATTTTCCGGCACAAACGAAAAAGCAATTGTTTTGCAAAGTCCGTCCGGTTTTACTCCCTTTGTAAGTGCAAATCTTTATGACTGCGGCATTTCAAACGGGGCAGATCTTCTTGTTTTATATGCAGACACAGAAAAAGAAGCACATGAATTTACGTCAGAAGTTTTTGACGAGCCTTACAAAGATATTTACAAAGATTTTTTTAAAGATGCACATTCCTACGCACAGCTTACGTCCGAAGATTGTAAAACTTCGCGCTACCCTTTTGCAAAATCAAATCCGGAAATTTACCTGAATATTGCAGATGCACAATATTACGAACTTTCTTTACGCACATATATAAGCGTAAAAGAATTCCAGATTGGAACGGATGCTATTGAAGGCACTGTTCAGGTTTTTAAAAACGGCACGGTCGACTCGGGAGCAAGGTTTATAAAAGAAAACGGAATCGTACAGCTTTCTTCGTCTGTTCTTCCAACAGATAAAATAATTATTTTATGGCAGCAGGATAACGGCGGCATTACAGACGGTGAAGTTGCCGCAGAAATCGCATTTCTCATTCATTTTTCAGAAAAAGTTACATCAGACTTTGCACTTACAACAAGAATTCCAGTTTCGCCCGAAAAAAAATATTCTACGCAGGATAAACTTACAAACGCATTTGCCGCACTTTCGACAGGAACAACCTATACAGCAGAAAATTTTACATTTACAGACAAAACTGCGTTTTCCATTCATACGGAAAATGCAAGCGGAAAACTTTTAGTAAACTCGTTTGATTCAAAAATAAGCAAAACTTTTTATTTACAGGAAACTGCGGGTTTTAAGACGCTTGAAGACGTGCCAGTTCTTAAAAATCAATCAACTGACACAGAATACGAAAACCTTCAGGACGAAAATTGTGTTTCTTACGGCGGTTTTTCTGGTGAAAAGGATTCAGGAATTTCGGGCTATAAAATTCCCTTAAAATGGAATTTTTCAAAATCGACTACAGGAAAATACTGGGCAGCAACAGATATTCAGCTTAACCAGGGGCAGCTTTTAAAAAATTCATCAGAATTAAGACTTGCATTAAAAAGCGATATTCCATCAGATAGTTCAAAATACAATGTATACCTTCAGCTTGGTGTAAAAGCCTCTGATAAATGGCTGGGCGAAGATAAAGAAAAAATTCCAACCTTTAAGCTGAACGGAACAGGCGCGGGAGAATTTAACACATCACTTTCTACCTGGCAAAAAATAACAATTCCGCTTACAGATTACGACCGCGCAAGACTCTGTTCTAATTATGATGCACGACTTATTGTTGTTTCTGACGGAAGTCTTAAAGAAGGAAGCGGCACAATTTATTTTGGTCCGTACGAGCCGGTTGTTAAACCTGTTTTTGCACAGGCAGCACATTCTTCATATACAATTTCAGAAAGCACAACAGCTGATTTTTCGTCTCCATCGGCAAGAGAACTTTCAAAAAAAGAAAATTACAGCGCGGCAGTAAAATGGAAATGGACAAGTAACGAGCCTATTTCTTCAACAAACCAGGAAGAAAGAACAATTACAATAACATCAAANNCAAATTATAAAAACATAAACTTCAGTTTTAAAATTACTTCGGATGATAACACAGACTTAGATTTTAACGATTTTATTACGCTCTCCCTCGATTCAAATGCGTCTTCACTAAGAAAATCAGACACAGCACTTGCGCTAAAACTTCCTCTGAATAATATTCAAAAAAACAGATGGAACACAATCTGCATAAACACTTTTGACAAAAGTGTAACATTAAACGGAACTCCAGCAGGGCAAAAGTCAGAAATAAACAAAAAAAATATTCCTGTGCGGCAGAAAATTGAACTTAATACAAAACTAGAAAACGGAACCATTTATATTGATAACCTTTATTATTCAGATATTTCGCCGCTTTTAACTGCCCAAAACTATTTTTCAACAAGATACAATTTTAAAAAAGGTTATATTCAGGCAGACAGTCTTCAAAGCGGCACATTTTCTACCGAGCCGGCAAATACCAGCGCACAAAACGGTTCGCTTGACGGGCACACTGCAGGCGGAATTACACTGGGCGGTATAAAAATTGAAGCGGATATTGCCGCGCATACGGCCACAGGCGACAGCGACAAAAATATTTTGAAGGATGCGGGGCATTCCGTTTCTACCGAAAACGCAATTCTGAATGTGATTGATTTTTCGGAAGACTACAGGTTTGATCATACAGGAAAAGCAGTAAAAAAAAGTGATTCACTTTCCCTCAATTTTTCAAAATTAAAATTCCCGCTGCAGCTTCAGTTTAATACAGAAGCACAAAGTGAATATCTTCAACAGAGCCAGAATACCAGCCTTGCAGCTTCTTATTCTTACAACAACGAAAAGTTCGCAATTGGAGGCGCTTCTAAAGTTAATGCATCGCAAAAAATTTCTTCTGCAAAAACAGAGCCTGTAAATTCGGACAATTATTTTTACGGCTGGAAGGATATTTCTGCAATTGAATTTTCAACAGGAAAAGAAAATGCTCTAAGACGAAACCTAAAATATGAAAACACTTTGTGGACAAAACTTCCTTTTGCACAGTTTTCGCCGTCTGTAAGTTACGACATAAACGGAAAATACGAAACAAAACCATTTACAAGTTTTTCTGATAGTCAGACAGTTACGATGAAGTTTCCTTTTATACTTAACAGAAACTCTTTTAATTTTTCTATGGCAAAATCTGCCGGTGGAATACAAAAAATCAATTCATCAGCTTCATATTTTGAAGATTCATCGTATACAGGAAGCGGAATTCAAGAACATTCCTGGATTTTTAAAACCGTTCCTTTTTATGACCTTTTTGATTCAAACATAAAAAATTATGCTGAAAATTCCGTGTATGGAAACAAAGAATCTGCTGCATATTCCACAAAATATGATTTTTCATGGAAACGAAGCCTTTTTGATAGTATTAGTGATCTTTTTGTTCCTTCTTCAAGCAGTCTTTCTGTTTCAAGAAACATAAAATCAGATTTAAAAACAAGTGATTTATATCAATTCAAATCTGTAATTACAAATACTTCGCTGAACAATTTTGGAACAAACGGAAAACTTCCAGTTTTTGGCTGGTATGAAAACGACGAAGTAATTTCAAGCATAACGACAGTTTTTAAGGTTCCTTCCGATGAACCATCCCGTACAACATTTTTAATTTCTTATTATCTTCAGGTGCTTTTTTATCTGTCGCCGGAAAACACAATTCAAACTGCATTTGACATAAGTTTTGAAAATGACGGCATCTGGAATCTGGATACAACTCTTATATGGTCACGAAGCGCGAAAAATGCTCTTATACACGATATTGTTTTGTACTTTGCAAAAGACCGGGAAATAAATGCTAAAATTCAGAGAAAGGACATTTTGAATTTTAATCTTTCGCAGGGAAGCAATGAAATGCTTCAAAAATATTCGTACCAGCATTCCGTTGAAATAAACATTTTAAAGCATTATTTTATTACCACCGGAACCGGCTGTGCACTTACCTGGAGACAAAAAAATGCAAGCCTGCTTGAAATTTTCCTTTCAATCGGCGGAAAAATGGAATTCTAGATTAATTATTGTAAAGGTGCAAAATAGCCGGTTTCATCACGGCCACTTCTGTTTAAAAGGNNNTCAGATTCTACAGGAAGGTAGCTTGTTCCAAAATTTGTCTGCAAAGACGATGTGTATGAAAGCTGGTAGATTCCCTGCGGAAATTCAATTATGTCCTTTACTACGTCGCCAAGCCCTTCCGGACGGAAAACATAATAAAGATTGCCCTGAGTATTATCAACGACGTACTGAAGTTCGCTGGAAACTGCAGACTGATTTACGTGAATGGCAGAAAAACCAATGGAATTGTTGTTCATAAACGCAGTAAGTTCTGCAAGATTATATTTTGTCATTGAATCGTAAGAAAAGTCTCCGGCAGAAATGTAGACAATTGCACGCTTTTTTGCAGCCTTTATAAGCTCGTTGGAAGCAAGGCGGAATGCAAGGTCAAGAGGCACTTCTGAAGAAAGCGGTGTTTTTAATGCATCCAGACTAAATTTTGAAACTCCGTCCGGTTTTCCTACATATTCAGTTACAGGATTTTTACCTGCCGCAACAATTCTTAATACTCCTGTATTATTCATTGATGCAGCAATTTCCTTTACAGCCATTTCAATTTCTGATTTATAGCCCGCGGAAGAACGGCTTCTGTCAATGACAATTGTAATATCTGCATCGGTGTTGTTTGATGCCGCACCCAAAAACTTTACATTTGATACAGGTCGTTTATTTTCTGTAATGTAAAAGTTTTCTTCCTGCAAGCCAACAACAGGCTGACGATGCCTATTTTCTACTCTAAGCTCCAGAGTGACGTTTGGGAAAGCTGTTGAATCAATCTGTTCGATTTGAACAAAAAGTCCGCCTACAAGTTCCTGAACCTTAGACATTACATAAACTTCGTTTGCCGTAAAATCAGAAACCATAACGTTTCCGTTTACATCCGGATTTGCGGCTGTAACTCGTGAAGGAGCATTTCCAGTCCTTACAAATTCAAAAGTTGCTCCAGTCTGAGGATCAACAGAAATAATTTTATTCTGATCACAGATTATAAGATTTTTATTCCACAGCTTTATTGCTTCCGGTTTTTTAAATGTTCCATCTTCAACAAGATTTCTTATAAAGTTACCGGCACGATCAAATTCATAAATGCAGCCTGTATAATCATCTGCAACAAAAACACTTTCATCAATTACGCAGATTCCAGTTGGTCCGCGAAGCCCGTCAAATTCTGCCTGTCTGCCTCCAAAAAAATAAAGAGGCTCCCCGTCTTTATCAAATACATCAACACGGCGGTTTCCGTAATCGGTAACATAAATACGCTCAAGCGAATCCTGAGCAAGATACAAAGGGCCAACCATTTCTCCATTGGAACGGCCTTTTTTACCAATGTATTTTATAAAACGACCTTTTGAATTTAAAAGAGAAAGTCTGTCTCCTGCATTTTCCGAAACAAGCAGATTGCCGTCATGCAGGCGGATAACATCACATGGACGGTCAAAACCATTAATAGGACCTTCAATGCGGTCAATAACCTTTCCATTCTGATTCAAAAGCAAAAGTTCGTTTGTATTATAGGCAACAACCCAGGCAGTTCCATTGTAATTCGGCTGAACAGAAACAGGCCCCGAAAAAATCATATTTCCGTTAAAATCACCGGGAAAAGCTCCGGCTTCGGAAAGGCGCATAAGTTTATCTGTTGAATCTCCTGTTACACGACGTTCCCGCACAATCTCTATTTTATTCTGAAGCAAAAGTCCGCCGTAACCATTGTTTACAGCCGACTGCCAGTATGAAAGTGCAGAACCTTCAAGTCCTGTCTTGTAATAGGTTTTTCCAAGCCATTCAAGAATAAGATTATCATTTGGAAGAAAAGAAAGTGCGCGCTCAAACTGAACGACAGCTTCATTAAAAGAGCCTTTGTAATAAGCCTGAACACCACGTCTGAATTCTTCTGATGCAAAACCTTCAGAGCTTGTGCGGTTTCTGTCTTCCGGCACAAAAAGTCCTGCATCGGATGTTGTTGTCTGAGCAAACACAAGAGAAATAAAAACGGCTGAAAAAACTACAGACAGGATTTTTTTCATTTGCTGCCTGCCTTCTGCACAGTCTGAATATGTTTTGCAATTAAAGTATTCTGTGTATCAATTTTTTCTGCCTGCGAAAGATATTTAAGCGCATCCTCGTAAAGTCCAAGTTTATAGTAAACCCAGCCTAAAGAATCAAGGCATGCCGCAGACTTTGGAGATGATTTTACAGCCTGCTTGCACAAAGACAAAGCTTTTGTTAAATCCTTATCGGTGCAGGCAAGTACATAACCAAGTCCGTTCAGCGAAGAAACATTATCAGGATCTTTTTCAAGTGATTTTTGATAATAACTCAGACACTTTTCTGTATCATTCTGTTCCCACGCAACAAAGGCAATTGCCGCATAAACCGAAGCAGTCATATATCCAGTTTCTAAAAGTTTATTTAATTCAAAATCTGCAAGACGTTTGCGCCCCGAAATTGCATAAATTACAGCAAGCAGAAAGCGGCACTGAAGCACACGCTCAAGCTGCGCACCGGAAGTTACAACCTGCTCAAGATACAATAGAGCGTCATCATAATGTTCAAGTTTTGTATAGCAAAGCCCAAGATAATAGGCAACTTCATTTTTATCTACAGAAACGTCAGTTGGCAGACCTAGGAAAAAAGCAAGTGAATCTGCATATTTTTTTTGAGAATAAAGTCTTATTCCGTCATTTAATACATTAATATTCTGCACGTTCCCACCCTTGTGCCCCATTAAAACACATCAGCCTATTTTACAACTTAANNCGATACCGTCCACTGTCTCAGCCGCTATAGGATCAGCATAAACTCTTGTTACAGACACATAGCCATCCCTTACAGACTTAAAATCAAAACCATCAAGTTTTTCGGTAAACTGCTCTCCAGGTTTATACTCTGATTTATATTCATCAGAAGCATCACATTTTTGTGAAAGTTCAATTGCGTCATTATATTCTCTTACGCAAAGTCCGCGGTTAAGATGAACTCCTTTATATGCATCAACGGATGCTCCGTTTACATTTACAAAAATTCTTGGAGTATCTGTCTTTGCAAGCAAAATTAATGTCTTAAGGTTTTTAAGTGCAAATTCGGCCATTGCAGAAAACTTAAACTTATTTTTTTCCGAACAACCGTCGTCCATAGATTCAACGCTGAGCGCAATTCCCGGCACTCCATTAAGAACAGCCTGACGCGCAGCCGCACAGGTTCCCGAATAAACAATGTCTGTTCCCATATTCGGACCGTAGTTTATTCCAGAAATTACTGCATCTATTGGAGTCTGCAAAAGATTTCCCAAAAGTCCAACGCAAACACAATCAGAAGGATAACCGCTGCAAGCCCATACATTATCCTCAATCCTTTTTAACTCAAGATTTTTGAACATACAGATGTGACTTGAAACCGCGGAACGGTTTGAATCCGGAGCTATTACGTAAACGTTATGTTCGCGGGAAAGTACATCCGCAAGAACTTTAATTCCTGCAGAATCAACTCCGTCATCATTTGTAAGCAGTAAATTCATTTATTACCTCATAAAATACGCGTTATAAGCAGTTTAAGCCGCATTATCAGTCACGGACAATTGACGCACCGTCCGAAGGTTCAACCTCATATACACACGGATGAAAACCGAAAATCTTTTCAAATTCGGCAATTTTTGCATTAAAGGCATCAATATCGGTTTTACGCATTACCGCATACAGACAGCGTCCAAAACCTTTACCCGTAATTCGTCCGCAGGTTACAGGGTTTCTTATAAAGTCAAGATTCTGCTCAAGCTCGCTTATTCGCTTTAATATCCAGTCAATTTCCGGACATGAAATTTCAAAAAGTTCTCGCATTGTTTCGTGACTATGATTAACAGCCCTTGCAAACTTAAAGAAATCAGATTTTTCAAGACCGTCACGTGCTTCAAGAAAATCATTATGCTCGCGGATTATAGACATAAGCTTTCTACGGATATTTTCATTTACAACAGCAAGTTCTTCGTTAATATCTGTAATATCGTTTATATAACGCCAGCCGCCGTAAACATTCTGCTTAGATTCCCTTAAGTCACCCAAAAGAAGTGCAAAATGCGGTTCAAAAATATTTTCTTCGCGCCATATATCAACTCTAGGAACTTTTGTATCTACAAGCACGATTTTCTTATCATCAAAATTAAAAGGAACGTAATCCCAGGAAGACTTAAAATGATCTGTAATTACAAGATTGCCTTTTTTTGCAAAAAGAGCTGAATAGTTATCCGAAAGATAATTGATAGTTTTAAGGAAACGTCTGTTTCCGCGGTCTATTACCTGAAGAAGGTCTATATCTGAACAGTTAAGATTAAACAGAGCATTTATGGCAACTGTAGCAGCAATTTTTATACCGGTCGTTACGCCAAAGCCCGCAGACGGAAGAATGTCCGTATATACGGTTATATTCATTCCACCTAAGGTATACGCAGCAGACGTAAAGCCGTAAACCATAGCCTTTATTGAATTTGCCCATTTATCTTCTTTTTTTGCCTTTAAGGATGTAAGTGACGAACGTTTTCTGTCATTAAGCTGATGAAAATAAAATTTAAGAGAAGAATCGCTGCGTTTAGAGACAGCGACATAAATAGGCAGGTTTACTGCCATAGATAATGTTTTGTCTTTAAAGAACCAGGAATGCTCACCTACAAGATGAAACCTGCAAGGTGCCTTCGCTACAATTTCAGGATTTTCCCCGTATTCTGCCTTGTGTACATCATTGACCGCTTTCATGCCGGAATACTCCCCCTTCCCTTGCTTTTTTACATATATGTATTTAAAATAATAATATAATGATTCCGATTTTACAAGTTTTTTATTCAGTTTTTTCAGGAGTGATGCTGGCGGCAGCTATTCCAAACGAATTTTATCTTCTTGGATGCCCTGTTTTTACCGTTTTAGCTCTGGTTCCTCTCTATATAGCTGTATGGGAATCAAAAAATTATAAGCAGGCAATGCTTTGCTTTGCCGTTCAAACTGCAGCAACGCACCTTTGTTCCAGCTTCTGGCTTGGTTTTAAAGATTTTGCAATTTTTACTCTGGGATTTTCTGCTTTTGGCACTGCACTTATAGGCTGCGCTTTTGCACTTTTACTTTATCTTCCATTTTCTTCTGCAAAAAGCAAAAATGATTTGAATCTTAATTCACTTCATAACCAGTTTTTTAATTCAATTACATTCCGCTGCCTTTACTTTGCAGGAATCTATACACTTTATGAATGGATAAAATCAAGCGGATTTTTAGGTTATCCCTGGGGAACACTTTCAAGCACTATGTACGAATGGCGTCCCCTTATGCAGATTGCAGATATCACAGGTCCTTACGGTGTATCTATTCAGTTTGCCCTGATTAATGCTGTTATTGCGGAACTTTTAATTCACTTTAATAAACGCAGGGAACTTTCTGATATAACAAGACTTTGTGCCGCACTGTTTTTTGTTTCTCTTATTTACGGAAAATATCAGTGTTCTAAAGTTCGCATTCCTCAAAAAACACTTTCTACAATAATGGTTCAGCAAAACTCTGATCCATGGAAAGAAAAAACAGATACAGAAGCAATTCTCCGATCTCAGGAATATACACAAAAAGCTGTGGCTCAGCTCAAAGAAAAAGGTGAACATCCGCAGCTTACAGTCTGGAGTGAAGGTACCTTAAAACACACTTTTCCGGCAAACAGCATTCACTATAAGTATTTTCCATCAGAACAACCTCTTTTTGAATTTATAGAAAAGCAGAACTGCCCGTTTTTAATTGGTGGAGCCTACGTAAAAGATTACGAAACCTTCAGGATTTTTAATGCAGCCCTTATGTTTGACAGTAAGGCAAATCTCAGGGGTGTTTACGGCAAAAATCACCTTGTTCCGTTTGCAGAAGCAATTCCGGGAGCACATATTCCTGCCGTAAGGAAATTTCTTGTAGAAGTCCTTAAGATTTCTGCAGGCTGGACTCCTGGTGATCAGTATGTTTATTTTGAAATTCCTGCATCCTACGCAGAAGGTCGAAGCATCAATGCCTATAAAACCATAAGTCTTGCAGAATCGTTTGAACAGCAGACTGAAAAAGAAAATCTTGCGCCTGTAGTAAGAATTGCCACACCGATTTGTTTTGACGATTCCTTTCCAGACATAATGAGACCTCTGTTTAAAGGCGGCGCAGAACTTTTTATGAACATAACGGACGATTCCTGGTCTCTTAAAAAATCCAGTGAATTCCAGCATTTTGTAATTGCATCCTATGCGGCCATCGAATTCAGGACAACAGTTGCGCGCTCAACTAATTCAGGTTATTCAGTTGTGCTTGATCCTTCTGCAAAAATTCTTGCAGAAATGCCGCTTTTTGAAAGCGCTTCGCTTGCATGCAAAATTCCAGTCTATGAAAGACACATCACAGTTTATGCACTTTTGGGCAACTGGCTTCCGTATCTGCTTGCCGTTCTTCTTGTATGTTATTCTGTTTTTAGCTTCAGAACCTTTGAAAAAACTGATTATATTCCTGACGAACGAAAAATTAAAAAGCATAAACACAAAAAACATAAAAAATAGTCAAGTACTTTCTGCCTTTTTTTTACAAAACAGCAGTACCAAGCATAAAAATATTTTTTGTCAAGAAAAAAAGTTTAAAATAATTTCTCAAAATTCACTTAAATTCACTTGTCGCTATATATTTAGTGTTATAAAATGAAAATAAGCTAAAAAGAACACTATAAAAAAAAGGTAACAGGGAATGCGTTGTCCAAACTGCGGAAACATTGATGATAAGGTACTTGAATCACGTTCTATCGTGAACGGAGAATGCATCAGACGCCGCCGTGAATGTACTGTATGCGGATACAGGTTTACAAGTTACGAACGCATAGAAGAAAAGCCTTTTATGGTTGTAAAACGTGATGAACGCAGACAGCCTTTTGACCGTACAAAACTTGAAAAAGGAATTGAACGTGCCCTGGAAAAGCGACCTGTTTCAATGAACACAATTGAGCAGCTTTGCATAAACATTGAAGCAACCGCAATTAATTTAAGCAAAGAGTCCAGAGAAATTAAAACCAGCGATTTAGGTGAAATTGTACTGGAACAGCTTTACAACCTTGATAAAGTGGCATATATAAGGTTTGCATCTGTCTACAGACATTTTGAAAACCTTGATGAATTTATTACTGAAGTTAAAAACATCAATAATAGAAATAAAAGTGAGGGAAAATGATGGGTGAGCAGGGTATCTTTCCTGAGTGGAAAAGCTTTTTGGGAAAAAGTTCTGATAAAGAAACAAGAGGCTTTCTAAAATCCGTAGTAAAGCGTTCGGGCGAAATTGCAGATTACGACAGAACAAAAATTGAAAACGCAATCGGAAAAGCAATTGAAGCTGTAGAACAGAGTAAAGATCCACAGAGAGCCGCAAAGCTTACAGACTTTGTAGAAGAAAAACTTCGTCTGGAGCTTGCAGGAAACAGAGCTCATTCAATTCCAGCCATTGAGGAAATTCAGGACACTGTTGAATCTGTCCTTATAGAACAAAAAGAAGTAGAAGTTGCAAAAGCCTACATTCTTTACCGTGCAAGACACGAAGCCGTACGTGATACAAAAAAACTGATGATAGACATCAATAAAACAATGGACGGCTACCTTGGACAGAGCGACTGGCGCGTTCACGAAAATGCAAACGTAAACTTCTCGCTTGGCGGTCTTATACTTCACAATTCGGGAACAATAACTGCAAATTACTGGCTTAATAATATCTATACAAAAGAAATTGCAGATGCTCACAGAACAGCAGCCTTTCATATTCATGATCTTTCAATGTTTTCTGGTTACTGCGCAGGCTGGTCATTGCGACAGCTTATTGCAGAAGGATTAGGCGGTGTTCCAGATAAAATCACTTCAAAACCTGCAACACACCTTACAACGCTTGTAAATCAGATAGTAAACTTTTTGGGAATAATGCAGAATGAATGGGCAGGAGCTCAGGCATTTTCTTCTTTTGATACTTATCTTGCACCTTTTGTAAAGGCTGATAACCTGAATGAAAAACAGGTTCGTCAGTGCATTCAAAGCTACATTTACGGCGTAAACACACCAAGCCGATGGGGTTCGCAGGCTCCTTTTACAAACATTACGCTTGACTGGGTTTGTCCTGACGACCTTAAAAACAAAAAAGCTATTGTCGGCGGTAAAGAACAGAATTATACCTACGGCGACTGCCAGAAAGAAATGAACCTTATCAACAAAGTTTTCATAGAGCTTATGATTGAAGGTGATGCAGAAGGCCGAGGTTTTGCTTACCCTATTCCAACTTACAACATCACACGCGACTTTGACTGGAATTCAGAAAATGCAAAACTTTTGTTTACAATGACAGCTCAGTACGGAACACCAAACTTCCAGAACTTTGTAAACTCAGATTTAAATCCAAGCGATGTTCGTTCAATGTGCTGCCGTCTTCAGCTTGATAAACGCGAACTTCGCCGTCGCGGTGGTGGACTTTTTGGTGCAGATGAATTTACAGGTTCTATCGGCGTTGTTACAATCAACCTGCCGCAGATAGCTTATCTTGCAAAAAATGAGGAAGAATTCTTTAAGCGTCTTGAATATCTTATGGGACTTGCAAAAGAAAGTCTTTGCATAAAGAGAAAGGTTATTCAGCGTCTTTATGACGGTGGACTTTATCCTTATACAAGACGTTACCTTAAAACTCTTGTAAATCACTTTAATACAATTGGTCTATGCGGCATGAACGAAGCATGTCTGAACTTCCTTGGAAAAGATATTTCTACTCCGGAAGGGAAAGCCTTTGCAGAGCGAGTTCTTACATTTATGCGGGAACGTATGCAAGATTATCAGGAAGAAACAGGAGATCTCTTTAATCTTGAAGCAACTCCTGCAGAATCAACATCTTACCGTCTTGCACGCCATGACAAGGAGCAGTATCCGGATATCATAACAAGCGGCACAGAAGATCCGTTCTATACAAACTCTTCTCAGCTTCCTGTTGATTATACAGCAGATGTGTTCGAAGCCCTTGACCATCAGGAATCTCTTCAGACAAAATACACCGGTGGAACAATGTTCCATGTATTTATGGGAGAAGCCTTAAAGGACTGGAAATCGTGTGCAGATTTAGTAAGGACAATTGCGAGCAAATACCGCATTCCGTTCTTTACAATCTCGCCGACCTACTCTATCTGTAAAATTCACGGATACCTGAACGGACAGCAGTTTGAATGCCCTAAATGTAAGGCAGAAAAGGAAAAAGCCCTTAGAGAAAAACTTAAGGCACTTGAAGCAGAAAAGGAAAAGATTCTTGCAGAATCAAAAACTAAATAAAAAAGGTGGCCGGCAAACGGCATAAATTGGGAGGAAAAATAAAAAATGGAAAAAAGAACACTTGCACAGGTTGAAAAGGAAATTGAAGAAACAAAATTAGCCTTGGAAAATGTCCACGGAACAGAAACTGAAGTTTATGCAAGAATCGTAGGATATTACCGTGCAGTAAAACACTGGAACAAAGGAAAGCGCGATGAATTCAACATCCGCAAAATGTTTACTTTGGA
>DEEV01000056.1:9811-10627 GCA_002350445.1 Treponema sp. UBA2869 | reverse complement strand
GCAAGCGGCCAGTACAATATTACAGAAGCTGATTCACCAGCAAAAAATCAGGCTCCTGCAAAAATGTCAAAAGCAGAAGAACCTGCCGCTACCCTTGAAAGCGTTACATACGAAATGTACACAAAAAAGACTTGTCCTAACTGCCCTCCTGTAAAAGAATTTATGGCACACCTTGATATGCCTGGAAGAGCAATTGACGTAGACACAGAAGAAGGTCTTGCAGAAGCAGCAAAAAAAGGAATTTTTGCTTCTCCTACAGTAATTTTCTATAATGAAAACGGAATAGAAACAGCTCGCTGCCACAATGTAGAAGAACTTGAAGTTGTATTCAATAAAGTAGCAGTAACCGCATAGTAATGACTCAGCTTTCTTTCAACGAGCCTGCAGGAGTCCTTATAAAAACAACCTGCGTTGATTTTCCGGGACTTGTAGCAGGCTCTTTTTTTCTAAAAGGATGTAACTTACGCTGCCCATACTGCTATAACACAATGCTCGTAACAGGCAAAAGTGATGAAAATGACGGTCTTTCCAGCGTAAATGAACTTTTTTTGCATCTGGAAAAACGACAGGGAATTTTAAAAGGCCTTGTAATAAGCGGCGGAGAACCGCTTTTAAATCCATATACACCATTTATCATAAAAAAAGCAAAATCACTTGGCTATAAAATAAAGCTGGACACAAATGGAACTCTTAGCGATGAACTGGAAGCATTTGTTTTTGATAAAGAACTAAAACCAGATTTTATTGCAATGGATATAAAAACATCACCAAAACGCTATGCAACAGAAATCTGTCCGGAATTTTCAAAATTCTTTG
>DEEV01000056.1:5029-9732 GCA_002350445.1 Treponema sp. UBA2869 | reverse complement strand
AAAAGAAGATATAGAAAAAATGGCAGAAATTCTTCCAAAGGACGCTTCATGGCAGTTTGCTCAATTTCAGGGCGGAAACTGTCTTAATCCCGCATATAACGAAATTATACCTTATTCAGACAATGAAATTTCAGAACTGATTGAATTTGCAAAAACATTTATACCAGGTGCAGAATTGCGCTAAAGCAAATAGCTGTAACGAAACTACATGACACGTGCAAATTCTTTTACAACCTGAGGAATTAACGTTTCTATGCGCCCATTGCAACTCATTCCGGAAGCATTTTTGTGTCCACCGCCTCCAAATTTTGCAGCAATAACAGAAACATCAATTTTATCTTGAGAACGGAAGCCGCCCGTACAGGTAAGCGGAGTATCCTGGCGCAGGAAAACAACAGCCTCGACATCTTTTGCAGACAAAAGCAGCTGGTACAATGCATCTGAATCACGACCTTCTGCTCCATATTTCTTTGTATCTTCAAGAGTTTCATATGTAATTACAAGCTTTCCATCAAGATAACGCTCAGCTTTATCAAGTAAAACACCAAGAAGTTTTCGCGTTGAATACGGCTTTCCCGAATTAATATGATTATAAGTTGACCTGGGATCTACTCCATATGAAACAAGACGTGCTGCCGCCTGAAAAACAGGAGCAGAATCACTGTTAAGAAATCTGAAAAAGCCACTGTCTGTACAAAGCCCAAAGAAAAGAATTTCTGCAATGTTTTTGGGAAGTTTTCCAGCAAGATTTTCGTAAAAAAGCTGCACCAGAAAAGCACAGGCAGGAGCATCAGGATTAATACACCCCTGCGCTCCCTGTGGAAATTCTCCGGTTTTATGATGATCAATTATAAAAGTATCAAGACCTGTTAAATCACCGTCAAGTTCACCAAGACGGTGTAATTCTGAACAATCAGCAATAATAAGCCCGGTAGATTTTCTATCCTTTTCGTCAAGAAAAATAAGTTCAGAAGAAAATTTTTCTTCCCAGGCAGCAACTTCGTTTCGTTTAAAAGGACCAGCCGACAACAGCTGATATTTTTTATTGAATACATCAAGAATTGATGCTATTCCAAGACAAGAAGCAATACAATCCCCATCAGGCTCTTTATGCCCTACTATGAAGAAAAAATCATGCCTCTCTATAAATTTTTTAAATGCGTCAAAATCAGATTGTAAAACTTCTTTCATGGGTAAAAATTAGAATGTAAGCTCTTCCAAAGTTTCTTTGTCTGTTCCCTCAAGATCTTTATGATAATTTACAAGACCCCAGATACGATTTTGTTTATTCATAGGAATATTAAGAATAACACGCTTAAAATTTCCGTCTTCTTTTACAACAGTCATATATGCATCTGAAGTTTTTCTTACAGCACGGAATTTAAGTTTTCTTGGAGATTCATTATTTCCATGTACCCATTTTTTAGGAATTACAGTAGAAGCTGTTCCAACTTTGTTTTTCTGGTAAATAATTACATAACCTTCGCGGCCTTCAAGAATTTTAAGCACAGGAACGTTCACATAAGAAAGATTTGTCCATTTAGATTCATCTTTTTCTGATGATGTAATGTCTCCTGCAGCAAAAACTGACAGAGTAAATGTAAGTGCCAAAGCCAATATCATAAATATCTTTTTCATAGCCGACTCCCTTAAAATTTCTGTATCACTCCAACTTTCGGAATTATATAATTCATACATTCCAAACGCAAAGATTATTATAATCTGTATTCAGAAATTTCACAACCTTTTTATTTTATTTTTCAATAAGATTGTAACAAAACATAGATTTCGGTTATTATATAAATAAAACAGGACAAAAGTCCCAAAAAGCAAACAAATATGAGGTTTTACCAACATGTTAAAATTAACTAAGACAGTATTCATTGCATCTTCACTACTTTTTACAATTGCATTAAGCGGATGCGAATCTACAAAAAATGCAGCAGAAGCTGTAAAAGCCGATTCGTACGCAGATGAAGTTTCAGAAAAGCCAGAAACTGCTTCACCTTCTGCTTCAAAAGAAACAAAAAAATCAAAGAAAACAACTGATAAAAAAAGAAAACATAATGTTTTTGTATTTGGAAATCTTGACAAATATGTACTTACAGACCAGGCATCTGTTTTTACAAGAGGTGCTCTTGGCGGTATAAAGCAGCAGAAAAGCACAATCACAGTTTATCCTGAAAAGGAAGTAGCTGGTTTTGGAAGCCCTTATCTTACCGTTTATTATGTACTCTTTATGGATCAGAGCGCGCGCCAGGCATTTAAGGAAAAATTTGAACAGTACGAAAAAGATTTCCAGGCAAAAAGACTTAATCGAAACAACAGCAATTCATTTAAAATTTATGGAAAGATTCCTGTTAGAATTGACTGGGGTTCAGTAAAAGCCTCTACTCCAAACTGGTCTTATACAAATGCAAACGTTGGATACGATTTCCACGAACGCTCGCCTTACTTCACAATAACAATCTTCCCTGCTGACAACGAACATTTCAAAACAAACGATGCAGTTGACCGACAGTCATTAAACCTTAAATATTATTTTACAAAGGCACAGGCAAGTCAGCTTATTGATTTGCTTTCTGATGATAAGGTTCAGGCTGCAATTGATGAATACTACGGCAATTTTGCACAGCAGGACGATTACGATGAATATACAGAAGCTTCTGACGAAACGACAGAAGCAGAAAAATCAGAGTAAAACGAAAGTTCTGCTTCACATTACAGAATAACCTGAACTAAACCTCAGGCTTTCAGGCTCTTTTTATGAACAAAAACGCTGCCAGTCTTTTTTCTGACAGCGTTTTTTATTTTTCAAAGAAATTTAAAAATCAGAAAATGCTTTAAAAACAAAAAACCTTCACTCATTAAAAAGTGAAGGCAATAGCGACAATAAGATTTGAACTTATGACACCACGGATATGAGCCGTGTGCTCTAACCAACTGAGCTATGTCGCCGTGAATGTTCATATATTACCAAAATATCGCACTTTATGTCAATCGGTTTACACGAAAACATAAGATTTTTTCCCTAAAGTTTAACAATTACAGTAAATCCCTCATCTTGTTTTTAAATTTATTCTCGATAAAGAATATAAGCATCAGTAAAGAGATGCAAATAAAAAAAAGCATGGAGTTGGTTATGGCAATTCTCTTAAAATCAATTAATTTGGTTCCCGAAATGGTAAAAAGCGGGAAAATTTCAAATTTACAGGCTGTATGTATTTCTGCAGAATTTGTATTCACAAATTATAGGATTTTTGGATTACAAAAATTCAGCGAAGATTTCAGGTCTGAAATTATCGCAAAATTTATGGAAAACGGGGAAAAATTTATTCAATCCTCGCTTTACAAGGATATAGATTTTTTCAAAGCGCTTTACAGGTACGTAATATCGCTTGTTACAACAACTAAAAGACATCTTGCTATTGAAGGAATAAGAACTTCGCTTACAATTGATGAAGCAATCATTAATTATGAAGAAACTGCCTCGCGGCCTATGTTCTTTACACCAGTTAAGAACGGAATGCCTAAAGCACCTTATGCGTATACACCGTCTAATCCTGACAGTCTTAAAGAACTGCTTAGAACAACTCTTGTATCTAAAAAGCAGAAAGTTATTATGTCTCTTGCAATTCGTTCTTACTCAGATTTGAGCGACAGTCAGATTGATGATATAAGCAGAGAAACGGGAATGAATAAAGCTTCCATTCTGAAAATTATTGAATACTGCAAGGTTAGTCATCAAAAACAAATAACAAAGCACAAGGAAATGGAGCTTAGAAGAGATTCTGCATATTATCTTTATAAAAGATATAAAAAGCAGCTGGATAAATACAAAGATGATAACACTCTGGAGTCAAAAACTTTATGCGATCGTATAAAGCGGCTGATGAAACTGCACTATGAACGATGGATAAGAAGCAACAAACTATTAAAAGCAGGCAATAGGAATTCAAGACCTTCAAGTAAGTTTACCGCAGATTTAATAGGCATTTGCGAACGTCAGGTACGTTATTATATTAGCCGCGCCAAGAAAAAAGAACACTACATTACAACTGAAGATAATTCCGAAAAGAACGAATCTGAAGAGTAATATAAAAAAAGGCAGATGTATTTTGCATCTGCCTCATTTCTTCACACTTTTTTAAGCCATTGCCCGCCAGGACTGTTTTCATTATATTGTAAAAATGAAAATTTACTTAGCAACAGGAAACAAAAATAAAAAACGAGAAATGTGTGAACTTCTGCCGGAGCATACAATCCTTACTCCGTCAGATGAAAACATTGATTTTAATCCGGAAGAAACAGGAACTACTTTTTACGAGAACAGTCTTATAAAAGCAAAGGCGCTCTATGAAATAGTACACTGCCCTGTTATTGCAGATGATTCTGGAATTTGTGTTGACGCGCTTGGCGGTGCCCCGGGGCTTTATTCATCAAGATATGCAGGCCCGGAATTTATGCAAGGAAAACCAGACGGAACAAAAATCACACAGGAAGAACAGAACATTCTTTTAATACAACAGCTTAATGATGCAATCAAAAAAGGTAATCTGCCAGAAGCTCAATATCTTAACGGAAACCGAAGCTGCCACTATACCTGCGCAATGGTAATGTATTGTGGAGGAGACAGGCTTTTTGTTGCACAGGAAACCTTTGAGGGCACAATAATTGAAGATATCAGTAAGCAGGCAGGTTCC
>DEEV01000056.1:4785-5013 GCA_002350445.1 Treponema sp. UBA2869 | reverse complement strand
CGGCGGGTTTGGATATGATCCTATAGTTTTCCTTCCTGACCTTGGTAAAACAGTTGCTCAGCTTACCCCTGACGAAAAAAATATACGTTCTCACAGAGGAAAAGCAGTAAGAGCGCTAAAAAAGATTATAGATTTATAAAAAAACAAAAAAAATCACTTTTTTTTTAAAAAAATACTAAAGTAACCTGGTATTCCTGCCGATAAGTTTTAGTGAAGTGTTATGATTGC
>DEEV01000056.1:1859-4509 GCA_002350445.1 Treponema sp. UBA2869 | reverse complement strand
GATGACGCTTCAGGACTTGCAGTATCTGAAAAGATGCGCAGTCAGATCCGCGGATTGAACCAGGCTTCACAGAACTGTTCTAATGGTATCAGTTTCATTCAGACAACAGAAGGTTACTTACAGGAAACAACTGACATTATGCAGAGAATTCGTGAACTTGCAGTTCAGTCATCAAACGGTATCTATTCTGAAGAAGACCGCATGCAGATTCAGGTTGAAGTTTCAGCTTTGATTGCTGAAGTTGACCGCATCGCTAGTTCCGCTCAGTTCAACGGAATGAATATGCTTACTGGACGTTTCGCTCAGCCAACTGGAGAAAATGTTGTAACATCATCTATGTGGTTCCATATTGGAGCAAACATGGATCAGAGAGTACAGGTTTACATCGGTACTATGTCAGCAGAAGCTCTTGGTGTTCGTGAAATTGGTACAGGCGACAAACTTTCTATTGCCACACCGGAAGATGCCAACCGTGCAATCGGAATTGTTGATGAAGCAATGAAGAAAATCAACAAACAGCGCGCAGACCTTGGTGCATACCAGAACCGTCTTGAACTTACTGTAAAAGGACTTGATATCGGAGCTGAAAATCTTCAGGCTTCTGAATCTCGTATCCGTGATACAGATATGGCTTCTCAGATGGTTGAATTCACTAAGAACTCTGTTCTTCAGCAGGCAGGTACAGCAATGCTGGCTCAGGCTAACTCTCAGTCACAAAACGTTCTTAGCTTGTTGAGATAATAAGCGCGCGGGCTAAGACATTTAATCTGTAACAAGATTCACTTGTCTTTACCCGGTTAGTGATGTATAATTAATTTTGGATTTGGGAAACTGAATCCAAAATTAATTGCACGGTGTTACAGCCCTACTCTTTTTTATTACACCAGACACCTTTGTAGAAAATAATACGGCATACATTCAGATATGCCTTTGTTCTTTGAAATAGTGCTTTCCGTGTTTTTGCACGGTGACAGCAAGAACAGTCAGTTTATGATTAGACTGACTATTCCTGCTGATAGGTCTGAACCTAAACAGGGGCGCAAAACTGTTTAGCCTTCACCTGCAGGACACAAATCAAGATGATTTAGTGTTTTTAAGTAAACATGGAGGGCACAACTATGATTATTAATCACAACATGAGTTCACTTTATGCTGATCGTGTATTGAACATCTCTAACGATGGCATCATGAAAAACATGGAGAAACTTTCTTCTGGTGAACGCATCAATCGCGCCGGTGACGATGCATCAGGACTTGCTGTATCTGAAAAGATGCGCAGCCAAATCCGTGGTTTGAACCAGGCTTCAAAGAACATTGCTGATGGTATCTCTTTCATCCAGACAACAGAAGGTTATCTGCAGGAAACAACAGACATCATCCAGAGAATCCGTGAACTCGCAGTTCAGTCAAGCAACGGTATCTACACAGACGAAGACCGCATGCAGATTCAGGTTGAAGTTAGCGCACTCATTGCTGAAGTAGACCGCATTGCTTCCCACGCACAGTTCAACGGCATGAACATGCTCACTGGACGTTTTGCAAAGGAAACCGGAGAAAACAGCGTAACAGCTTCTATGTGGCTCCACATTGGTGCAAACATGGACCAGCGCACACAGGTTTTCATCGGAACAATGACAGCATCTGCTCTCGGCGTACGCGAACTTGGCACAGAAGAAATCATGACAATTGCAACACCGGAAGATGCCAACCGCGCAATCGGTACACTCGATGAAGCTCTGAAAAAGATCAACAAACAGCGTGCTGACCTTGGTGCTTACCAGAACCGCCTTGAATATGCCGTAAAGGGACTTGACGTAGCTGCTGAAAATACACAGGCATCTGAATCAAGAATCCGCGATACAGACATGGCTTCTCAGATGGTTCAGTTCACCAAGAACCAGATACTCACACAGGCAGGAACAGCAATGCTCGCTCAGGCTAACAGCCAGAGCCAGACAGTATTGTCATTACTCCAGTAGTGTAGTATAATAATCAGTAGGCCATATAGGGAAAAGAGTAAAATCTTTTCCCTAACCTGCTGACTGTGCGGAATGATTACTGAATCTTCATTTGAAAATCCTTTAACTTCCGTTTATATAGTCAATTTTGTTCCTTGTTTAGAGGGAACATAGATCTTTGAAAACCGCTCTTCATGGGTTTGTGACGGCATGGGCAAGTGCTTTTATAAGAAAGCAACTGTTCCTGCTGTATTAGTCTAAACCGGCACCGGGGGCGCAAAAACCGGAGCCCGCTAGCACAAATCACAGGCGTAAGGCAAGAAGCCTTATGTAATAGAATCATGGAGGGCATGAACTATGGTTATTAATCACAACATGAGTTCAATGTTTGCTAACCGCGAACTGGGCGTAAACAACGCTTCTCTTCTCGGCAACATTGAAAAACTCAGCTCTGGAGAAAAAATAAACAGAGCTGGCGACGATGCATCCGGACTCGCAGTATCTGAAAAGATGCGCAGCCAGATCCGCGGTCTCAATCAGGCTAACAGGAATATCAACAACGGTATTTCCTTTATCCAGACAACAGAAGGCTACCTTGCTGAAACAACAGATATCCTTCAGAGAATCCGCGAACTTTCTGTACAGGCCAGCAACGGTATCTACACCGATGAAGACCGCATGCAGATTCAGGT
>DEEV01000056.1:1407-1713 GCA_002350445.1 Treponema sp. UBA2869 | reverse complement strand
CAGTCTTTCATCGGCACAATGACCGCACAGGCTCTTGGTCTTCGCGGCTCAACAGGTACAGATGAACAGATCAGCATTTCAACTCCGGATGCAGCAAACCAGGCTATCGGTACTATTGACCATGCACTTAAGGCAGTTAACCGCCAGAGAGCAGATCTTGGCGCATACCAGAACCGCTTTGAAATTGCATCAAGAGGTATCGCTGTAGCAGCGGAAAACACTCAGGCTTCTGAATCTGTAATCCGCGACACAGACATGGCTTCACAGATGGTAGAATATACAAGGGATTCTATCTTGACCCAGGCA
>DEEV01000056.1:0-1214 GCA_002350445.1 Treponema sp. UBA2869 | reverse complement strand
CAATAAGTACGATTGGACAGACATTGGCAATGGACGGCCATTCTTTCAAAGGCGGTATGACGGCATTCGCCATTCCGAAGGCACGCGAAGCAGTTGCTCCGATGAAGCTGCCCCAGACCGCTGCGGAAGTATCAAGGACATTAGCCGATAATCTGGGCGAAGCAAAAGAAACCTGCCAGAACATTCAGAAATTGTCTGACTTGGTTTTAGGTCACAAACTTCAGTTCAGCGTAAACGAAAAGCTGAATAAAGTTATTGTCGAAGTAGTCGACCCCTCGACGAACAAAATCATCAGGGAGATCCCTTCAGAGGACCTGCAGAGAATTCAGGTTCAAATGAAGCAGGCCATTGGCGTACTCTTCGATGAAATGATATAATAAGTTGCGCTGCCTAAAAAACAGCGTAACTTACGAATAGGAATAATAACGGGATAATGGCAGACGGAATAAGCATACCAGGAGTAACTGATAAATACAAAACCAACGATCTCGTTGAATCTCTAATGGAAGTTGAACGCGTGCCGCTCAAGCGCGAGCAGGCACAGTTGGAAACTTATCAAAACCAGCAAGCAGCCTGGCGTGATATGAATTCCAAGATGTCAACCCTTAGGGAAAGCGTAAAAACTCTCTACTCTTTTGAAAACCCGTTCAACAATAAGCAGGCAACATCTTCTGATGAAAATGCCGTTACTGTTGACGCAGACAGGAATGCGGAATACGGGACTTTCAAGCTAGACGTATTGCGTCCCGCAGCAGCAGACCGTTTTTTAAGCGGCAACATAGACAAAGGTTTTAAGATTGCCCCTGGAAAATATACTTTTGTAGTTGGCGACAGAAGCGTTGAGTTTAACTGGAAAGGCGGTAAACTTAACGATTTTGTTACTTCGCTTAACAAACACGGCAACAACCTCATAAAAGCAAGCCTAATCGGAATTTCTTCCGACAAAAAGGCGCTTGTTTTTGAAAGCCTTAAACCCGGAATAAAAAATAAACTCATCCTGAAAGACCAGGCTTTGGAGCTGGCAACCAGCATAGACATGGTTTCACCTGTCAAAGTGGAGCCAACCGCCATGGCACTTTCTCAAGATACATTCACCTGCCCTGCAACCTTTGCCCAAAATCCACAGGCCCCTGAAGAAGAAAATCCCCAGGCACCTCTGGCTGAGGGCGAAGACGTGCAGAACGCAGAGGAAGAAGCAGCCCTTTCGCCCCTTG
>DEEV01000027.1:7741-13445 GCA_002350445.1 Treponema sp. UBA2869 | reverse complement strand
TTTGCTTCAATCTGACGAATACGTTCGCGAGTTACATCAAAGTAAAGACCAACCTCTTCAAGTGTAAGTGAATAGCCGTCTTCCAGACCAAATCGCATTTTAAGAACTTCCTGTTCACGCGGTGGCAGAGTATTCAAAACTGTGCGCAACTGTTCCTGAAGCAATGTAAATGCTGTCTGTGTTGCAGGATTTTCAACATCCTTATCTTCTATGAAGTCTCCAAGAATTGAATCTTCCTCTTCACCAATTGGAGTTTCTAAAGAAATTGGTTCACGGGCAACGTTTTTAACCTGCTTTACGCGGGCTAATGGCCAGCCAAGCTGCTGTGCAATCTCGTCGTCGGTTGGTTCGCGGCCAAGCTTCTGCATAAGCTGACGGCTTTCGCGAACAACCTTATTAATCTGTTCAATCATGTGGACAGGAACACGGATTGTACGAGCCTGATCAGAGATAGAACGTGTAATTGCCTGACGAATCCACCAGGTTGCGTATGTGGAGAACTTAAATCCCTTGCGGTATTCAAACTTTTCTACAGCCTTAATAAGACCAATATTTCCTTCCTGAACAAGGTCGAACATATGAAGACCGCGGTTCGTATATTTTTTTGCAATTGAAACAACAAGACGAAGGTTTGCATTTATAAGGCGATTCTTTGCTTTTTCAAGCATTACACGACCACGCTCGATATTCTGAGTCATCTTGAGAATATCATCTACGTTATTTTCAAATTCGTATTCAAGTTTGCTTAATTTGCGGTCAATTTTCTGAATCTGAGTGTAAATTTCGCGGATTTCGTCTGCACTCATATTCAATTCTGCTTCAAGTTTTACAGCCTGAGATTTAATTGAAATTTTACGTCCAAGAGAACGAAGTTCAGAAGGATTTGAAATTCTCAGCTCCTTCATCTTCTTTTCCTGCTTCTGATTGTATTCTTCAATCTTGAGGGTTGCTTCCATGTATTTCTGCGTAAATTTATCAAGTTCTTCAGACTGAATATCTACTTTCTGAAGTTCCGGCAGAATTTTTTTACGAAGTTCAACAAGCTGAGGATTATCAAAAATTGTACTTGAAGGCTCAGATTCAAAAAGCTGTTTTTTTAGAGCCATATACTGCTTCATTTCTGGCAGAACCGGTTTAATATGTTCTCCGTAACAGGTCTTAAGACGGCGTTTATCTGCCATCTCTTCGTTAATTTCCTTACGGGTTTTTCCTGGTTCATGAATATCAATTCTTGTAAAAGCTTTCTGAGCAATGGCAAAAAATTCTGGAATCATTATGCCGGAATTTTTAATAACATCCTTAATAATGTTATTTCCTTCTTCCATTTTTTTAGAAAGCTCAACTTCTTGTTCTGCAGTAAGAAGATTTTCTTTACCAATTTCACGCAGATAAAGACGAATCGGATCATCAACATTCAAATCTTTACCGCTGTTTATAAGCTTACTTTTTGAAGCTTTTTCAGCCTTTTCAATTTCAGCTACAGTATCATCTTCTTCACCGACATCATCATCGTCATCGAGCATGATGTCATCTTCGTCTTCTTCAGAACCAACAGGATCATCGGCATCTTCAACGCCGATTATGTCAGTTTCAATAAGCTGTATTTTATTTTCATTCAAAAGTTTAAGAACCGACTCCATCTCGTCAGAATTTACAAAATCCTGACCAAGAAAATCTGTCGCTTCTTCCCAAGTTACAACCTGCTTATTTTTTGCAAATTCAAGGAATTTCCCTACCAAAGGATTTTCATTTTCTGAATTGCTTGTCTCGTCCATAAGATTGTTCACCTATTTTCCTAATGTCTGAACCTGTTTATCAAGTTCCATTTTTTCAGCAAGAAGTGATTTTAACTGGGCTTCATCCTCTGAAGTAACAACGGTATAATCCCGTATTCGCTGCAGAAGTTTATTTCGCCGTGCATCAAGTTTATTTCTCTTTATTAAATTTATTGTATCCTTGACTATGATACCAACTTGTTCACTTTGATAGACTCCAGACGAAAGACTTTCTGTGATCAGAGCGACCAGAGAATCATCTTCGCAGCGGCCAAGAATATCCCTTATAGTAAAAGCATTGTCGTTAAAACACCCTTCTAATACTTTATATAACCTTCTGGCAACAGGATTTGTAAAATCGTCTTCAGCAACGGCGGAACGCAAGACTTTGAACTGGTCTAAGTTGGCGGTTACGGCAGTTAATCCACGCAATTCTGCATCTGGAATTATTTTTGCCCTACTTTCTTTTTGATTATTTTCTTGCCGGATATTTATACGTTCTTTGGCTTTATCACGATTGTTAAAATCTCTTTTTACAGCCTCCGGTTTTAGATTGAATGCCTGACACAGCTGTTCCAGGCTTGACTCTTTTTGAATATCGGACTGAAGAGAATCTACATAAGAGAAAAAAGCGAATGCCGCCTTTGTTTTCCCCTCTGGTGTATCAACAGGATACATTTCCCCTAGTGTATTTAAAATAAAGTCGGAATCTAATATAGCACTATTTACCTGTGCAGTCAAGTTTTCGCCGCCAAATTTAAGCATAATTTCTGCAGGATCTTTTCCACCCTTGAGCGAAATAATTTTTACAGTCAGATTATGTTCGCGGCAAAGTTTAACCGCCTTCCAGGTTGCTTTTCGACCTGCATCATCTGAATCAAATGAAAGATAAACAGTTCCTTCTGCAACAAACCCCTGAATCATTTTTATATGTTCTTCGGTAAGAGCAGTTCCAAGTGTTGCAACGGCATAGTCAAGCCCACACTGATGATAGGCGATAACATCCATATTTCCTTCGCAGAAAATTATTCGTTTATTTTCGCGTATAGAATTTTTTGCAAAATTAAAACCAAACAAAGTTTCACGTTTTTTAAACTGTGGAAGGTCGCCCGAATTTAAGTATTTACGTTCCTTTTCATTTGCAGGCGGTAGTACACGTCCGCCAAAAGCAACCACCTGCCCCTTACGGTTAAAAATCGGAAACATAAGTCGGTCTGCAAAAAATGAATAATCAGGATACTTCTGACTAAACAGCCCGGATTTTGCCAGAAATTCTGCACTAAAGTTTTTACCTAAAAGAAATTTATGAAGCCATTTTGTATCTGCAGGTGCATAGCCAAGCTTAAATTTTTCGATAGTTTCGCGCGTTAAACCGCGTTTTGTAATATAATCAAGAGCTTTTTTACCCTGAGGGGTTTCAACAAGCATGTAATGAAACATTGACGCCGTACGTTCGTAAAGTTCAATCAGCCGGTCTGCAGTATCATCACGCTTATAATCAGCCGGAGGCGCACCATCTTCATATTTAACAGCAACTCCGCACTTTTTTGCCAGCGAAACAAGCGCATCAGGATAGGAAATCTTTTCCATTTCCATTATAAATTTTACGGCATTTCCGGAAGCATGACAGCCAAAACAGTAATAAAATTTCTGATCGCCGTCCACATGAAAAGAAGCTGTTTTTTCACCATGAAAAGGACAACAGCCCCACCAGTCATTACCGCCGCGCCGCTCAAGTTTTGTATATTCACCAACCAGCTGAACGATATCTATAGTGTTATTTACAGCGTCTACAGTTTCCTTAGAAATAAAACCAGCCATCAGTTACCCAAAAACCTACTTTTTTGTATAAAGATTGTGATTTACCTTGTGTTCTTCAAAGGTTGTGGTAAAAACATGTTTTCCGGCAGAAGCATCAGCAATCTGAAAGAAATAATAATTTGTCTGTGGCGTATTACATGCCGCATCAAGAGCAATCAAACCCGGATTAGAAATAGGCCCCGGAGTAAGACCTGCCCATTTATATGTATTATACGGATTATCTATTCTTGTATCATCAACCATAATTCGCTCCGGATGTGGCCGTCCAAGAATTTCTGTAATTATATATTCAACCGTTGCACATGAATAAAGCCCGATATTGCGACGTATACGGTTTTTAAAAACACTCGCAATAAGAGGTGCTTCTTCCGGAACACGATATTCACGTTCAACAATAGAAGCCAGCGTCACAATCTGAAACAAATCTTCAGAATTTTTTTCTGAAAGTCCTGAAACACTTTTTATTTTTTCAAAAAAGTTTTCAATCATTACTCTTGCAACAGTTTCTGCATCCATTCCTATGTTCAAAAAATATGTATCTGGAAAAAGATAACCTTCGCAGCTTTCCGCAGGAATTCCATATTCAAGGGGAAGCTTTTTTGTTTTACAAAATGAAATAAAATCTTCCGCTGTACAAATTCTATTTTGTTCCAGCAATGCTCCAATTTTAGAAATTGTATAACCTTCCGGAATTACAACCGAAACATATTCCGTTTTACCACTCGAAAAAAGTTCTGCAAGCTGAGGGAAACTCATGGAAGAATCAGCATAATAAACTCCGCTTTTTAACGCGTAAGAAGCCGGAATCTGTTCATTTTTGAAAAAGATAGAAAACGCACGCGGAAATCTTATAAAATAATAAAAAAGACGCGCATTTTTAATTATTCCGGCCGAGCAAAGTTTATTTGCCACATCATACGCAGTTTCACCATAAGAAACTTCTATACGAACACCACTATAATATGCAGCAACAGCAGAATTTTCAGCATTTGTATCATTAATCACAGAGGCTGTTTTCTGTGCCGAAACCGGCGAAAGCAAAACAGAAAGATAAATACAAAATGAAACAAAAACAACAGCAAACAAAGCCGGTAAAAGGATAAGTATTTTTTTAAGATTTTTTTTCATGAGAAAAACTGTTTAACCTCTTCAAGAGACAAAGTATTATAAACGGAATCGAGCAGGGTTTTGTAAATATTTTCCAAGCCTTCCGGCAAAGATTCTTCGTTTACCCTCAGAAATTTTGCAAGAAGAAAAACTTCATTTTTCGTAAACGAATAATCAAGAACCTCGATATCTCCGTTATCGACATACATCATAAAACAAGCTCCAAATTTTCTCTGGCAAGCTCTACCTGAACATCAGAATGGTCAATATAGCGCGCATACCATCTTGCAGCCTGAAGTATTGAATTCAGTTTTTTATCATCATAAGCTGGCTCGTGATGAAAAAGCATTATTTTTTTTATATGCCAGTGAACGGCAAAATCTATTGCATAACAAAAAGCAGAATGACCCCAGTTTTCCTTGTGATAAGCTTCTTCTACAGTGTACTGAGAATCAAGAGCTATGCAGTCTGCATTTTCAAAAACCGCCTTAAAATCAGGATTATTCTGATAAGCATCTGTTTTAAGTTCAACATCGGTTGCATAAACAAATCTTTTTCCATTACAGGTAAATGAATAACTATATGAATCGCCAGGATGAAACATACGACAGCAGTTAATTTCTACGTTACCGATTTTAAAAGGCTTAACAGGCTCAACCGTATGAAAATTTATATTTTTTGTAAAAGCCCCGAACGGAACCGGAAAATACGGAGCAACCATCTGATTTTCCAGAAACTGCTGAAGTTTAGGATCCGGTGAATAAATATCTATAACAGATTTAGGATTATAAGCCTGATCAAAAAAAGGAAGCCCCTGAACATGATCCCAGTGAAAATGGGAAAAGAACAGATTATAATGCTTATCCTGAGGCTGTGATTCAGATTTTCCAAAAACACGAATTCCGGTTCCTGCATCAAGCAAAAAAGTACTGCCATCAGCCTTTATTTCCACACAAGGCGTATTTCCGCCCGTAGTACCGAAAATCCAGTCTGGTAGCGAA
>DEEV01000027.1:7349-7711 GCA_002350445.1 Treponema sp. UBA2869 | reverse complement strand
GCACGAGACTGAGGCGAAACTAGATCTTAAGGCTGAACACGCTGAATTGCCGCCATTATTTTTGATTGAATCTGCTGCGGAGTCTGAGGAGTTGGCACAGACCCTCGCACGCCCCAAAAGTGAACTACCACCCTAACCTCAATTAGAAACTTAAAAATTACTTTTTAAATAATCTATTCATTTAAATTAAACTATAGAGAAATGTTTGTCAAACGATAAAACCGCAAAAAGTTAAAAATGGCAAAAAAAAAGAGTCGGTAAAAACCAACTCTTAAAACTTCTTGGGGAGTTGAGGATTCGAACCTCAGAAGGCGAAAGCCAACAGATTTACAGTCTGTCCTATTTGACCACTCTAGAAACTC
>DEEV01000027.1:1943-7235 GCA_002350445.1 Treponema sp. UBA2869 | reverse complement strand
TATATTTTTAAATAATTTTAGTCAATATCAAATTTTTGAATTTTTAAGAATTTCTTTAAAAAATGGCAAATATTTTTTTTGAACAACATTCTTCCAGTGGTATTCATGCTGAACCGAATAAGAACCAGCTTTAATCATTTTATTTATTACAAGCGGCTTAAGTTGTTTGGTCATTATTACTTCTGAAATTTTAGTAATCAAAGAATCTTTTGTATTATTTTCGTACAAAAAGCCTGTTTTTCTATCCTGAATTTTATTAAGCCCGCCGGTTTTATGAGCAACTGGAACCGTTCCGTAACACTGGGCTATAAAATCTTCAAGGCCACAAGGTTCAAAATAACTTGGAAGCACAATAAAATCACTTACGGCAACAGCAAGACGTGCAACAACCTTATTATACCCATTAAGATAAGTTACTTTTCCCGGGAATTTTTCAGCCAGCGAAATCAGCTCCATTTCAAGACGGGTTTCTCCCTGACCCGCAATAATAAAGCGCACATCAGGAAAATTCTGAATAATCGCAGGTATAGCTTCCATAAGCACAGAAATTCCTTTCTGAGTGGCAATGCGTCCGTGATAAGCAAAATAAATTTCCCTTGTATAATCAGACGAACATTCAAGTTTTCCGTGCTTTTTAATTCCCCTGCAATTATAATTATCCGTATTTACAATATTCTGAATAAAGAATTTGCGGCACTTAAATTTTCCGTCCAGTTCGCACTTTTCAGGATTAAATTCAAAAGGAAGTGTTGAACAGTTCTTATCAACAGGGTTATAGCGTTCAAAATCAAAACCATTTGTAATGCCTGTAATGTCGATTTTTTTTGCAAAAAAAACCGGTGCAAGACCATCCGTAACAGATGAATTATAAGGATTTACAAGCTCCTGAGCATATTGATCAGAAACAGTTGTAAGGACAGCTCCTGACGCGGCTGCAATCAAAAATGGCTCTACTCGACTTCCGTTCAAAGCTTCGCGCAGGACATTTTCGGAAAGCGAAGTATACCACACAGCTTCACCCAGGCTTGAAAATTCATGATGATAAGCAGGTCCTGCATTATGAATTGTAACAACTGACTTTGTTTTTTTGTAAAGTTTATTTTGATTTAGAAAGCCGGGCAAAGTTGCCGTAGAGGCATCCTGACAGTGAATTATTTCCGGAAGATTTGATTTTTGAACAAGTTTTCCATACGCTTCAACCGCACGCTGAAAAAGAACATCCATAAAAAGCGCATCTTTATGACCAGAACCTTTTACACACTCTGCATTGCATTTCTGCTCATTTTCGGTGTAAGTATAAACAGCTTCTTTTTCTGCAAACGAAGGATGATTTACAAGCACAATATCAAAATTTGCATCTTTATAAGTGGCAGTTTTATAAACAATCTTTTCTGTTTTTCCGCAAAGTTTTACCTCGGATTCGCCTGCATCCTGTAAATCACATACATAATCCCACAGATTGCATTTAAAAACAGGAAGAAAAAGAGTTACTTTATGATTAAGCCTTGCAAATTCCCTGCACAGTGAATAAGTTACGTTTTTTACACCGCCTGCCTCTGCAATTCCGGCACACTCCATACTTACAAACCAAAGCTTCATATTTTCCTCTTTATTTTATGAACGTGCGAAATCAGGGCGAAGCCGCTCTCCGCCGTTTATATACACATTATGACGGGCTGAAACTTCATTCATATAAGCAGTAACCATAACCCGAATTACATATTCAAATCCGCCTTCAATAAACGCTTCCTGACTGCAAAACAAAGGAATTTCAGAAACATCAATGCAGGTATCGCCTTTTCTAAGCGCAGTTGCAGGATTAAGAACGGTTATTTCTTTTGTAACTGTAAACTGAATGGAAACAATATCTTCCGGGGCAAGCGAATTTTTCTTAAAAATTTCGTTACACATCTGACAAACATATTTTGTAATTTCTTCTTTAGTATTATCCGAACAGGTTGCTCCACGGATTGCTACAAGTTTTTTATTCATTTAAAGTACCTTCCAAAGTTGAATTTTGAGATGAATCTGAATTATCAACAGATGATGATTCTGTATTATTTAAAGATGGTCGAGAAAGTGTCTGTGTTTGCATAGACTGATACAACTTAAAATCAGGAATTTTTGAATTTGTAAGCGCAAAAACACTTATATCAACTTCCGGGAATTCCTCAAAAACACGAACAGCCTTTATAAGATCCTCGCGCCGTACATTTTCCGGCCGGAACAAAGAATCTTCCTTTGCTTTTGAAAGATAATATCCTGCCGCAAGCTGACACACAGAAGAAGCTGCTGAATCAAGATAATCCTGCAGAGAAGCCGAATCTGAAATAATGTTTTTTTCGTAAAGGGAAACAACAGATTCCGGAGTTACCGAAAGAGAAACAGAAAAGTCAAATTCATAGGAAAACGCGTCCGAAGAATTGTAAAGCGAAGTATAAATCTGACCGGATGGAAGCTGCCCTGAAATTTTACGATTTACATTCACAGGCTTTATATTGAACTCAATAAGTTTTGCATTTGTAGGCAAAATAAACTGCCAGTTCCACGAAATTTTTCCGGGAACTACAGGCTGCCTATTAACTCCGCTTGTTTTTGAAACAACAACACCCATGCTGCCGGCTGAAATTTTAAATTGAGGACAACCGATATAAAAAACGACACCCGAGAAAACAGCAAGAATAAATAAACAAACAAAAAATCTTTTCATTAGACTATAACTAAACAAAAAAATGTATTAGTATATTATCAGTTATAATCATAATTCTTCAAGTAATGGCAGAAAAAGATTCAGAAAAATCAATAAAGATAACCTTCTCTTTTATATTCAGATTTATAGTTGCACTTATAATTGCTCTTTTTGCAATTTCTCTTTTTTTAATACTTCTGTACATCTGCGGAAACTATCAGAATTTTCAGGATGAAAATCAGGCAATTGTACTTACAGCACTTTCCTACACTTCAATGTTTCTGTTTTTTTTAATTTTACCAGTTACAATCCATCACATTTTTGATTTAATTTCCCGAAAAAATATAATTAAAAAAATCATTTACATAGCCTTATGTGCCGCGGCACTGTGTTTTTCGCTTGCAGCATTCAGCTTTTCAAATACAATTAATTTTCTTTCAAGGGGATTCTGATGAAACTTACAGGGCTTTTTACTAAAAACAAAACAATACATCTCCCAAAAGAATTAAAGGCTTTTAACAAAGTTTTTGCAGACGCAGGCTTTAAAGCATACCTTGTAGGCGGCGCAGTACGAGATATTTTTCTGAATAAAGAAGCATCTGACTGGGACGTAACGACAAACGCAACACCTCAGGACGTAATAAAACTTTTTAAATTTGTAGTCCCTACGGGAATTGCACACGGAACTGTAACCGTTCATTTTATGAAAAAAGAAATTGAAGTTACTACCTTCCGCACTGAATCAGATTACACAGACGGAAGACATCCGGACAAAGTTACCTACGCAGCCACAATTGAAGAAGATTTGAGCCGACGCGATTTTACAATGAATGCTATTGCAATAAATCTTGCAGACGGAAAAATTGTAGACCCGTTCGGTGGCCGTCATGACATAAAGAAAAAATGCATAAAAACAGTAGGAAATGCACACGAACGTTTTATGGAAGACGGATTAAGACCTGTCAGAGCGTTGAGATTTGCTTCAAAGCTTAATTTTAGTATAGAAAAACATACATATTCAGAAATATCCAAAGAAGAAATTCAAAAAAAAGTAACTTCTATATCAATTGAACGCTTTAGAGATGAATTTATTAAAATGCTCGAATCAGAAAAACCTTCCAAAGGCTTAAAACTTATGGAAGAAACCGGAATTTTAAAGCTGTTTATTCCGGAACTGACAGAATGCCGGAACTGCATTCAAAACGACGACAGAGGCTACCACATTTTTGACGTTCTGGATCACCTTTTTTATGCCTGCGACGGAGCACCAAAAGACAACATTATTGTAAGAATTGCGGCCCTTTTTCATGATATTGGAAAACCTGCCGCAAGAACAGAACGAATTGAAAACGGTCTCAAAATATTTAATTTTTACAACCACGAAATTCACTCTGAAAAAATTACACGAAAAATAATGATAAGGCTTAAATTTTCAAACAATCAGATTGATAAAGTCTGTCACCTGATAAAAAATCACATGTTTCATTACACGCCGGATTGGACCGACGCGGCTGTACGGCGTTTTCTTGTACGGGTTGGTTCGGAAAATATCAGCGATTTAATTGATTTAAGGCTTTCTGATATGTACGGAAAGTATAATCAGCCGGTAAGAATTCACGATTCTGCAGCCTGCGCGCTTTTAATTGAATTAAACGACCGTATAAAAACCATTGAAGCAAAAAAACAGGCGCTTTCTTTAAAAGATCTCGCCGTAAACGGAAAAGATTTAATTGCAGCTGGAATTCCGGCCGGTAAACAGCTTGGAGAAATTTTGAACGCACTTTTTGAAGCGGTGCTTGAAGACCCGGAAATGAATCAAAGGGAAAAACTGCTTGAGACAGCCTGCAAAATCTCTTTTTCAAACACAGACGGAGACCAGAGTTCGCGTTCTATAAAGTCTAAATAGAAGGAGCCGTCAGGGGCACGGCAAATTTCCGGAACAAAAATACAATCCGGATATTCCTTTAGAAACCAAAGTTTGAGAAATGAAAAAAGCTGCTTACCTTCTCCAATGTATTCAGCTTTTGAGCAAATTGAAGCCGTTATAACAACAGATTTTATACGTGCCAAAGCTGCCACATTTTCTGAAGATTCGTTCAGCGCTTTAACCTGAACAAAAAGTTTATAAGCCAGAACTACAGATTCTTCATCTTTTTCAATTTCCTGTGTAACAGGATTTACAAATTCATTGAAAGTTTTCTGTAAAGTTTCTATGCGGGTCTTCTCTGCGCGGTTAATTTCTTCCTGCAGGATTTTAGATTCCGATTGTGGAAGCTCGGCATTTTCCTGCTCATCGGAAGTCAGCTTCGAAAATTTCTGAGAGNNCTAAAGTCTTTTTTTCGGACATTTTCTATATGCACCGCTCGATAAATCGAGCGAGCGTTTTAGATGATGACGCTAAAAAATAGTCCCGATGGACTATTTTTTTTAACGCGTCTTCTATATGAGCATATTCATACATTCCCTTACTTCTTCGAGGGTTTTAATACCAATCTCACGAGCCTTTGCGGCACCGTCGAGAAGTACTTTGCGGATGTAAGCCGGGTCTGCTTCGAGGCGGGCACGTTCCTGGCGCAATGGGCGGGGCTTTTCGTTGAGTGCTT
>DEEV01000027.1:1524-1763 GCA_002350445.1 Treponema sp. UBA2869 | reverse complement strand
ATGAGCTTTGCAGTTTCATCTTCTGTTGCAGAAAGCATAACGGCATTTCCACGGCTCTTAGACATTTTCTGGCTTCCGTCCAATCCAAGAATCATTGGAGTCTTAGAAAGCAAAGCCTGTGGCTCTGGGAATACAGGTTCTTTACCCATATCTGTACAGAACTTCTTGTTGAAGCGGCTGGCGATTGTACGTGTCATTTCAAGATGTGGAAGCTGGTCTTTTCCTACAGGAACTACATT
>DEEV01000027.1:1098-1382 GCA_002350445.1 Treponema sp. UBA2869 | reverse complement strand
CGAAGCTGATTACACTCAGGCACGTAGCTGTGAGGGTAAATAATTACATCCTGCTTTTCAGGATTAATTCCGGCAGCAAGGTAGTCAATTACAAGCTGCTTTGTATTCTGGCTGATTTTATCGAATGCATCATGGTCTGTAAGAACCTGATAGTCTGCAATCAGAATCATAGTTGGAACGCCCATGTTTGCAAGGCGAACGCGGTTCTGCAATGAACCAAAATAGTGACCGATGTGTAAAAGTCCTGTTGGACGGTCACCAGTAAGTACGCGGTATTTTTTAGG
>DEEV01000027.1:0-1010 GCA_002350445.1 Treponema sp. UBA2869 | reverse complement strand
TATTTTGATATTGTACACACGAATGCAATGTGTTTCAATAAGATTATTTCACCTTCAAAAACTGCAACTTACCAGTTCAAAATCACAACTTGCCGAATTTAAGATTTACAAAGCAAAATTACAGTTTTATTTTACACGTATGAATAATTTTATTATAGAATCACTTTTATTAGGACTATCAACAGGAACCTATTGCACAATGTACTGTGCTCCGGTTCTTATTCCGTTTCTATTCGGACACGAAAATCCGGCATTTAAGAAAAATACAACATTACTTTCTGTTTTTCTTGCCGGCAGATTTTTGATGTACCTTGTTCTTGGTGCAGCATTGGGATGCGCAGGACTTCTCGCTTCCAACTTTTTTGATCCGGTTCTTGCACGATACCTTTCTTACGCCGCATACATTTTCTGCGGAACTGTTCTTCTGATAAGCTCGCTTGGACCACGTTTTCCATGGAAAAAGAACATAACCGAAGATTCAGAAAAATTGCAGAACACAAAAAGCTGTAAGACAAAAAACTGCATGGTTAAAATTCTAACCGCAATTCAAAAAGACTGGTTTACGGCATTAATGTCAGGTTTTGCAACAGGACTTCACATTTGCCCTCCGCTTTGGGCAGCCATTGCGCGTTCAATTTTCGGCGGCTACGGAATTCCGGGCTTATTCTATCTTATGTTTTTCTACGCAGGAACGCTTCCGTTTTTTATTCCGCTGCTTTTTGTTCCATTTATTTCCAGAGCATTATCAATTCTAAAACGCATTGCACAAATTACGCAGCTTCTTCTGGCAGTGTACTTCATTGTTTTTGCCGGAATAATGCAGATTTTCTTTTAGAACTACAGAGAGGATAATATGATTGTTTCATTGATTTTTGTTTTACTTATGTCGATGGTTGTTTTAATTTTCTGCGGTTTTGTTAATAATTTTTCGCCTGCATCCATTGTCTATTCAGTTTTTCTTATTTCAATTTTTACCGCAATAACCTTTTCTGAATACAGAAAAAAATGTA
>DEEV01000060.1:16755-16967 GCA_002350445.1 Treponema sp. UBA2869 | reverse complement strand
GTATAATCTATAAATCTTTTTTTGTTAATATAGAAGTTCATAATTATTTTGAATATAATTTTACAAAGGAAAGAATATAGTGTCTGTTTCTGTTATCTGTACCACACTTTTAATTGAAAAATCTCCACAGGCATTGCCGCTTGGGGCAGCCTGTATTGCATCAGCTGTAAAAAACTATCCCGAAATAAAAGGGATTGTTGATGTAAAACTAT
>DEEV01000060.1:10776-16745 GCA_002350445.1 Treponema sp. UBA2869 | reverse complement strand
AAGATCTGAATGAAAAAGCGTCGGCAGAATTTATTGCCGATGAACTGTATAAATTTTCAGGCCAAATCATTTGTTTTTCTGTATATGTATGGAATGTACAAATCCTAAAACTGGCGGCGGCTCAGCTTAGAGACCGAGGCTGTATATGTATTGCAGGCGGACCTGAAATTACAGCGCATCCATCGTTTTATAAGGATTTTGATTACACAGTCAGCGGAGAAGGAGAAATTTCTGTTCCAGCTCTTGTATCAAAAATCATAAATAAACCGTCTGAAAAATCAGACAATGTAATAATATCACAAACACCAGATCTAACCGTTTTACATTCACCTTATCTTGACGGAATAATAGACCCGACAGAATATGGCGGAGCATTGTGGGAACTTGCAAGAGGCTGCCCGTTTAAGTGCGCTTACTGCTATGAATCTAAAGGTGAAAAAACAGTCCGAATGTTCCCGATGGAGCGCATTAAGGCAGAGCTTGATTTTTTTGCTAAGAAAAAAATTCCTCAGATTTTTGTACTGGATCCAACTTATAATGCAAATAAAAAGCGTGCAGTAGAACTGCTTAGAATGATTGCCTCAAAAACTCCCGACACTTTTTATTATTTTGAAGCACGAGGAGAATTTATTGACAGAGAACTGGCAAGAGAATTTACGAAGATTCCATGCGCACTACAGATTGGACTTCAGAGCGCAAATGAAGAAACATTGCGGCTGGTAAACAGACCATTTGATAGAAAAAAGTTTGTTCGCGGTATTTCAATTTTAAATGAAGAAGGCGTTACATTTGGATTGGATTTGATTTTCGGGTTGCCCGGAGAAAGTTTTGGTTCATTCCGCGACGGAGTTGATTTTGCCGTTTCAATGCTACCGAATAATCTGGAAATTTTCTGTCTTTCTGTGCTGCCGGGAACAAATTTGTTTGACAGGGCAGACGAACTTGGTCTTGTTTATGAAGATAAGCCTCCGTATCATGTGATAAAAACAAAACAGTTTTCAGTTGAAGATATGGAGCGGGCTAGAAGGCTCGCCGCAGCATGCTCGTATTTTTATAATGCGGGAAGGGCAGTTACCTGGTTTAATGCCGTGTGCAGAGTTTTAAGGATGAAACCTTCTAAATTTTTTGAATTGTTGTATCAGAAGCAGGGTGCTTTATGTGAGGCAGTCTGCAGTTGTGAATGCAAACATTCAGATATAGAAAAGATTCAGCTTGATTTTTTAAGAGAACTTTTTTTGGAACGAGGTCTTGGAAAATATTTTAACGTGGTAGAAGACGTCGTAAAATTTTACGGAGCAATTTCCAGAACAACAGATAGCGGAAAAGCGGAAACACTTTCTCTTAATTACGATGCAGATTACGTTGCATCCGATTACGCAAGTGACATTCGCTGGTTTGCAGAAAACATAAAACCCCAGAAATGCAGAATCCGCACATTCATAAACGCCGGCGAAGCCGATTTTCGTTATATAAAATAAAAAAAATATCTTTTTTTCAATTATCCATATTGACATTTTTTTCGTACTTTTATATATTAATTACATCACTTGCGGATGTCATATAACGGCTTATTATCTCAGCCTTCCAAGCTGATGACGAGGGTTCGACTCCCTTCATCCGCTCTTTTGGATAAAAGCTAAGTTCATACATTGTATGGACTTAGCTTTTTTTTATTTAACCGACAGTCAGTAAAATGATAGTATCTCCTTTAATATTTTTTTTAAGGAGCATGCTATGCGTAGTTATTTTTTCGTCTACAAATGAACACTCAAATCTGGAAACAAGGTTTATTATTACCAGACTTACAAACCTGATGGGTCATTATCCTCAGCAAAAAGTACAGGCTGTAAAAACAAAAAAGTTGCAATTCATTATTGCGAAACACTTCTTATGCAGGGAAGAATCTGGTCTGGTTCTAATGTTTTATTTTCAAAATATGCAGAACACTTTTTTGATATTGATTCAATTTGGGTACAAGATAAAATCGCCTCCGGAACTCAAGAGCATCCCGCTCTTAGTCCTTTATACCTGAAAAAATTCTTTGCGAATTCAAATGGGTAAATCAATCACAAAGATTATTTAATCTTGTAGCAGCCTGTACCGGACTTAGATTATCTGAAATCAATTCATTACGAAAAGAAAATGTAAAAACTACATACATTGACTTAAAAGACCAATATTTAAGAGGAGAATTAAGACCGCTAAAGACAAAAGAAGCCTTCATAAAGTCCTGGTTGCAAATATGCCGGAACGAAACAAAGAAAGAGGTTATTGTTTTCACTGCTGTTTGAAAAACTATTTAGTAAAAACAATTCGAATTCACGTTTGCAAACTGTAATCCTGTGATATAATAACACATTATGAAAATAGAACACGTTGCACTCTATGTTTCTGATCTGGAAAAAGCCAAAGAATTTTTCGTTACATATTTAAACGGAAAGTCAAATGACGGCTATCATAATAAAAAAACAAATTTCAGGTCATATTTTATTTCATTTGAAGAAGGCGCAAGACTGGAAATTATGACTCGTCCGGAACTTGTAGAGCAGGAAAAGAGCCCATACAGAGCCGGCTACGCGCATCTAGCGTTTAGCGTTGGAAGCAAAGAAGCGGTAAATGAACTAACGGTCCGGCTTGAAAAAGCTGGCTTTTCTGTTTCGAGCAGACCGCGTACAACCGGAGACGGTTATTACGAAAGCTGCATTGTTGCAATCGAAGATAATTTGATTGAAATTACGGAATAAAAATACAATAAATTTCTTCCACTAATAAAACGTTTCAATAGCAGTTTAAATGTAAAAATGCTATAATAAGCCTGAATTTCCAAAACTGATTTATGCATTTATGCCGTCAGTTTAAGAAATAGAATAAAAGTTTAAATCCAGAAGGAGGATTAAAAAAATGGAACAGTTCTTCAAATTGAAAGAACGCGGAACAACCATTAGCAAAGAAGTTATCGGTGGTATAACAACATTCCTTGCCATGGCTTACATTCTTGCAGTAAATCCAAGCATTCTTTGTGCCGATGGTGCAACAGGAATGAGCTGGGGTGCAGTATTCACAGCTACAGCACTTTCTGCTGCCATCGCAACTTTGGTTATGGCTTTCTGTGCAAACCTGCCGGTAGCTCTTGCTCCAGGTCTTGGTCTTAATGCTTTCTTTACATACACTGTTGTTCTTGGAATGGGTTGCAGCTATCAGCTTGCACTTACAGCTGTCCTTATCGAAGGTATTCTTTTTATTATTCTTTCTTTGTGCGGCATTCGAGAAGCAATTATTAAATCAATTCCGGAAGGACTTAAAAAAGCCGTTGCAGTAGGTATTGGACTTTTTATTGCAATTATTGGTCTTGCAAACGCAGGCATTGTTTCTGCTAACACAGGTACCCTTATTGGTTATGTAAACTTTACAATGGCAAACAAAGCAGCTATTGTTGCTGTAATTGGACTTATAATCACAATTGTTCTTTATACACTTAAAGTTCCAGGTGCAATTCTTGTAGGAATTATCATTACAACAATCATCGGAATTCCTTTTGGTGTAACAAAGATTCCAGAAAACTTTAAACCATTCTCAACACCTTCTGCACCACATCTTTTTGCATTTGATTTTAAAGGCATTTTCTGTACACCTGCTGGAAAATTCTCTATTGCTGTTCTTGGACAGTTCTTTGTAATTTTCTTTACATTCCTTTTTACAGATTTGTTCGATACAATCGGAACTCTTCTTGGAGTTGCAGAGCAGGGTAACCTTAAAGATTCAAACGGCGAAGTTCAGAATGTAAAAGGCGCTCTTATGGCAGATGCAGTTGGTACTGCTGTTGGTGCTTGCCTTGGTACATCTACTGTAACATCATTTGTCGAATCTTCTTCCGGTGTTGCTGCCGGTGCCCGCACTGGTCTTGCTTCTGTTACAACCGGAATTCTTTTCCTTTTTGCATTGTTCTTAAGCCCATTATTCTTCCTTATTCCTTCTGCTGCTACAGCTCCAGCTTTGATCTTCGTTGGCTATCTTATGATGCGCTCTGTTGTAGAAATTAAATTTGACGATCCTACAGAAGGTATTCCGGCATTCATTACAATTATTACAATGCCATTCTCTTACTCAATCGCAAAAGGTATTACATGGGGAATTATTTCTTATGTAATTACAAAATGCGCTGCTAAGAAAACAAAGGAAATACCTGTTGTTACATGGGTACTTGCAATAATCTTTGTTGCTGATATTATTTTCGAATCCCTAAAATAGAAAATGCGTTTAGAAAGACAGCCCATAGGGACTGTCTTTTAGCATTCACACAAAAACGGGTGACGATATTTATTCGAACCCTCAAAAAAGTAAAAAAAATCCCGATGTCATATGGCACCGGGATTTTCTTTTTAAATGATCAGATTAGTACTTAGAATCAGCGTAACCAATCCAGCCTTCTTTTTCTACAAGAGCCTTTTCAAAGTCATCAAGCTTGAAAGGGTAGCTCTTTGAAAGAGAACCGGCAATAAGTTTTACCTTTGCTGTTCCGTCATCATTGATTACAATTTTACATTCAGTTTCTTTATCTGCAAAAGTTCTGAACATATCATCAACAGACTTGCGATCAATTTCTACTGCCATCATACCGCAGTTGAACATATTCTGACGGAAAATGCGTGCAAAGTTTGGAGCAACAACTGTATAAATATTGTTTACTTCCAAAGCCCATGGCGCATGCTCTCTTGAAGAACCACATCCAAAATTTTCACGTGTAATAATTACTTTTTTACCGGCAACATCTGTCTTAGGATTAAAACCATCAAGCTTTAAATCTTCAAGAAGATAAGGCTTTAAAGCCTGTTTTGAAATTTCTGTAAGATACTTTGCAGGAATAATTTCGTCAGTATTAATGTCTGAACGATCCAAAAAAAGTACTGAACCGCCGAATTGTTTCATTTTAATCTCCAAATTTTTTTGTTTATACTATAATAATAACACATTTTCTTATAATTGTGTAAATTATTATTAATTAAACTCAGTTTTTTTATTTATACAATTCTGAATTAGTAATTGTACCGGCAATTGCTGTTGCAGCTGCTGTTGCAGGGCTCATAAGATGAACCATTCCACCTTTTCCCATGCGTCCGTTAAAGTTACGGTTTGTTGTAGAAGCACAAACTTCACCTTCCGCAAGTACACCGTTAGACATACCAAGACAAGCACCGCAAGTAGGGTTAGTTACACAGAAACCTGCTTCAAGGAAAATATTAATAATTCCTTCATCAACAGCCATTTTAAAGATTTTTGGTGTAGCAGGCGAAACAATTCCGCGAACACCGTCTGCAAGATGATGACCTTTTAAAACCTGTGCCGCAACACGAAGATCAGAAATGCGTCCATTAGTACATGAACCAATATAAACCTGATCAACCTTTGTTCCTTTCATTTCAGACACTTTTTTCATCTGATCCGGTTTATAACCAACTGTACAAACAGGTTCAAGATCAGAAAGATCATAAGTGTATACTTTTTCATATTCAGCATCGTCATCTGAACGCCACTTTGCATAGTCAGCAACGGCATCTTCCTTGGTTTTATAATCATCCTTAATAAATTCCCAAAGATAATCAACAGTCTTAATATCAGGATAACATATTCCAGAAGTTCCACCGGCTTCTACTGCCATATTACAAAGAGTCATTCGACTTTCCATATCAAAATTGTCAATTACAGGGCCTGTAAATTCAACAACGCAGTTTGTTGCACCATTTACGCCAATTTTATTAATAAGGAAAAGAATAACATCTTTTGCATAAACACCAGGTTTTAATGTTCCGTTCAAAACAAACTTAATTGATTTTGGCTCGCGGAATGAACAAACACCTTTCAAAATTCCAACTTCAAGGTCTGTAGTTCCGACTCCGGCTGCAAAAGCACCAAAAGCACCGTGAGTACAAGTGTGGCTGTCGCCCATAATTACAGTAAAGCCAGGACGAACA
>DEEV01000060.1:6339-10768 GCA_002350445.1 Treponema sp. UBA2869 | reverse complement strand
GTAACAAAACCTTTTTCCGGGAAAATTGCATGACAAACGCCATTATAACCAATATCAAAAAAATCCTTTACGTTCTGACGCCTAGCCCAGTCGCGAAGAATCTTACTCTGTGTTGCAGTTTTACTGTCTTTTGACGGAGTTACGTGATCTATTACTGCCTTGATTTTTGTAGGATCAAAAACCTTATCTTTATTTCGTTCAACAAGATCATTTATAGCAATAGGAGTAGTAATTTCATGACAAAAAACCCTGTCCAGTTTTAATACGTAAGTATTTGGAAAAGGTGAGTCTACCAGATGGCTTTCAAAAATTTTCTGTGCAATTGTTTTTCCCATTTTTATCCCCTTATATTTTTTTTAATAATATTTAATAATTTTATTCTAATTAAAGGCAAAGATTATGTCAAGGACACAGTTACACAAAACAGCCGCGTAAAATGCTTTAGCTCGTAATTTTAACGTTATTTATTTACTACGTTTTGAGGATTACCGGAAAGCCAGGCCTTAAAATTTCCAAGGCAAACATCAAGAAGACGGGCTCGGGTTTCTAATGGAGCCCACGCAACATGCGGTGTAAGCACGCAATTAGGACAACCACAAAGCACATTACTTTCCAGCATAGGTTCAACACTTATAACATCTGCCGCATAACCTGCAATTCCGCCAGCTTTTAAGACCTGTGCCAAATCAGATTCTTCTACAAGTCCGCCGCGGGCAGTATTTATAAGAAATGCCGATTTTTTCATCAGCGAAAGACTTTCTTTATTTATAATTTTTTCGGTCTGAGGTGTAAGAGGAGCGTGAAGTGTAATAAAATCTGAACGTTTTAACAAATCTTCAAAAGAAACATATTCTGGCATATCAGCTTTTTTTGTTCTTGTATGACATATTACATTCATACCAAAAGCTTTTCCAATTTCGCAAACTTTATGTCCAATATTTCCGTAGCCAAAAATGCCGAGAGTTTTTCCGCTAAGTTCAATTAAAGGCTTTTTCCAGTAAACAAAATCAGGTGAAGTTTTCCATTCACCTTTATGAACTGATTCATTTAATAGCGCAACATGATTTGAAAAATATGTAATAAACGAAAACACATGCTGGGCAACGGCATCTGTAGAGTAGGCAGGAACATTTGTAACTGTAATACCACGGTTACGGCATGCATCAATATCTACAACATTGTATCCGGTTGCACAAACACCAATATATTTTAAAAGGGGAAGATTTTCTAAAACTTTTTCTGTAATCTGAAGTTTATTTATAAGGATTGCCTGACAGTCTTTTGCACGAGGAATAAGCTCTTCCTGCTGTGTGCGCGGGTAAATTTTCGTTTCTGCAAGTTTTTCAAAGCCTTTCCAAGACAAATCACCCGGATTATCTGCATATGCATCAAGAATTGCAATCTTCATATTAGCCAATAACGTCTACACCGCAGCCTGAAATTGCGGAATTTATAGCAGCTTCTGCACCTGCATCATCGTAGTCTACTAATACCTGAGATTTTTCACAGTTTGCAACGGCATTTGTAACACCTGCAACTGCTGCAACCGCTGCCTGAACCTTTGCCGCTGTGCCATCATCAAACATTCCAACTACGTATATCTTCTTCTGCATACAGAAACTCCTATAAAAAAATAGCACAGGCAAATTCTCCGTCCCATGCAGTTTCATTATATAACAGAATTTTTCTTAATTCAAGGAGTTTTATTTAAACTGAATTTTCACTTTCTGTATTCCGTCTGAATATGGCGCTACAGAATATGGCTCAAAGAAAACTGTAACAAAATTATCTTCTGTCATAAAAACTTCATAATTTCCAGGAAGTGGAGCCGTACCATCATCTATCATCTGAGTAATTTTCAGCTTATTTTTAAGCTCGCGCCGGCAAATTGCAGAAAGCTGCGTATAGCTTAAGTTTGAAACTTCACAAATATCACAAAACTTTTGCTTTTCTACATCATAATTCAAGGAATTAAGAACATAATTTCCGTGAGCTCCACCGTTAAAAATATACGTTGTAATAAGAACACTTACATATTTTTTATTGCCCGAAACATCAGCTGAAACAGAGTATTCAAAAGCAGGAAGCCTTGATTTTCCGCCGTTTTTTGTATTAAGCGAATTAATTTCCTGCCAGTCAGATTTTGCAGATGCCTTATAGGCATTCCAGTGACTTTCTACCATATTTTTAATACGTTTGTTCAATTCCGGAAATTTATTGAAAACAGGGTAGGAAATATCAGTTACAAGATAATCCGACTTGTCCTGAATGTGAACCATTTCGTAATCGTAAGCTTTTTTTCCAAAATTTAAGGATGCGCACGAAAAGAAAAGCATTGAGGCAGCAAAAATAAAACCAATTCTAACAATGTAATGGAAATTCTTTTTCATAATACACTCCGTCTATTCCGTTTGATTTTTTAATGCCCTTCCAAGCTGTCCGCAGGCACCGCCAATTTTGCGTCCGCGTCTTGTTCTAAGCGTAACATTAACTTTTGCGCGTTCAAGTTTTTCTACAAAATGAGAAACTTCATTTTTTGATGGCTCTTCAAACGGTAAAGTCGAAACCGGATTCCAGGGAATAAGATTTACGTTTACATCCATTCCGCGAACAAAATTAATAAGATTTTCTGCACTCTGATCATCTGTATTTTTATTATGAAGAAGAGCCGCTTCCAGAGTAACGCGTTTTCCTGTCTTTTCTGCATAATAAGCAATTGCTTTTTTTAATTCTGAAAGTGAATTTTCCTTTGAAGAAGAAACCGGCATAAGCTCGCGCCGTAAGTCTTCGTTTGCAGTGGTAAGCGAAACTGCAAGACGAAGGGAAGGCCCGTTATCTGCAAGGTCATAAATACCCTTTACAATGCCGCAGGTGGAAAGGGTTATGCGTTTAGAAGAAAGAGCACGACCGTTTTTACTTGTAAGAATTTCAACCGCTCGTCGTATTCCGCCAAGGTTCTGCATAGGCTCGCCCATGCCCATAAAAACAATGTTATCAAGGGTGCCTGCAATCTGCTCAAGATACAAAAACTGTTCTACAATTTCGCCAGGTTCTAGACTTCGAGCAAGTCCAAGAGTTCCGGTCTGACAGAACGCACATTTCATTGCACAACCAGCCTGACACGATACACAGGCAGTTTTACGTCCTTCACGGTCGGTTAATAAAACTGTTTCGACGGCATTTTTATCTGAAAGAGTTATCTGAAGCTTTATTGTTCCGTCTGGATCTTTTAAGACATTTGAAACAACTGATGAATAAATAATAGCCGAATCTCTAAGTCTGTTTCTTAAATCAAGACTTAAATTAGTCATATCGTCAAAAGACGTTACGCCGCTGCTTATCCATTTAAAAATCTGGCTCCCACGGAATTTCTGTTCAAGTCCAAGTTTATCTGAAATTTCTTCCGGCAAAAGGCCGCTTAAAACAATTTTCTCCATTTTAACTATCTGGTAAGACGTTCAAGCATATTACGCACAGCCGGATTTCTGTTATCCAGCTTAACAAAATCCTCAAGAAGGGTAATTGCATCCTGTTTTCTGTTCATAGAAATATAACAGTCTGCAAGGTCAACATACAGCCTAGAATTCTTAGGATCATTATTTATAAGTCTGTTAAATCGTGTTGCCGCTTCCTCGTAATTTCCTTCGCCTTTACACAAAAGGGCAAGACCAATTGCCGCATAAATATCAAAATCAATATTAAGGGCTTTATTATAGTACTCTCTTGCCTTATCATAATTTCCGGTTGTTCTGTAAGCGTCTCCGGCGCGTGTAAGAATAACCTTATTATTAGGGTCTATATCAAGAATTCTGTTCCAGTATTCAATTGACTTAAACTGCTGGTTCATTCCACGGTAACAGTCTGCAAGTCCAAAAAGCGCATAGAAATTCTTTTCGTCGCTTTCAAGGGCCTTTTCAAAATAACGCGTTCCCTTATCAAATGACTTTAATTTACGGTGGCAGTTTCCAATTGCGGTAAGAACGCGGATATCAGGATTATCGTGATTAATTTCGTAAACTCGGGTCCAGTAATAAAGGGCTTCCTTATATTCCTTAAAATCATAATTAAGATGTCCAAGACCAATAAGTGCGTAAGCATTATCCTGTTCAAGTTCCAGAACCTTTAAATATAAATCTCTTGATTTTTTAAAATCGTGAATTTTTCTGTACGCATCTGCAACGCGTGTAATTACAGTAATATTCTTTTCGTCGTGTTCAAGATATTTCTGCCAGATATCAATTGCTTTTGGATACTGATTTAAAGCCTTAAAGCAATCTGCAAGCCCAAAAAGCGCATAGTTATTTGTAGGAAAAAAACTAAGACACTTATTGTAATAGCTTATGGCAGTTGTAAAATTATTCTGCTTGCGCTCTGTATCTCCAAGACCAACAAGTGCATAGTTATTATTTTCTTCAATTTCAAGAATTGA
>DEEV01000060.1:5851-6324 GCA_002350445.1 Treponema sp. UBA2869 | reverse complement strand
TCATTATCTTTTAACAGCTGATATCCTTTTTTGGAAAGCTCAGAAATTTCTGACGTCTGATTATTCTGATTATCTCCAGAATCAAATTCTGGAACAAGGAATTCTCCAGGCTGTACAATCTCTGCGTTTTCTTCCATTTTTTAATACCTCTCTTTTTTAATTCTTTTTTTAATTGTTTTTAAATAAACCTAATCATCTTTTATAACTGTAGAAATAACCTTTGCAATATCTTCGTAGATTTTTGCAGAATTGCGCTCGTTATGAGCAAGATAATAAAGCTTGAGTGCATCAAGACTTCTGTTTTTTTCCATATAATAATTTCCAACACGGGTAAGACCGTCTGAATATCCTGTTGTAATAAAAATACGCCTTGCATCTTCAATGTTTCCGGCGTTGAACATAATATTTGCTTTTCTGTTAAGAATAACCTTTTGCTCCGAAGAAAGAGAACCTAACGGAGAATCTGTTACTTT
>DEEV01000060.1:3954-5784 GCA_002350445.1 Treponema sp. UBA2869 | reverse complement strand
ATTTAATTTTATCATAGATTTCTATAATCACAAAATAAATTATTTTTCTTTTTTATAAGAATAAAAATCTACAATGGAACGACCATAAACCCGCTGATCTGTTCTTACAAGATTTCCAATTGAATCGGACATAAAATGTTCTTCCGGTCTATGCACAAGAATTGTTCCGTCTGAACTTAAAAGACCGTTTTTATCGGCCTGTTCTACAAGCTGTTCGTGAAATTTATAAGGGAAGGGCGGATCAAAAAAAATATAGTCAAAGCTGCGTTTACAGCGTTTTATAAAATATTCAACCGGCATAAAATGGCATTTTATTTTTACACCGCATTCATTTTCTGTAACTTTAACGTTTTCAAGAACTGTGCCAACCTTTATACGGTCTTTTTCGCAAAGTTCAACATCTTCGCAACCTCGCGAAACAGCTTCTATTGCAATTGTTCCTGAACCAGAAAAAAGATCAAGCCAGGATTTTCCAGAAAGGTCTCCAAGAATAGAAAAAACCGACTCGCGCATTCTGTCCATTGCCGGACGAATAACACCATCCGGACACTTTATAATTCTGCCTTTTAATTTTCCACCTGTAATTCTCATATTAAGCTAAACCTGATAAAAATTAATTATTTCTGTTGAGCGACCAGTAAATATCGTCATGCCTTAAGTTTTTATTTTCCTTTGCGTAATCAAAAGCAGTTTTTCCTTCTGTAGAACGAATGGAAGTTACGGCACTGTTGTCCAAAAGCACTTTTATAACCTTTGTCGAAGAACCGTACTGACATGCATACATTAAAGGAGTTTTTCCTTCGTAATACGTATTAAGGGGAATTGAACACGTTATAAATACATTCAATTTTGAAATCTGAACATATTCATTTTTTTGTCTTGTGGAAAGCAAAAGAGAAAGTGAACGCAAAACTTCCTTCTCAGAAACTGTGTAATAATCAAGAAGAGTATTTATAATTTCAGGATTGTTGTTGTACATTGCAGCCAGAGTAAGCGCTGATGAATCAAATTTGTTTTTCTGCTTTACATTCGCACCTGCATCAATAATAAGTTTAACTGCAGAAAGATTTTCCTGGTAGCGCGCCGCATACATAAGCGCCGTCCATCCGTCATTATCTTTTTTATTTACATCTGCACCGGCCTGGAGCAAACGTTTTATCTGCCAGTCGTTACCAGATTTTGCCGCAATCATAAGCAGAGTGCGTCCAAAAGAATCAGCTTCGTCAGGATTCTGAATTGCACCATAATCAACGTCCTCATCTCCCGGAAGGGCAGGTTCGTCGTTTAATGCATAATCCTGAAGATATTCTTTTTTATAGCGTTCTACGTCTTTTTTAAAGGCAGCTTCAAGCATTTCATTTAAAGCCTGTTCCTTAGCGGCTTTTTCAGCCTTATTGATCTCTTCTTCGGTTAGTTCAGTTTCCAGATTTTCCTGATCAGAATTTTCTGCTTCTTCGGCATTTTCAGACTGTTCGGCTTTTTCTTCGTCATTCTGTTCGTTTTTTAGTTCTTCAACAGTTTCCAGTTCATCCTGATTTTCCAGCCCGTCAGAGTTTTCCGCTTCGTTTTGTGTCTCAGAAATTTCTTCGTTTTCAAGAACTTCATCGTCAGTATTTTCATCACACGAATAAAGAGTAACCTGCTTGTTATTTTGTGATGCGCATGTAAACCTTAAAAAAATCTTTTTTACGGCACTTCTTGCAAGACCAATTTTTGTATTTACTTTAAAAATCTTATCTTTAAATGCCTGCTCGCATACAATGTATTCTGTATATTCCTGAATTGAAACAGGCTCTTTCAGGCTGCCGGAAAATATTTCGAATCTAAGAT
>DEEV01000060.1:3579-3948 GCA_002350445.1 Treponema sp. UBA2869 | reverse complement strand
TAAGATTTTCAATATCGTCAGAAGCTTTTGCATTAAAACTAATAACAAAAGAATCGCCTTCGTTTACAGACGTTTTTTTAGGAAGCAGGGAAGTTAATTCCATTGCAAATTCTAAAGTCGCTTTCTTTGAATTATATTTTAAAACTGTCTTTTCAGTTATAGAATTTAAATCTACAAGAAAAACATTTGAACCATTTTCGTTCTGCGATACAGGCAAAACTTTTTTACCCGCCGCCGGCAGCATAAATGAACATAAAGAAATAAACAATAAAACAAAAAACTTTCTTTTTAAATTCATATTAAAATTATATAATAACACCGGCTTTGTGTCGAGTTTTTGCTAGCGTGTACAAATGCAATTTTAATTAA
>DEEV01000060.1:2201-3552 GCA_002350445.1 Treponema sp. UBA2869 | reverse complement strand
CTTGCAAAAATCCGGCATTTTCTATATATTTACAAAACACCCCTTGGAAATCTGAAAAATGATTTTCCGTAGACCATAAGGAGGAACGGCAGATTTTTCTGCCTGTTGTACAGCTGGCATCGTTGATGAAGACTGTATTACTTTGTCCTCCGAATTATTGTCCATAAGGACAAAGCAATTCAGGAGATACTTATGAAAAAGTATGAGCTTATGACTATTTATCCACTTGATGATGAAAAGTCAAAAAAAGGCGCAGAGGATGTAAAAAATACTCTCGCAAACCTCGGTGCGGAAATTACCGAAGAAAAACAGTTTGGTGACCGCGACCTCACATTCGAAATCAAAAAGCAGAAGAAAGGACGTTTCGTTCTTTACACAATGAAACTTAACCCTGCTAAAATCACAGAAATCGACAAAGCTTTCAAAATTAACATGAACATTTTGAAATATCAGTTTGTTGCTCTTAAAGAAAAAGAGTCTAAATAACTGAAACAAAGGGCAGAGGAGCTTTAATATGACAGATTTAAATCACGTTGTTCTTATAGGCCGTCTTACACAGGATCTTGGTTCTGATGAAAGAAGTTTCGGCTATGTCGGAAACGGACAGGCAAGAGCCAATGTGAGCATTGCTGTTAACAGAAGCAAAAAAAACGGTGACCAGTGGGTTGAAGAAGTAAACTACTTTAACGTTACAATCTGGGGAAAAACAGCCGAAAACCTTAAGCCTTATCTTACAAAAGGAAAGCAGATTTGCGTTGAAGGTCATTTAAAACAGGACCGATGGGAAAAAGACGGACAGAAACAAAGCAGAGTTTCTATTGTAGCAGATTCTGTTCAGCTTTTAGGCGGAAAAAGTGATAACAGTCAGCAGACTGGGGGTGCACCAAGATTCCAGCCGGTTTCCAATAATAATTCGGCACCATCATATAATGATTCTTTCGGCGACACAGGAAATGACTTTCCGGAAGATATACCATTCTAATTAAAGAGGTAAAATATGTCAGACGAAAATAAAGACGTTGAAATGCAGAATCAGGAAGCAGCAATGAACGCTGTTGTAACAGGCTCAGAAGGTCGCGAAGATGACCGCGACGGACGTGCAAAAGGAAAAACATATTTCCGCAAGAAGGTTTGCCGTTTCTGTGCTAACAAAACAAAGATTGATTACAAGGATGCAGATTCTTTGCGCCGCTATATGACAGAACGCGGAAAGATTCTTCCACGCCGCATTACTGGAACTTGTGCAAAACACCAGCGTGAACTTGCAAGAGCAATCAAATGCGCTCGCTCTATCAGCTTGCTGCCATTTGTTGCTGATTAGGCTAAAATCGAAAATCCGTTAAAAAACGAG
>DEEV01000060.1:0-2142 GCA_002350445.1 Treponema sp. UBA2869 | reverse complement strand
AAAAAATCAACTGGATTTTCCTCATACTCCGAGGAAATCCAAAACAAATATTTCAGGAGCTTGATAAAATGAAAGTTATTCTTAACGAAGACGTAAAAACACTTGGAGAAGAAGGAGACGTAAAAAACGTTGCTAACGGATACGCTCGCAACTACCTTCTTCCACGTAATCTTGCTGTACCTTACAATGAAGCAACAGTAGCAATTTTCGAAGGCCGCAAGGCAGAAATTGAAGCACGCAAGGAACAGAAAAGAAAGGATTCTGCAAGCCTTAAAGAAAAGCTTGAAGCATCACCAATCGAAATTACAATGCCAGCAGCAGCTAACGGAAAACTTTACGCAGCTGTTACTTCACACGTTGTTGCAGAAGCACTTGCTAAACAGGGCTTCAACATCGAAAGAAAACGCATTGAAATTGCAGGAAGTTCAATTAAATCAACAGGTAACTACAAAGTTACTGTTAAACTTTATGAATCTCAGACTGCAGAACTTCACGTTGCTATTAAAGCACAGACAGTAGAAGGTCAGGAAGCAAAAGCAGAACCAAAAAAGGAAAAGAAAGCTGAAGAACCAAAAGCAGAAGAAACAAAAGCTGAGTAATTCGTAACTTTTTCTTTAGGGAAGGGCTGGTTATTTTTGACCAGCCTTTTTTTATCGCTATAAATATAAATAAAAGTCAGGTAAATCTATGGACGAGGTATTAAAAGATAAAGTTCCGCCGCACAATCTGGAAGCAGAACAGGCAGTTTTGGGCGCATTGCTTACAAACTGGACTGCAATGGCAGAAGTTGTTTCAATTTTAAAAGCCGACAGATTTTATTCTCTGCAGAATCAGTTAATTTTTGATGCACTTGTAAAACTTTATACTAAAAATGCAACTGGCGACACAATCTCTTTGATTAATGAACTCACCGTAGATGGCAAACTTGAACAGGCCGGAGGAGCGGCGTATATAGCTTCGCTTACAAATGTTGTACCGTCTGCCGCGAACATAGAATATTACGCAAATATGGTACTTGACCGCGCTGCGCGCCGCGACTTAATTAAAATTTCTTCCGAATTAAAAGCCTCTTCTTTTGAACTTGACAAAGACAGTGAAGCAATTCTAGACACTGCCGAACAAAAAATATTTGCACTAGCCGAACGAAACGAGACCACCGAAGTTTTTGCTGCAAAAGACATAATGATAAAGGAAATTGAACTTATCGAAAGCCGTTATCACAGCAAAAACCAGTTTACCGGTGTTCCAACAGGCTTTGCAAAACTTGATACTTATACATCAGGATTTCAGAATTCCGAACTTATCATAATTGGAGCAAGACCTTCTATTGGTAAAACAGCACTTGCACTTTCAATGATTGAATACATTGCCTGCACAAAGCGCATTCCCTGCGGATTTTTCTCGCTTGAAATGCCGGTTGAATCAATTGGTATGCGTCTGCTTTCCCAGGAAGCACGTGTTCCTATGCAGAAAATCCGTTCCGGAATGCTTAAAATTGACGACGTAAAACGCATTCAGGATGCAGCAGGCCGCTGGTTCGAAGCTCCTCTTTACACTGTAGACACTCCAAATATGCGTCTTCTGGAATTGCGCGCTGCCGCCAGACGTATGGTTAAAAATAACGGAGTAAAAATTATTTTTATAGACTATATTGGTCTTATTACAACAGAAGATGCAAAAAAAGAAACATGGGAACAGGTTTCAGAAATTTCTAAATCTCTAAAAGCCCTTGCACGAGAACTTCAGATTCCAATTGTGGCCCTTTGTCAGGTTGCCCGCGATGCCGAAGGAAACGAACCAAACCTTGCACAGCTACGCGGGTCAGGTTCTATTGAACAGGATGCCGATGTTGTAATGTTCCTTCATCGTGACCGCTTAAAGGAAGAAGTTGCAGCCCAGGACGCAAAAATTATTCTTGCAAAACAGCGTAACGGCGCCTGCGGAGATATTGATATTCTCTTTATTCCGTCTTACAGCAAATTTGAACAGAAAGCTGACGAACAGTAAATTTATTAAACAATTCTAAGAATAAAAAAAGGGATGCTAACAAGCATGGAGCATTGGATTCTCCAAGCAGCTACGCTGCGAAGAGCTCAATAACCATAAAGACAGGACTTGTTGACCTTGTAAAATTTTCTGTGT
>DEEV01000042.1 GCA_002350445.1 Treponema sp. UBA2869 | reverse complement strand
CAAGGCAAAAAAATTGAATCTTCCTGATGATGCAAAGTTTATGGGCGAAGTAGAAGCTTTTGCTCTTAATAAAACAGATAAATGTAAAGTGATGGCAGAGGCCGGAATTGCACAGACAGTTGAAAAAGCTCATCAGCTTTTAATCGATACAGGAATCTGGAAATTTACAAAAAATCCTTACCCGACACGTTTTGGCTTTAGCTTTGATTCTGCAAAAGATGCGCTTGGTGCAATGCCGGAAGAAGAACGAGTGGAAATTCCCGGGGTAAGTTATGCAATTGACGGCGAACATTCTACAGACCCGGACGACGCAGTTGCGTTTGACGGTGAATATTTGTGGGTTCACATTGCTGACCCTGCTTCTGCTGTTTTGCCGGATTCTGATATTGATATTGCGGCTCGCGGGCGCGGAACAACTCTTTATATTCCTGAAGGTGCAAGCCGAATGCTTTGCGAAAGCTGCCTTGAAGATTATGCGCTTGGTTTAAAGGAAAAATCCTGTGCGCTTTCTTTTAAAGTAAAGCTTGATTCTGAAAGTCAGATAGAAGACTGTCAGGTTTTAAAAACACGTATAAATGTAAAACGGCTTACTTATGCACAGGCCGAAGAGCAAAAAGAAAGTGCAGAGTTAAAGCCTCTTTTTGAACTTGCCAGAAAAAATAGACTCAGACGCGAAAAAAACGGCGCGCTTACCATTCAGATGCCGGAAGTTGATATAACCGTAGATAAGGAAACAAAAAAAGTTAGTGTAGTTCCTGATCAGAAATTTGAAAGTAACGAAATGATAGCGGAATGTATGATTATTGCGGGCGAAGCGGCGGCTCGTTTTGCATTTAAAAATCAAATACCGTTTCCATTTGTTAGTCAGGAAGCTCCAGAGTTTCCGGAAAATATACCGGAAGGGTGGGCTGGCTGCTTTGCGCGCATTAAATGTATGCGAAAGCGTTCTGTAGGAATTACACCGGCGCCGCACGCAGGTCTTGGAGTTTCTTTTTACAGTCAGGTTACTTCGCCGCTTCGCCGTTATTCAGACCTTATTGCGCACCAGCAGCTGAGGGCGTTTATTGCGGGGCAGCGTCTGCTTGGTAAAGACGAAATGCTGGAACGAGTTGCGGCTGGAGATGCCGCTTCTATTGCTGCAAAAAAAGCAAGCCGTATGAGTGACACTCACTGGAAACTGGTTTATCTTTTGCAGAACCCGGATAACGAATATGAAGCTTTTTGTATAGACCGCCGCGGAAACGATGCGCTTTATTTAATTCCGGCGCTGGATATGCAGGCAACAATAAAAGGTGCGGGAGACGTAAAGCTTAATGATAAGGCGATTTTGAGCGCAAACCGTGTAGACATTCCAAACCAGAACGTGGAGTGGCTTAGAAAAAATCTGTAATGACTAACTGCGTGTAAATCACTATAATCAATAGAAATCTTGGCAAGATTAAAAGGAATTGTGAATGATAGTAATGAAATTTGGCGGCTCGTCTGTCGCAAATGCAGAGCGCATTAAGCATGTTGCTTCAATTATCAAGGCTTATAAGGAAAAACGTCCTGTTGTTGTTCTTTCGGCAATGGGGGATACAACCGACCACTTGTTAGAGGCTGCAGATAAAGCAGTAACCGGCGAAGTTGATGTTGCAGGTGTTGCAAAACTTCACGAAGATACTGCAGCAGAACTTGGCATTAATATAGAAACAATTCAGTCTCTTTTGACTGAACTTAAACAGCTGCTTACGGGAATTTCCATGCTTAAGGAAATAAGTAAACGTTCGCGCGACTATCTTGTTTCTTTTGGTGAACGCATGTCGGTTCGTATGATGGCAGCTTATCTTGAGTCGGAAGGTATTCCTGCAAAATTTTATGATGCCTGGGATGTTGGTTTTGTAAGCGATTCAAACTATATGTCGGCAGAACTTCTGGACGACGTTTGGGAAACAATTCCGCTTGCGCTCAATTCCTATAAAAATGGTGCCGAAAATGCAATTCCTATTGTAACAGGTTTTATTGCAAAGGATGCAAAAGGAAATATTACAACATTAGGCCGCGGAGGTTCAGACCTTACTGCTACAATGATAGGTGCGGCAATGCGCGCAGAAGAAGTTCAGACCTGGAAAGATGTTGATGGAATTCTTACAACAGATCCGCGCGTTGTGCCAGGAGCAAAGCCGGTTGCTGAAGTAACTTACGAAGAAGCTCAGGAACTTGCAATGTTTGGTGCTCAGGTTTTGCATCCACGCTCAATGCTGCCGGTTCGTAAAACAGGAACTCCGGTTCGCGTAAAAAACTCATATAACATTTCAAGCCCAGGAACTATTATAGTAGAAAATCACACAGGAAGAGTTCCTCCGGTTTGTGCAATTACAACCGTAAAGCATATTACTTTGATTGATATTGTTTCTTCACGAATGCTTGGTGCCGCAGGTTTCCTTGCACATATTTTTAATAACTTTCTTAAGTGGAATATCAGTATCGATGTTATTGCTACTTCCGAAGTTTCGGTTTCGCTTACAGTAAATACAAAGGCCGATTTAAGCGGACTCGTTGCTGATCTTGAGCAGGCTAGTCAGGTTTCTGTACGCAAAGGAAAAGCTATTGTTACAATCATTTGTGATGCGGCTCATTCTTCTGCAATACTTTCCAGCGGTTTTGATGCGCTTGCAGACGAAGGAATAAATGTTCAGATGATTAGTCAGGGTGCAAGCAAAGTTAATATCAGTATGATAGTTGATGACGAAGAAGCTGAGCGCACGGTTCAGATTTTGCATGAAGCTTATTTCAATTAAGAGGAGAATTAAATGAAGATAGCTCTTGTTGGTTATGGAAAAATGGGACACATGATCGAAATTGCGGCAAAGCGCGATGGTCATGAAGTTGTTACAACTATAGATGTTATGGCAGACGATGCAAAAGTTAAGGTAGCTGCCGGCGATACAGACGCAATTGTGCGTGCTGTAAAATCAAGCGGCGCAGAAGGAATTATTGAATTTACACATCCTTCAAGCGTAATTGCAAACGTAAAGGCTTTGCTTCCACTTGGACTTCCGCTTGTTGTTGGAACAACCGGCTGGAACGATAAGCACGCAGAAATTGCCGAATATGCAAAGAGTGTGGGCGGAACAATTATGACAGCCGGCAATTTTTCTATTGGTGTAAATATGTTCTATAAAATAGTAGAAGAAGCTGCAAAAATTATGTCTGAGTATACAGAATACGATGTTGCAACATGGGAAGCTCATCATAATCAGAAAGCAGACAGTCCTAGTGGAACCGCACTTGAAATTGCACGACATGTAATGGCTGGCTATAAAACAAAAACAGAAATTGTAACAGACGCTTTCCATGAGCGTCCAAAGGCAAATCAGCTGCATGTAAGTTCTACACGCTGCGGAAATATTCCGGGAACACACAAAGTTTTCTTCGACGGAGTTGCAGATACAATTGAACTTACACACACAGCCCGCAGCCGCGAAGGTTTTGCAGGCGGTGCAGTAAAATCTCTTGAAAAGCTGGACAGTGCATTAAAAACTGGAAAACTTTCTAAGGGTGGCTTGTACGGCTGGAATGATTTGTTTTAATTGTCTATAAAATCATAAACAGACTGGCAAGTGCAATCATACCTTGCGACGCAGAAATGGAAATTGTCCTTAAAAGATTCATTTTTTCTGTTTCTGCGTCAGCTTCTTTATCTTTTTTTATAAAACAAAGATTTGTTATAGTTAGCATGGCGACAGTTGTTCCTGCAAAAAGCATTATAGAATAAAGCTGTCTTCCATATATAAGCGTTATAAGCGAACTGAAATTTAATACGGAAGATATAATTGTAAAAACTGCTGCTGTAAGTTTTTCTTCCTTTGTAGAATCCTTTAATTTGAATTGAGTTATAAAAATAATTGCAAAATAAACCGCAGCGGCGGCAATGCTTATAACCGGCATTACCTTGTAAATGTAGAATGTTGAATTGTAAAGCCGTGTCCATAACGTAACCGTGCAGAACAACAAAATTTTATATGCACGCTGTTTTTTTACATTTTCCCTGCTGCCGGAAAGTATAATTGCAATAGAAACGCAAATAAAAGAAAGAATTGACGTAATAAGAATATTAAGCGAATCCGGCAGTTTTAAAAAAAGCCTTGCACAGATAAACAGTGCAAAAAACGGAAGGTTTGCAGAAAACGTGATTTTTCTTAAACTTAATAAACTGCTTTTTCTTAAAAAGAATGTAAGTGCCACAGAAAGTGCGCAAAGTCCTAAAAATACCCAGCTGATAATGTTAATCATACGTATATAGTATCATACAAATTCCCTAATTGAAAGTTACAGCGTTGAAAGTTTCGGCGTATTTTAATATAATTTGCAACAATTAAAATCGGGTAATTTTTTCGATTTATTAGAGGTTTTTTTATGGAAGGCATGACAATATCTGAAATGCTTGGTCAGAGCGGACTTTTGACCTTGCTTGGAATGTGTGTTGTTTTTAGCTTTATTATTATCCTTATTTTGTGCATGTCATTGCTAAAGTTTTTTGTACGTGCTGCAAAATTAGATAAAAATGATGCTTCAGAATCAACAAGTAATGTTGCTCCGGCTGCTTCTGCGGCTGTAGGAAATGACGGTGCGGTTGCCGCTGCAATTGCTGCCGCTATACGAACTCGCGAAAATATTTAAATAGAGGTTATAAAAAATGGCTAAAGTTGGAATTTCAGAACTTGCAATTCGTGATGCTCACCAGAGTCTTCACGCAACACGTATGACAACAGCAGATATGCTGCCAATCTGCGATAAACTTGATAAAGTTGGTTATAAATATATTGAAGGATGGGGTGGAGCAACATATGACTCTTGTATCCGCTTCTTGAACGAAGATCCATGGGATCGTCTTCGCAAACTTCACGCAGCACTTCCAAATAACAAAATCATGATGCTTTTGCGTGCTCAGAACCTTCTTGGCTACAAGCACTATGCTGATGATGTAGTAGAGAAGTTTGTTGAAACTGCTGCAAAGAATGGTATCGGATGTTTCCGTATTTTTGATGCATGTAACGACCCACGTAACATGGAATGTGCTAC
>DEEV01000034.1:1169-2981 GCA_002350445.1 Treponema sp. UBA2869 | reverse complement strand
GCCAAAGGACACATATGCTCCACTTCTGCAGTGTAAGTCATTTTATGCTCCTATAAATTTAAATTAAAATTTATTCAATATAAAATATCATTTAACCAGGGATTTTTCAATAAGCAAAAAAAAACAGTTGCCATAATCATTCATATTTGCTAGAATAAATCCGTTCAAATAATTAAACGATTAAACATTATTGGGAGAAATTATGAAACTTTCAAAAATTTTTCTAATTTGCGCCATGCTCAGTCTGACAGGAGTGGTTTTTGCACAGTCCGCAGATGATTTTGGTTTTGGCGGTGGAAATTCCGATTTTGAATTTTCTGGTGATGATTCTGGTTTTGGAGGCTTTGATTCTTCTTCCGGTTCTTCAGCCAGTTCTCTTTCGGTAAGCGGAAAAGTTGAAGCCGCAGGACGCGCTTACGTAGCAGAAGAAGGTCACAGAGACAGCCCTGGAGACTGGAAAATGGATATTTTTCCAAAAGCCCTGCTCGATCTTAATTACAGTGCAGCATCTTCAGACCTTAACCTTAAAGTAAAACTTGATAAAACAAGCCTTCTTAAATATCAGTGGGATATTCTTGATGAATTTACAGCACGTGCTTATATGGGGGCCTTAAGACTTGAAGCTGGAAAAATGCGCGTTGTATGGGGAAAAGGCGACAAAGTTCACGTACTTGATAATTTTAATGCAAACGACTATATGGATTTTCTTGTTCCTGATTATATAGATCGCCGAATTTCTGAACTGATGTTCCGCGCAGAATACACTACTCCAAACGGAATCCGCTTTGAAGGAATCTGGACTCCGGTAATGACCGCAGACCGCCTAGCCGACAGCGGTGTATGGCAGCCGAAAAAATCAAAACAGCTTACAAATATTGCAAAAACAGCTGTTGCAAATAATATAGGAACAAATCCTAGCGGCTCAAGCATCGTTCAGTATGCATCATTTAATTCATCAAACTTACTGCCAGATACATACCAGCTTAAATATGGACAGGCTGGACTTCGTTCAACCTTCACTATTGGAAGTGTTGATTTAGGCTTAAGCTATTATTACGGACATTACAAACAGCCTTCTGCTGATATGAGTAAATATATTGCAGCTGGTGGCTCTCAAGTTTCTACTAACAATGCTTTCCCAAGTCTTGATTACGATGCTGTAAACATTTTTGGTATTGAAGGTGCGGCAGTTTTATTCAGAATGTTCAATACAAGATGGGAACTTGCCTACAATATGACAAACGACTTTGCCGGTGATGATCCGTGGGTACACAACAACTCAATTTCGTGGGTATTCGGCTTTGACTTTGACATCCCGCTTAATAACCTGAACCTTAACATCCAGACAACAGGTACATGCATTTTGAATTACAACAAAATTAAAGATGCAGATTACGGACTTACAGGAACAAAAGCCGCTTTTNNTAGGACCAAAAGCCGCTTTAAGCCCTTACTATAAAGCAGCCGATGTTGATTACGACTCTGAAGACAAATTCACAAACAACAAAATCATCATTGCAATTACAGACAGCTACCTGAACGAAAAAATTAAGACAGAACTTAAAGGAATCTGGGGTATTGAACGCGGAGACATTATCATCATGCCGGACGTTCAGCTTAAAGTAAAAGATGAATTTGTACTTGATATGAACGGAATGTTTATCTGGTGCAACAACAGCAATTCCGAATTTGACGGCTGGCAGAATAACAGCTTTATTCAGATTGGTGCTAAATATTCATTCTAGGTTTTTGCAAACAAAAACCTGTTAAATTAAAAATGCACCGCAAAAACGGTGCATTTTTTTTGACTTC
>DEEV01000034.1:503-864 GCA_002350445.1 Treponema sp. UBA2869 | reverse complement strand
TTAACGGTTCTTCTATTTTAGGCTTACTCAGTAGGTCTTTTCTTCAAGTTCTTGCTTTCTGCAATTGCCTGACCTTCGCCAACTTTCTGTTCCATCATAGCACGAACCTTAAGCGGCAATCCGGCAAGAGTAATAAAGCCCTGAGCATCTTTGTGATTGTAAAGTTCTCCTGTTGTAAACGACGCAATTGATTCATTGTAAAGGCTGTATTTTGAACCAGAACCAGCTCCACGAATAGCACCCTTTACAACTTTTACCTTTGCCCAACCAGTTACAGTTTCTTCAGCCTTATCTACAAAAGCCATGCAGGAATCCATCAAAGTTGTAAACCATTTGCCATCGTAAATCAGTTCAGACATGC
>DEEV01000034.1:0-454 GCA_002350445.1 Treponema sp. UBA2869 | reverse complement strand
TCGTAAATCAGTTCAGACATGCGCAAAGAAACCTGCTGCTTAAAATGGTAAGTTTCGCGGTCAAGACAGATGTGATCCATCATTCTGTGAGCAAAGTAAAGAATTGCTCCACCCGGTGTTTCGTAAACGCCGCGGCTCTTCATACCAACAAAGCGGTTTTCACAGATATCAACAAGACCAACTCCGTTGCGGCCACCGATAATATTCAATTCTGTAAGCAAATCAAGCGCATTCATTTTTTTGCCGTTCAAGCCAACCGGAATACCCTTTTCAAAATCGATGGTTACATATTCACCGTCGTTTGGAGCTTCTTCCGGTACAGTTGTATTTTTAAGCATGTGCTTGTAATTTGGTTCATTTTCTGTCTTTTCAAGTTCAAGACCTTCGTGGCTCAAGTGCCAGATATTTTCATCTCGTGAATACGACTGGTCTTTTCTCATAGGAACTTCAAGTT
>DEEV01000089.1:51240-53780 GCA_002350445.1 Treponema sp. UBA2869 | reverse complement strand
GTAATGGTAGCTGCAATTGCCCGCAACCCTAAAGGCAACTGGGGTGTATCAATCATTTTGCTTACGCTTCTCCTTCGTCTTGTATTGTTCCCGCTTTCTAAAAAACAGTCTTTGGGAACACTTAAAATGCAGGATCTGCAGCCAAAAATGAAGGTTATTCAGGAAAAATACAAAAACGACCAGCAGAAAATGCAGATGGAAATGCAGAAGCTTTACAAGGAAGCAAACTATAACCCTGCAAGCGGATGTCTTCCAATGCTTTTCCAGTTCCTTATTTTGTTTGCAATGTTCGACCTGTTCAATAACTACTTTGAATTCCGTGGAGCTATGTTTATTCCGGGCTGGATTCCTGACCTTTCAAAAGGCGACAGCATAACAACTCTTGGCTTTACAATTCCACTTTTAAGAACAAACGAACTTAGAATTCTTCCAATTATTTACCTTGGAACACAGTTCCTGTTTACAAAAATTACTCAGAACAATGGTATGAATATGGCAGGAAATCAGAGCCAGGCAAGTATGAAATTTATGACATATGGTATGCCGCTCATTTTCTTCTTCATGTTCTACAGTGCACCAGCCGGACTTATTCTTTACTGGACAGTAAGTAATATTTTCCAGATTGTTCAGCAGGTAATTATTAATAAAATGATGGCAGAAAAGCGTAATCAGGCAGAAGAAAAAAAACCTGTTCAGAAAACTTTACCGCCAAAAAATAAACGAAAAGGAAAAATTTAATTTATATAAAGAGGCAATAAAATGACTTACGAATATGAAGGAAAAACAGAAAAAGAAGCTATTGAAATGGCTGCAAACGAACTTGGTCTTGAACGCGATCAGTTTGATGTTGAAATTCTTGAAACACAGAAAAACTCAATTTTTAAGAAAGGTTATGTAAAAATCAGAGTTCATACTTTGGATTCCGCAAAGCCTTCTTATGATTCAGACGATATTTCAGAAAAACATTCACGAATTGTAGCTGATCCTCTTCCACAGGGTGAATTTGAAGAAAAGCTTCTCGAATTCATTAAATCAGTAATCGAAAAAATGGGTTACGATATTAAAGTAAATGTAACATACCGCGAAGAAAAAAAGCTTGGTGTAAAGCTTGAATCTTCTTATTCTTCTATTCTTATTGGACGCAAAGGAAAGAATCTTGATGCTCTTCAGCTGCTTGCAAATATTTATGCCGGCCGTCTTGGACACGAAGAAATCCGCGTAATTCTTGATACAGAAAATTACAGAATTCGCCGCGAAGAAACTTTGGTACGTCTTGCCTACACTACTGCAGACCGCGTACGTTCTTCTCATAATTCAATTTTGCTTGAACCAATGAATCCGTTTGAGCGTCGCCTTATTCACACAACTTTAAATGATATTCCAGATGTTGAAACTAAAAGCGAAGGAGATGGTTTATATAAACAAGTACGTGTTTTATATAAAGGAGTTCGCTAATGAAAAAACTTCTAGTTTCGGTTATGTCTTTGATTACAGCAGCATTTGTTTTTGCAGAAGGTTCAGCCGGAAATGCAAAGGTAAAACAGCTGGTTAATCCTGCTTATTATGACAAGCTTATAGCAGAAGGAATTGTTACTGAAAAACGCATGGACGGTTCAGAAGGATTTCTTTTGCTTCCGGAAACAATTTATTCAGAAGATGTAAAAGCAAGTATGGTAAAAAAGGATTCAAAAAATTTTCCTTATACCTACGAAAGCCTTTACTTTTTGAATAAAAAAGACTTGCTGGCAAAAAGTAATTCAAGTGATACAGAAATCACAATGGAAGATGTAGCCCGCGTTGTACGTTCTGTTTCTAAAATGCAGGGAATGAAATATTATTCCACTACACATAAAAAAGAAATGGTTTTGTATTCAAAGGCTTATATGATTGCCGGTCCAAAAGACAAAACAAAAATTGAAGACCAGAATACAGGCAATGCAGACGGACAGATTTCTTACTGCATACAGCACGATAACAGTTTTGGATTGAATACATACAAACTTTACTATTTCCAGAAAGATGATTCGTTGCTGTGCCGTTTTGAAATTATAGATAAAATGGGAATTGGACCTTTCAAGGCAATTTATCCGTCACAGATGATTATCAACATTCTTGTTGTAGATTGCGGAGATGATTTGCTTTTGTATTTAAGTACCGATTTGGATGCAGTACGCTTCCCTGGCATTAAAAAACAGATTACCAATTCTATGGAAAGCAGAATGGATGCTGTTTACAAATGGTTTATAACACAGTTTTAGGAAGCAGAAATGAAAAACTTAAAAAAACTAATTTCAATTTTTATAACAGGCTTTGTAATGCTTAATTGCATTGCTGCAGCATCAAGGAGCAATAATATGGATGTTTTAAATGGCAAAGAAGGTGTTTTTGCTGTAATTGAAACAGAAAAGGGTGACATTGTATTAAATCTTTTTTATAAAAAGACACCATTAACTGTAACAAACTTTGTTGGACTTGCAGAAGGAACAATGGATGCCGCAAAAGGAAAGCCTTTTTATGATGGATTAAAATTTCATCGTGTA
>DEEV01000089.1:48272-51203 GCA_002350445.1 Treponema sp. UBA2869 | reverse complement strand
GATTTTATGATTCAGGGCGGCGATCCAAAAGGTAACGGAACAGGCGGACCTGGATACAAATTCTGCGACGAATTTGTAGATGAACTTGTGTTTGATAAATCTGGTCTTCTTGCAATGGCAAATTCTGGAGCAGATACAAACGGAAGTCAGTTCTTTATTACAATTGTTCCAACAGAATGGCTTAATCATAAGCATACAATTTTTGGAGAAGTTCTTGCAGGACAGGAAATTGTAAATTCTCTTAAACAGGGAACAGTTATGAAGTCTGTAAAGATTATCCGTCAGGGTGCAGATGCACAGAAATTTACAGCTAAGCAGTCTGATTTTGATAAGCTTGTTTCTGAACAGAAAAAGAAAAACGAAGAACGCGAAGCTAAAAAAATGGCAGGCGTAATTAATGGCTGCGAAAAAACTTCTAACGGTATTTACTATAAAGTTCTTAGTGCAGGCAACGGAAAAAAAGCTGGTTCAGGAAAAAATGTTTCAGTTGATTACAAAGGTTATCTTGTTGATGGAACAATGTTTGATGCATCAAAAGGCTTCCATCCACAGGGACACGAACCTCTTGAATTTACAACAGGTGCAGGCCAAATGATTCCAGGTTTTGATCAGATGGTTCAGGATATGGAATATGGCGAAACACGTCACATTGTAATTCCGCCGGAGCTTGCATACGGAAAGAGCGGATACCCGGGAGTCATTCCAGGAAATGCTTACATTTGCTTTGATATTAAGCTTTTAAAGTAGATTTTGTAAAATAATCTGCATTACGAACCGGCCGGCAAAACAGCTGACCGGTTTTTTATTTAACAAATTAACTTTTTTTATCAAATATGATATACTTATACACTAGGTAGGTAGGAATTATGATAGTATCCACAAGAGGACGATATGCATTGCGTGTTTTGATTGATCTTGCAGAACATAAAGATGATGAACGCATACCTTTAAAGGAAATTGCAGAACGTCAGGGGATTTCTCAAAAATATATTGAAACTATAATGACACTTCTTTCTAAACATGGCTTTGTAGATGCATTGCATGGAAAAGGCGGCGGATACAAGCTTAACCGTAAACCGCAGGATTACAAAGTGTCAGAAATTTTGAAGCTTACAGAAGGAACTTTAGCTCCGGTTGCCTGCCTTGTAGATGGCGCACAAGATTGTGAACATAAAGCAAAATGCAGGACCCTTCCAATGTGGTCAAAGCTGGACACACTTATAGATGATTATTTAAGTTCTGTAAGTATTGCAGATTTGGCAAAATAAGTTCAAAATGGTTATATGAATGGCTTTATAAAAACAACATCCAGAAAACTTTCGGGAGTGCAGAAGGCTGCAATTTTGCTTGCAGAAATAGGACCGCTGCATAATACGAATTTTTCTGCATTGGAAAAAGCCTTAAATTTAAAACCTGAAGAAATTGCTCGTTTGAATGCCGCCTACAAAAGCCTGCCTGCTTATAACAAAGACTTTGCGGATTCTGAAATTCAGGTGCTTAACGAAGCTTTGAACTACGGTCAGATTAAGGGCATTTATAAATTTTCAGAAAAAAATCAAAATTCCGAAAAAAAATCAGTGGCAGAGGAATTTGCAAAAAATAATCCAAAAGACATGGCACAAATTTTGGGACGTCTTTTAAAAGAGTAAATAAATTACAAAAACTGTCGGTTTAAGATTTCTGAATTATTCCGCGGAAATCGGAAAGAGATTTGTAGCCCTTTCGTTTCATAAAAGCAGAAAGACCGTCTATAATCTGAACCATTGCAAGAGGATTTGCAAAAGTTGCAGTTCCAACTTCTACTGCAGCGGCACCAGCCATAATAAATTCAACAGCGTCCTGCCATTCAGCAATACCGCCAATTGCAATAACAGGAACTCGCTTTTCCGGCGGCAAAGCGTTAATTGCTTCAACAAGTTCATAAACAAGTCTAACAGCAATAGGACGAACTGCAGGTCCGCCAACGCCGGCTTTTAAGTTTTCAAAAACAGGAACGCCGCGTTCAATATCAATAGCAATGCCCTGGAAAGAATTACAAAGACTAATTCCGTCTGCGCCGGCTTCTATGCAGGCAAGAGCAACTTTATTTAATTCAAGTGATTGAGGTGTAAGTTTTACAACAAGCGGCTTTTTTGTAACTGCACGAACAGCTTTTACAACATCACCGGCAGCCGAACATGTCATTCCCCAGGCAGCACCGCCGGCTTTAACATTTGGACAGCTAATGTTTAATTCAATCATTGGAACGTTTGTCTGTTCCAAAAGTTTTGCGCCTTCGATGTATGTGTCCATTGTAGAACCCGAAAGATTTGCAATTGCAACAGGCTTTAAAGCCATCATTTGCGGAAGTTCTTCCTTTATAAAATGTTGAATTCCAGGATTCTGAAGACCAATTGAATTCATAACACCGGAAGGAATTTCCCAGACGCGGATGCCGTTGTTTCCCTGACGAGGTTCAAGAGTAAGACCTTTTGAAGCAATACCGCCAAGTTTGTTTACATCAAAAATAGTTGAATATTCTGTACCAAAGCCAAAAGTTCCAGAGCAGCCGATAACCGGGTTATTAAAATGTACGCCGGCAATATCTACGCTTAAATCTGGTTCAGTGCCTGTGCTCAAAGGTTCACGGCGTGGCTGAACTTTTATGCCTGCAACTTCGGTTACAGGTTCAAATTTAAGTATGTTACCGTCAAAAACCGGACCTTCCTTGCAACAACGTTTTTTGCCTTCTGTTGTATCAATTACGCAGCCAAGACAAACTCCTGCTCCGCACGCCATACGTGCTTCCATACTCAGCCAGCATTTTACACCGGCTTCGCGGCAGATTTTTTGAAGGTAAGCAAGCATTGGTGTTGGACCGCAGGCATACAAAACTGAATAGCCATTATCGCGCAAAGTCTGTGCCGTTAAAGCGACCGGTAACATTCCGCG
>DEEV01000089.1:45613-48260 GCA_002350445.1 Treponema sp. UBA2869 | reverse complement strand
GCCCACAGAACCGTCATCTGTTGTAATAACAAGTTTGTTTGGTTTAACGTTTTCCAGACCATAGGAACCGCTTTTGAACGAAGCATAAAAATCGTAAGATTTTTTTGGCAGAGTGCCGGCAAAGCCCGCAACAGGAGCAACTCCAATTCCGCCGCCGACAATGCAGATTCTTGCGCGGGAAGAAGAGCGGGCGTTGGAAGGCAAATTGGCGTTGGAAGGTGATTTTTCGCCAGAAGACGATTCCGTTCCGGAAGGCAAATTGGCGTTTGAAAGCAAATCAAAATCAGGATATTCAAATCTGTTACCGCAAGGTCCCAAAAGATTTACTGCATCATCATTACGGAGCGAGCAAAGCTCAACCGTTCCGCGCCCTTTCACCAAAATCAAAAAGCTCACAAGAACCTGTCCGCGCGGCAATTTTTTTGCATTAAAAACACTTATCGGGCGACCCAAAAGAACATCAGATCGAACGGCGTGAATCATATAAAATTGTCCGGCTGCCGGCTCCTGGCTGCCATTTTCCAGAATAACATCAAGCTGGTAAACGCTGTTTAATGGAACGGCTCCTTTTACAACTTTACAGTTTTTTACTTTTGCCTGTGCATAAACAGGATACGGAATTCCCTGACAATCTTTGAACATATTTTTTTACCGCCTAAATTAATTTTATACTAAAAAAGCCGGTTTTATCCGGCTTAAAATTCATATTAATAAATAATTTATAAAGCTGCTTTTGCATTCAGTAAATCGTTTTTACTGAAAAGTGCATTTTGTGCCGCAGCATCTGCAATGTCTGCCATAGTAAGATTTCCTGCATCACGTTTTGCAGAAAGCTTTTCGTCCTTTTTCCAGGCACAAAGAATTCCACGGCTAGAATTTACAACACCGCCTGCTTTATCTAGTAAAGTTGCAGCAATTCTTGCTGCCCCACCCTGAGCACCATAACCAGGAATAAGGAACAGAGTTTCAGGATATTTATCGCGAAGGTAGCGGGCATCTTTTTCCTGAGTAGCACCAACAACGGCACCAAAAAGTCCGCAGGTCTGTTCAGGATACATTTCTTTAAATTGATTTCCAATTCTGGCTATTTCGTCGCCAACGCGTTCCAAAAGAAGACTGCTGTTTTTAAGTTCCTGATGTTCAATATCAGTCATTCCGGGATTTGATGTACAAAGTAAAACAAAGGCGCCTTTTCCGCCAAGTTCCGGTGAAGCATATTTTGTAAAAGGAACCAGTGTGTCAAAACCCATATATGGATTAATTGTTATGATATCTGTTTCAAAATCTCCGGTAAAATGGGCTTTTGCATAAGCATCAGAAGTTGCACCAATATCACCGCGTTTAATATCAGAAATTGCAATAAGACCTGTTTGACGTACAAGCTTAAGAGTTTCGGAGTAAACTTTCATTCCTTCAAGCCCCATTGCTTCGTAATAAGCAATTTGAACTTTAAAGCAGCATGCAGATTTATCTGCGGAAACACGTTTTATAATTTCGCGGTTGTATTCCAGAACAGCCTGAGAAGGCGAATTATAATTTTTAAGGATATTTTCTGGAATATAGGAAGGATCGGTATCAAGACCAACGCAAAGCGGACCGTTTTTTGCAGCAAGTTCCTGCAAAATCTGCATTTTATGATTTGTCATTTTTTGCTCCGGAAGTTCGGTTTAAAAATTTAACTTAGAGATGACCTTAATTTACAATATATTTTATTTTAATTCAAACGGTACTTCGTCAAAAGCGGCTCTAATAAGTGGGCGAGCAATGGCAACCTGTTTTGCACCGTAATATAGCGCAGTCTGCACATCAAGTTTAGTTCTTATGCCGCCGTCTACCCAAATTTCACAGCAGTGTTTTTTTAGTTCTTCAGCGTGTTCTGCAAGAAATTCTGCGGAGCTTCCAACATTAGTTTCTACGCGGCCACCGTGATTTGAAACAAAAGCAACGTCGGGTTCAAGCTGGCGGACAAGCTCTAAATCTTCTGCCGTAAAAACACCTTTTAAAACAAACGGAAGTCCGGTGTATTTTCTAAATTCCTTTAGCTGAGCTGCGATCTTTTTTTCAAGATGAACTTTATTACGCATTGTAACAATGTTATATGCGTCAATGTCTATTCCAATGTAATTTGCAAACGGCCTGGCCAAATCGGCACGTTTTTTTAAAATTTCGTCAGGATATGGCTTAAAGAAAAATGCTGCTTTTTTATCTGAAAGGTCATTTTTGCCGTTACTGTTTGCTGTGTTGTCAATGCCTTCATTTCTGATTTTCTTTACAGCTTCAATTCCAAATAAAAGCTTTTCGTCCGGGCAGCCGTCGCCAACGCAAATTTCAAAACCTGCATTAACAGTAGTTTTAAAATATGGAAAATAAAAATCTTCTTCGTTTTTGCAACCTACGTTTTCTATGGCGCCGGTAACAGGCGCGCATCTTACACACGAAGAATCAAATTGAGTTTGTAAAAGTTTTTCGTATTGACCGTTTTCTTTTGCTTTTTGACGCAGCTTTTCCCAGCCTTCAAAATTCAAAAGGCAGTTCTTTCCTTCAAAAACACCGCCAAGTCCCGGAAGTGTACCTTTGCAGGCCGCTCCGTTACAAATTTTGCAGCGAGAACATTTTAATTTTCCGTTAAGCATTTTTTTTAAGCCTT
>DEEV01000089.1:36673-45581 GCA_002350445.1 Treponema sp. UBA2869 | reverse complement strand
AAAGTTTTAGTCGCCAAAGTGAATTCCAAGGTCACGGCCGGTTTTAAGCATATCATCGTCCATAGGAATTTCCTTTACTTTTCCAGCAACTTCGGAAAGTGGTGTTGCGGCAATTTTTCCGCCTTTAATGGCAACAAGGTTTCCGAACATTTTCTTTGCAAGAAAATCTGCAGCTGCGTTTCCAATCTGAGTTGCAAGAATCATATCGTAAGGTTTTGGAGCGCCGCCTCTCTGCAAATAACCGAGAACGGACGTTCGCGTCTCGATGCCTGTCGCTTCTTCAATTTCTTTGGCTACGCGGAACGCAACCGACTGCGGCATTTCTGCGCGTGCTTTTTTAAACTCTTTTTTAGAAAGTTTAGCTTCTGCAAGATTTATAGCACCTTCCGAGCATGCAATTACAAAAGATTCCTGGCCATTAGCCTTTTTTTCTTTAAGGAACTTTGCAATTTTCTTAATATCATAAGGAATTTCCGGAAGTAAAATTACATCTGCGTGACCGGCAATTCCTGCGTAAAGTCCAAGCCAGCCAACTTTGTGACCCATAATTTCTACAACCATTGCACGGCTATGGCTTCTTGCCGTAGTTCTGATTGCTTCAAGACCTTCGGTTGCAACATCAATTGCAGTATGAAAACCAAAAGTTTCGTCGGTACCAACAATATCGTTATCAATTGTTTTTGGAAGACCAATTACGTTAAAGCCTGCGTCAAAAAGAAGAGAAGCAGTTGTATTTGTTCCGTTACCACCAAGGCAAACCAAAGCGTCCAGTTTATTTTTCTTAAAGGTTTCGCGAATTCCGTCAACTGGAAGTAAGCCTGTTTTTGGATCTGGAACAGGGTTTTTAAAAGGTTTTACGCGCGAAGTTCCAAGAATTGTACCGCCCAAAGAAATAAGAGGCTCTAAATCAATAGAATCCATCTTAAAGGTGTTCCCGTCTATAAGACCGCGGTAACCGTTGCGAATACCTATAAACTTCATTCCATATTTGTTTTTACCGCTGATGCATAAAGCGCGGATTGCCGCATTAAGACCAGGCGCATCGCCGCCGGAAGTAAGAATTCCGACTGTTTTTACAGATGTTGTTTTCATATTCAAGATTATAACACAAAATATTTTCTAAACAACTTTTTTCCCTTGCCGATAATGGAAATATGAAAACTTCGAATAAATCCAGCCTTGTTACGGGCATTGTTTTACTTTTAGTTGCAGCCGTTTTTTCTATCAGTTTGTTTTTTCAGCTGTTAGATTTTGGTGTTGGCGGACCTGGTCATAATAATATACTTTTTCTGCTTGGAGACATAATTTTTACATTTTATGGATTTTCGAGCATTCTGATTCCGGCCTTCCTATTTGTTGCCGGTCTTTCCTGTTTTGCAACCAGATGGACTGCAAAAAACACAATGAGACTTTTAACAGCGCTTGTTCCGTTTTTTACCTGTGTTTTTACAGAAAATATTTGCCGTTCAATAATTGCCCTTGGAAATTCAAATTTTATGGGCGTAAAGCTTTTTGTTGCAGTTGTAACAGGATTAATGCTTGTTGTTATTGAATTTCTTGGAGCAGGAATTATCGCAGACAAGATTACAAAAGGTACTCTTAAAATAAATATTCCTCACAAGAATAGAGAAAACAAACAGGAAAAAGAAAAGGAACATACTTTTGCGCTTCCAAAATTCAATAAGCTTTCTCTTTTCAAAAAATCAAAGGAGGAAGAAGCCGAAGAAGTTACCGAAGAATATTCTGAGGATGATTACGAAGATTATTCAGAGCTTGGAGAAAACGAGCCGGACGAAACTACAATTTTTGACGACGCTCTCGAAAGCATAGAACCGTTTGACGGGGAAGAAACTTCTATAGAAGCTCAGCCGGAACCAGTGCAGGATGTTGAAGAACCTGTTCAGGAAAGTCAGCCTGTAGAAGAAACCCAGGACGAAGATACAAAGCGTTCCAGCATGATTACTCAGGAAGAATTTGCGGCACTTACACGCGAAGAATCACCGGTCCAGGAAGATAGCGAAATTGAAGAAATGGAATGGCCAAATCTTCCTCCACAGCCAGAAAAACTTCCGCCAGAATATGATGAAGATTTTGATGAAAATGATCCTGCTTTAAAATTTCCGCCGGATGAAGAAGAATCAGAAAATCAGCAGAATGTTGCAGAACAGCAGGAAAATGAAAGTTCGTTTGCAGAATACAGTGATGATGAAGAAGCAGAAATCGCTCAGAATTCAGACTACGAAATTGAACATCACACAGCTAACAACGATGATGCAGAAGAAGGTCTTTTAACTGGAAGTGAATCAAGCAGTTCAATTCCATACAAAAAAAATGACGATCCTTATGCTGCTTCACGCTATTTAGACAAGGTCGTAGAAAATCCTAATTTTTCGCATGGCATTGTAATTCGCGATGGAAACGAAGAAGAATCCGAAGCAGAAGAAGCTCCGGAAAGTCCCAAGCAAATCTATCCCACCAGAATACGACTGGAAGAATCTGTTGTAAATTCTAAGCCAGAACCACAAATTTCTGATGATGATGAGTATGTAGAAGACGAAACTTTGCCGTTCCCGAAATTTGATCTGGAAGAACCGGCAATTAACACAAAGCCTGCAATTAGCGAAAGTCATCTTAACGACATTGACACTGATGAATATTCGAACGAAATGGAACAGGTTATTGGCGTTTTTAATGATGATGAAGAAGACGACGGAACTTACAGCGAAATAGAAAGCGATTACGAGGATGATTTTGACGCTGCGTCAGAGGGTTCAAAAAAATCTGAGCCGGAGCCGGAAAAAAAAACTGAAGTAAATCAGAATGTAAAAAGCGTAGCATCTAACGTTTTTATGGATATGGAAGCTGATATCCGCAGAAATAATCAACTTTCGCAGAAAAATCAGCAGGAAAAACCGGTTTCTGTAAATATGGATGGTTCAGTTGCAAAAGAACAGGATGTGTTTACCCTGCGTCCACAAAGTGCAACAAATCTTACTGCTGACGAATTAACAGACTTTTTTAATGCTCAGCAGGCCGAAAATGCACCAAAAGGTACCGAAATAGCGGCAAATCCACCAAAAATTGGTAACCGCGCTGTAAAAAAAGGTCCGTATGTAATTCCATCAGATTTGCTTATTGCTTACAAAGATGACCAGTACTGGATTATTGATGATGCAACAAAACAGGCTTCTATAAATCTTAAACAGACACTTGCAGAATTTGGAATTGAAGCCGAAATCACAGGAATTAAAAAAGGCCCTGTAGTAACAATGTTTGAAATTTTGCCGGCGCCTGGCGTTCGACTCCAGAAAATTGTTGCACTGCAGGACAACATTGCTTTAAGTCTTGCCGCTCAGTCTGTGCGTATTGTTGCACCAATTCCTGGAAAGCAGGCCGTTGGTATAGAAGTGCCAAATATGCACCGCTCAATAGTCGGCTTCCGCGAAATTATCGAAATGGATTTGCCGGAATGGAACAAAATGGCAGTTCCGGTTGTGCTTGGAAAAGATATTCTTGGAAAAGCACAGCTTGTTGACCTTGTAAAAACACCGCATATGCTTATTGCTGGTGCAACAGGTTCAGGAAAATCGGTTTGTGTAAATTCGCTCATTCTTTCTATTTTGTACAAACGTTCTTTCCAGGACGTAAAGATGATTCTTGTAGACCCGAAAGTTGTAGAGCTTAAACTTTATAATAATATTCCGCATTTGCTTACGCCGGTAATTACTGAGCCTAAAAAAGCATTGCAGGCATTAAAATGGTCTTTGTGCGAAATGGAACGCCGCTATGCCCTGCTCGACCAGATGGGTGTACGCGATATTTCAAATTACAATACAAAAATCAAAGAGCAGAAAATCTGTACAGAAAAGCTGCCTTACATTGTAATCATTATTGATGAATTTGCTGACTTAATGGCTACCAGCGGAAAAGAGCTTGAAAGTATTGTTGCCCGCCTTACAGCTATGAGCCGTGCGGTTGGAATTCATCTTGTTCTTGCAACACAGCGACCGTCTGTAAACGTAATTACAGGTTTGATAAAAGCAAACATTCCTACACGAATTGCGTTTATGGTTGCTTCGCGAACAGACTCTAACATCATTATTGATGCAGTTGGTGCCGAAAAACTGCTTGGACGCGGTGATATGCTTTATGCATCTGCCGTTGATCCGGCTCCGGTACGAATTCAGGGAACTTTTGTTACTGACCAGGAAGTTGAAGACGTTGTAAGAACCGTTAAAGAATATGGTGAACCTGATTATATAGATGAAGAAATCTTCTTTGATGACGAGGAAGAAGACGGTCCCCGCGATTTGTTCGGTGAACCTGTCGGCGACGAAGACCCGCTTTATGATCAGGCTTTGGAAATTGTTGTTCAAAGCGGCAAGGCAAGTGCAAGCTTTATTCAGCGCAAACTTAAAATCGGCTATAACCGTGCCGCACGACTTGTAGAAGAAATGGAGGAAAGAGGCATTGTAGGACCAGCAAACGGTTCTAAGCCACGAGAAATTATTCACATACCATAATAAAACTTACGGTGGTTGCAGTAAAAAATCTGGTGTTTGTGCTTGTTGAAATCATCAGGTTCTTGAGCCTGTTGTTCCGAAGAACGTGTTAGCAGGGCTCTCGAAACCACCACAAACAACGCTTTTTCCTGTAAATCGGTTTAAAAAAATTGACGGATGGAAAAAGCGTGATAAAATAAATTCAGGCAAGGGGGCCATATTTTTTATAAATACAGGCTTTTTTTGCCCGAATAAAAAAAGTTTGTTATAAAAATAAAAAGTTATTGCCCGCATTTATTATTACAGTTTTTTTATAGCATTTTCAAAAATAAACTATTAAAACGCACTGCTGTAAAACCAGTTTTTATTCAGGCGTATTCAGACGTATTTATTACGTTTGGGAGATTTATTATGAAAAAGGCTGCTATTTTAACTCTAGTATTATTTTGCTCATTAGCATTCATTTCATGCGAAGTTGGGATGGGTCCAAGCGTAGACCTGGAAGCGCCAACCGTAACTGTAAATAAAATGATTAGTGGTGGCGAAACACAAACCACCACAACAACAAATTTTGAAACAAGTGTTTATTGTAAACAAAATGTAATTTTTTCTGGAACAGCTCAGGATAATGAAAAACTTAGCAATGTTCATGCCGAAGTAAAATGGGCGGGCGAAGATTCTTATCATTTTTTGCAGAATGCTTCGCTAAGTGGTAATGAGTGGACACTTAATATAACTTTTTCGCGGGAAGGTGCCTGCTATCTTAAAATTGTTGCCGAAGACGGAAGCGGAAATTACGGAATAAAATCATCAAAAGTAATTACACTCTTTGTAGATAATAATGCACCGGTTGGAAACGGATGGTATATAGACCGTAAAATAAACGGCATACAGTATAGCCTGCAGAGCCTGGATGCACTTAAAGAAATAATAAGGAAAGATCCACAGCTTTCTGAACCGTCAAATATTGATGTTGCACAGAATGTTGAATTTGATATTTGTTCAAATTTTACAGATGCGTCAGGAATTCAAAACGTATCAATCAGTATTTGGGATGAAGAAGGTCATAATGTTATATCAAGCATAGCAAACAGCAATGAAAATTCAAATTATGCGCCACGTTTTAAAATTACAGGAAGTGGCTTACCTGCAACCGGAGCAGACAGCGGAACAAAGCCGTATTATTATCAGGTTCGATATAGTGCAAAAGATACTGTAACAGACCCTGAGCCAAACGAAGTTACAGACCAGGAAATAAGTCTTGGCTGGTTTGTGTGGTGGCCGGAAAAAGATAATCCGCGTTATTCAATTACGGGTTTAACAACCGAAGGCGGAACAAAAACCTTAAATCTGCATGTTGGCGATACATTCAATATTACTTTTTTTGATGATGATTATTTAAAAGATAACGTTGTGTGCACGCTTGGCACAGAGATAACAACAAAATCTGCATCAAACAATCNNTTCCGCGCGAAATGACCGTGCAGTTAACGGCACCGTCTACACCAAAAACAATTACACTTAACGTAAGTGCAAAAGAAAAAGGCAATAAAACAATAAACGAAAATATAACTGTAAACGTTTCAGATGATTCAAAACCGACTCTTATTATGACAAGTCCCGAAAACAATCAGATTCCATCTGTTACAGGAAACGATGCAAATATTAAATTTACAGGAATTGCGCTTGATAAATCTGATTGTACATACCTTGAATTTGTTTGGGTTCCAAAAGCAGTTCAGGATGCAAATCCTTCAATAGATAAAAAAACAAAGGCAGAAAACTGGCTCAATTCAATAAGCACCGCACATGGAACGTATGTGCCAAGTGGAACAAATGCTGTAAGAGAAACGGCAGGAAACGGCGATTATGCAGGAATGAAACTCTGGTCTGCAAAACTTAAAACACCGGCAACAAATGTAGAACAGTCTGGCTTTAAGAAAAAGGAATTTGAATTTAATCTTAATCTTTTGACAGCGTTTACTTCTGGTTCAACAAACGAAAAAGCCGAAGAAAAATATTTTTTGGTTAGATTAACCCGTACCGACGGAAAATATTCTGACAGCGAATTAAAACTTTCGGCAGATAACTTAAAACCAGAAATTAAATTGCTGACTCCTGGCGGAAACATGGCAATTGTAGATCCGGGAAACACATTAAACATTAAATTTTACGCAGAAAAGGCAAGTGCTATTCCAATGGAAGAATACAAGCTCTGGTATTTTGATGGAACAACAGAAACAGAAATTTCTGGAACAACGGCAATACAAACAGTTGATGAAAAGTCTGTTTTAGTATTTACTTCGTCAGACATTTCTTCTTCAACCTTAAACGGTTATTTAAACGAAAATATTAATCCAAAATACAAATTTTACGCAAAAGATAAACTTGGAAATGATTATAAAACAGAGCCAGCTTATCAGTTTGTTTTAAGTGCCCTTCCTTCAATTAATACAATTACGTCGCAGGCACCAACAAAATGCGGTTATAATCCAACTTCAAAAGATGCGGCCGGAAACGAATTAAAAGACGCAAACGGAAAGGTTTTGGGTAAAGCAATTGATATAAATGTTTCGTTTACAAAATCACTTGTTTGCCCGGATAACGCGGTATTGAATCTTCAGAATATTAAAAATAATGGAACAGCTAAAACTACAACTGCAAAATATTTTAGCGGAAGCGGAACAACAACACTTACCTTCCGTTATTATGTAGAAGAAGGTGATGAATCTGCAGAACTTAAGGTAAACGGAACAACTCCAATTAGCGGAATAGATTCAAATACTGCACATTTGACTCTGTCATCTGGAAACAATCTTCAGGATAAGCGTGCTTCTAATCCAATTAAAATTAACGGTAAAAGACCAGAAGTTCAGTCAATTTTAATAGATGCGTACAATGCTTCTGAACGAACAACGGCGTCTAAAGTTGCCGCAAATGAGGACGGTTCAATTTACCTTAAAGAAGGCCGCGAAATTGAGGCAAAGGTAACCACAGACCAGGAAGTTACAGTTAAAGGTCAGGCAAGTCTTTCGTTTAATGTTCACAAAGTTGATAATTCAACAGCGCCGTTAATTCTGGAATGGCAGGGTTATGGCAAGAATACAGATGGTTCAACAGACGAAAAAGTGCTTATTTTTAGTAAGAAAATTGCAGCTACGGATCCGAACGGCACTTTAAAATATACAAAAAATACCTGTATAACTGGTTTAGACAATATTACAGATAAAGATGGTTATCAAAATACCTTAAAAGTTGATTTTACAGGTGGAAACTCAGAAGATTCTGCCGGAATTGTAATTGATACACAAAAGCCACTTACTCCAAAAATTTCTGGCACGGTGGCTACAGATAATGATATAAATGGCGTATTAAAAGGCAAAAAATATACAAATTCTGTTTCGTTTACAATTACTTCGGTTGCAGGCGAATGTACACAGTATTCAACAGATGGTGGAACAAACTGGGAACCATCAACTTTATCTTATGCTGAAAATTCAACTGCAATCTCTGTTACACAGACAACAGATGCAGATCTTGTAGCCCGCAGAACAGATAAAGCAGGCAATGTTTCTGATTATACAACGCCAATAAATCTCCAGGTAAACAGCACATTCCCGTCTTATACAATTGAATGTACAAAACCAGACGGCAACTACAAAGCTGGCACCGAACTGGAATTTAAAGTTTACTTTGATGCGCCGGTAAAAATTGCTTCCGGCTCAGAAGCATATATTAAGCTTTCTGGTTATAACACCAGTAGCGACCATACAGATGAAAATACAAAAGCAACGCTTAATACAACAAAAACACTTATAGGTTCTTCTACACAGGAAGCAACCTTTACTTATAAAACCCGCGACCCGGACGAATTTACGCTTAAAGTTGCAAAAGGTGATGTTGTTTTGCTTGGCATTACAGACGAATATGGCATTCCTGGTGCAACAAAAAATGTATCTACAGGAGCCATAACGGTAAACAAGGAACTTGATGCGGAATATCCACGCCAAAGCCTTCATTGTGATGGCGTTGCTCCTAAAGTAGAAAAAATGGAGTTTGTTGGTTCTTCTCAGACACAAATTAAGCTTACTTTTACCGAAGACATACAGCTTGGTTCAGGAAAGATTTACTTGCGGCAGGTAAAAGGCTGGGCAATTCCGCCGGTTCTTAAAGCAACGGAATTTAATACAATCTGTAACGCATTCCCTTCTGACTATAAATACAATGGTTCAACAGGTAAAAATATTCTTTCTGTTCAGGAAAATGGTGCCGACATGGAAGACTCTTCCTGGGATGGCAATAATACTAATGGACCTGCGAACAGCGGTTATCATGGAACCGGTCAGTATGTAGGACCATACAAAAAAGGCACACAAGGTCTTTCAGGTGATAGTCCGGATAAAACA
>DEEV01000089.1:29514-36668 GCA_002350445.1 Treponema sp. UBA2869 | reverse complement strand
AAAACAACAAAATATGTTCTTGATTTTGATATGGATATCTGGGAAACAAACACAACCCGCTATTACGGAAAAACAGGCGGAAAAGGAACTAATGCAACTTATTCTGCACCTTTGGCAAATCCAAGAACTGCAGATGATATTCGTGCCGTGCTGGAAAAGGTTCATTACCACGAAAGATATCTGAGTGTAACATCGACAACTTTATCAACAACAAACAAAAAGGAAGTCACAATCAACTTCCCGAAAGGACTTTTGGGAGACGTTACCCTTCCAGCCGGTCGCAAGTGGGAACTTGTTATAGAAAAAGGCTGCTTTATGGACAAAACAGGAAACAAGTTTGGTGCAGAAGCAAATGGAAAAATTAAACAGGCAGATGCTGTGCAGGATACAGCAAGTGCAAAAGTTGGAAAGCAGTATACAGTTTATTCGGGTGCAAAAGACACAGATGGTTATGACAAATATACAGGAAGCTGGGCACGCGGACGTTATGCAACTGTCAGCGGCGGAGAAGAGGCTTCTCTTACAGAACCAAAACCGGTTGTCCTTATAAAAAATAACGGTGCAGAATTTTTTGAATCAACAGGAGTTGCAAAACCTTGGATTCGTGTAGACCGCTACAGTTATGGCTATGGTATTTTCCAGGGTACTGCAAACGGAGGAACAAGCCAGATTGCAAATGGCGGAACAACAAAACCATCTGGTTATGTTCGTGTTCGCGTAGACTGCGAAACGGAAGGTTCATCTGTAAGTTATAGTATAACTGGAAAAACAAAATCAGCTTCTAATGTAAGTTCAACAGCAGATTATATAAATGACGGAGCAAATTCATACATTTCTGCAGCTGATTCTGGTGAAACTGTTACGAGCACTGGAACAGGCTCAGATATTTTTGCATTTGGAATCAATGATTATAAAAAATCATTTAGGGGAGTTATAACAGCAGAAGCTTCAAAAGGAAGTGCAACTGCTCAAAACACGGAAGGTATTTTTAGAACAGTGGTTTGCTGCGAAAGTCCGACTACAGAAAATGGAACAAGATATGGCAGTCGAAACGGAACAGGAAGTGTTTTCTCTGTTCGCGGTACAACAGGCTTTGCGGGTGAACCTTCAATTTCTCCTTTCCCTCTGCGTGATAACCTGATTGGTTCTCCGTTTGTGCGCCAGACCTATAAAGACGGCAATAATTATTACTGGATAAGCTACGAAATTCTTGTAATGTCATCAATTTCCGGGTATGGCTCATCAAACAACAATGCAAATGATTTTAACTGGATGCGAAACTGGGGTCAGATGAATCCGGGAGAATTCTCGCGGATAACAGGCTTTAGGTGTTGGAACTAAGGTTGTAAAGGAGGAACAGAATTATGAAAAAGTCATTAATTAAAAAACTTTGTAAATATTCAGCAATTTCTCTTTTTGCAGCCGGGTTTGCGATTTTTATGCCTTCCTGCGACATTGGTCTTGGACCTGGCGTAGACATGCAGGCACCTCGTGTAGCCATAACATCACATCAGGATAACGATTCGGTTGGACAAACATTTAGGCTTTATGGAACAGCAGAAGACAATGAAAAACTTACAAAACTTACAGTAGATTTTGACGATGCAGATATTCACTATCAGATTGAACCGGGAAGCGAATGGCAAAAACGAACTTCGACAAGTAACGGCTGGCAGACAGTTTCAACAGATTCAAACAACTATTGCAGCCGCTCCGGCGATACCTGGAACTGGTCTATAGATGTAGATACAAGTGAAAAAATAAGCACAAAAACAGGAAATACCTACAATATTCTTGCTGTTGTAGCAGATTCAATGGGAAATTCTGGCAAAGACAGCAAAATGGAACGTTCCTTAATTGTTGACGAGCAGAGTCCAAAAGTAAGCATTTATAAACCGGAACTGTTTAAAGATACACAAGATGCAAGCAATACAGAAACAATGAATTATGCTATTTTAAATCAAAAAATTAATAATAATGAATTTCCTGTAAAAGACGGAAACGTTATTTCCAAGTTATTTAATGGTACAATTCAGCTTTTTGGACGCCAGGAAAATGCACTTTCGTTTAAAGCTTTACGAATTGAATTTGATAATGGAAATTCTTCAACTTTAAGTAAGACAACAGTTAATGCGGGCGGAACTTCTGTTTCCAGCATTGAAGAAGTTTTAGCTTTGGGCGATGCAATTCTGGGCGAAACAAAACCTGCTTCTACTACATATTTTTCAAAAACTCTTACAGGCGCAGAACTTCGTGAATGGTCGCTTACAGTAACACCGGAAGAATGGGCAACAAATGACTCTGGAATTGCAAATGGCTTGAATGATGGAATTCACGTGACAATAAACGGAGAAGACAAAACAAAGCCACACATTATCAGAATTGTAACAACAAGTTTAAGCACGTCTAATGCGTGGGAACGTTCTGTTTTAGGTTATTTCTTGTGGAATCCTGCAGCAGATAAACCATGGATTTCTATTTACGCAGGTCACAATACAGAAACAGAAGCAATTGCGGCAGGTGCGGCAGAAGTTTACCCGGGTTCAAATATTTCGGGGCAGATTCAGGATGATGATGGAATTGCAAGCTTTGTTTCTACGCTTTATCAGAAAAATGATGAAAATAGCGAATACGAACTGTACAGTGCAAGCAATTATACAAATCCTAAAAATCACGAATTGCCGCAGACAAATGCGGGCGAAAAACCAAAATATGCGGCTTGGAAAATAGAAGCACCTTCTAGAAAAGGAACATATAAGCTTGTTCTGAAAGTAAAAGATATGTACGGCGCAAGCGATACAGTTACAAAATATTTTAAAACTTCTGATGTAAGTGCGCCAAAAATAGAAATTACATTGCCACAAGACGGTTCTTCGGCAATAGTTAATGCCGAGGGCAATATTACTTTTACAGGAACGGTAACAGACGACGGCGAAATAGACAGCGTTGCAATGGTATGGCTTAATCCTGCAAAACGGGATGATCCTTCAAATAAAATCAAATTTCTTACAGGAACAGATTCAATTTGGAACAGTGCAAGCTTAGTTGGATTCGAAGATACAGACGGAAATAAAATTTTCAAATTTGATATTGGAACAAAGCCAACTAAATATGATATAAACAGACAGTTTAATCTTTTTGATTTAGGAATTGATGGCAATACAAAACAGCTTGTTGCTCAGGATTTTATTTTCCGTGCTTACGACGGAACAACAGCTTCGGTAAAAGCAATCACTCTTACAGGCGATACATCTGCTCCAGAATTAACTCTGGGCACAATCACTATAAATGGTCAGACAGAAGATATTTCTTCAACACCAACTTTTGCAAGTAATGCAAAAGGAAAAGCAGCAACAATTACCGGAACCTGGAGCGATAAGTTTACTTCAATAATTGATAATACTTCAAAAATAAAAAGCATAAAAATTGTATGGGGAAGTGGTTCTTCTAAAAAAGAAGTTTTTGCCACCTGGAATGGTAATTCATGGACAGCTTCTGTAGATAAAGCTCCAGATGGCGGCGGAACAATCACAGCAACAATAACCGATTTTGGCGGAAATACAAAAACCGTTCAGGGCGCAGTTCGTATAGAAACAGACGCACTTGGACTTTCGCGGGTTGGCTGCTTAAACGATGATGGTTCTTATAATGCCGGTAAGGAACTTTATTTAACGCTCGAATTTACAAAAAACACAAATATTAATACAACAGCAGGAAGCCCTACCCTTACTTTGAATAACAAAGGTATTGCTTATTTTGATTCGACCACATATACAACAGGCTACGGCAGCGGAACTCCGGTTCATGTATTTAAATACACAGTTGGCAAAAAACACGATGCTTCCGGAAATCTTATAAATAACACGGAAGAAACAGATATAGATAAACTTTCCGTTAATTCAATACAGGCAAACGGTGCAAAATGGATTGATTCTGCTACAGCCGCTTCTGCAAATCCGGAAAATATAACAAGTAAAGTAGCAATAAGTTCATCAATTCAGAATCTTGCAGATACACGTAATATCAAAATTGATACAACTGCGCCAAAAGTAAAAAGCGTAAAACGTGTAACAAGTGACGGTTCTTATAACGCTGGTAAAGATATTCTTATTCAGCTGGAATTTGATGAAGATGTTACAATAACAAATTCTGCTTCGATAAGGGTAAATTTTAGCAATCCTGCGGGCAAAAAAGCAGAAAATGCAATTGTAAGCGGTTCAAAATCTGTATTTTTAACTTATAGCGTCCAGGGACCGGCAACAGGAGCAGCAAGTAATTCAGGAGACAACACAACAGCTGGCGGCAAACTCACATTCGCTTCTATAGAGCATACTGGCGTTACAGTTACCGACAACGCAGGAAACCAAATCCAAACAGCCGGATGGACTTTGGCTGCAACAGAAGTTTCTCTTGGAAATATTGTTATAGATACAACAAAACCTGCAGCCCCAACATTCAGGGCAGCACATGGTGCTTCAACTTCATGGAATCCTGATTCTGTAATATTTAGTTATGATGGAACTCAATTTGGACTTTCCGGCGAAACAGGCGCAACAATTGAATATACAATAGACGGTGGAGGTAACTGGCTTCCATACAGCAATAAAACAATAGAGCTTAAAAATAACGGACGTTATACTGTTCAGGCGCGTCAGACAGATAAAGCCGGAAACAAGAGCGAAGCAACTGATGCAAAAATCTTTACAATAGAAAAAGGTGAACTTTTTACCGGTATAACGGCAAAAACCGTAAGCGGAACATATTCAACAAAATCAACAACTAAAAAAATTGAAGGAAAGATTCAATTCCGCAAAGCCGTAACAATCGCAAACGGTTCAAAGGTGCGTCTTAACGTAAAACGCGGCACAGCAAATCATATAGATGTTCCGCTTTCTTTTGGAACTGGAAAAGAATTTACCTTTGAATATACAATTGAAGAAGGCGATTCAATTTACATGCCAGCAGACTCGGAAGACGCAAACTATGTAGCAGCAACGGATTCAAAATATGGCTGCCTTGACGTTATTGGCTGGAATTTAGACAAAACAGGTGATGCATATGGCAAGCTTAATGCAACTTTTGAATCAGAAGGTACAAATGTTACTATTACGCCGGAATTCCCTTCCCTAACCGATTCAAAGCGCTTTAGCGAAAAACGAAAAATTAAGATAGTAACAGGAAAGCCTCAGGTTATTACAAATGGAATAAATCTTACAGAGCAGGTTGATTCAACTACAAAAAAAGTATCAGTAAAGCTTATGGTGACCTTTGACCGCGAAGTTTCAAAGGTTGGCGAAACTATTACAATAACTCAGGATACAACAGAATATCACGTACCAACAGTTCTTACCGTTGATGAATATAATTCTTATCACGGAAAAATTCCGGATGTAATGGAAGCAAATTATACAAAGGGAATGAACGGCGCTTCAAAATCATTTGAAAATGATACATCAACAAAATATATTTTGAATTTCTATAAAGCAGATGGAACCACAATCCTTAAAGATACAGATTCGGAGCTAGTAACAGCCTTTACCACAACTGCAAAAGCTCATATAGTTACAATTCCGGTTGTAGCAGACGAAGTTTATACGGTAGACGCCAGCGGTAATAAGAGCGATAAAGGTTATACTCTGGTAATTGATTTGAGTGATACTTATAAGCTGCCGGTAAAAGGTGCAAAATATAAGCTTGAAATTCCTGAAAATTCAGTTACAGATGAAGTTCAAAACAAGAATGTTGCAATTACAAAAAATGATTTGCAGTCCCAGGGTGTTGAACCGCCGTTTATTAGATTGTTAAAACCAAGTTACGAAATTACAGGCATTACAGGTTCAAAAACCACACCGCAAAATATTGCATCAAACACAAGAAACGCCTCGGCAGATATGACTAAGGCACAGTCCGCAAAAATGCGCATAGACTGTCGTACTCCGGGTGCAGTTTTAAAATACGCTGCAAATGAAATACCTGGTACAGCTGTTACAATAAATAGTAAAACAGCAACAAGTACTAAAGGCACAAAACCTGCTGCTCCAACAACTCTTAATACTTATACGAAGGATTCAATCATTCCGCTTGCAGGTGACAAGGCGGTAGGTTCGTACAACAATGCTTCCGGCGTAAAAATTGCAATTAAGGCAACCGCAACGGCAAATGGCGAAAGCGAAAACGCTTATGAATATGCCGCAAGAACAGTATTAAAATTCCATATTGGCGACACTTATGATGATCACGATTATGCAAAAGGAAGCAATACTGCGGCAGGCAATGGACTTAAATTTAATGAACTAAAAGTCTGGGTTACTGGCGGCGACGCTACTTCCGGCGGAAATTCTCTTGATCCGTTCCCGCTTTCTTGGGCAACTCCTGGAAACTTTAAGCTTATGAGTGGAAATCTTTCTGGAAACAATAAAATGTCTGGAAATTTCTACTGGGTAACCTGGGATATTACAACTACAACATACCACGGTTTTGTAATTGGAACTGTTCCTTCGGATGCAGAAAAAAATGGACCAACTGTATGGTTTGCGTCGGAATGTTCATGGGTAACACTTAAAAATAACTATCCTTTGTATCCAGGCGAAACTCTTGTTATGGATACTACAGATGTATCTCCTGGATTTGCGTTCCGCGACAAAAACAAGGGCGAACGTTAGATTTTCATGCGTATTTTAACTTTTTTTCATGCGTATGAAAATAAACAGGTAGGAAAAGTTTTTAAAATAATGCTATAATATATTTGTATTGTGTTTATTTGATTTTTTGAGGGTTTAATTAATAACTATGAAAAAAGTTGCAAAAAGTTTAAAAAAGATTAAGTGGCTTCTTACGTCTTTAACTGCGATGGCCATTTTGCTTTTAACTGGTTGTGAAAATCTGTTTTCGCCAAGCTGGGACGAACCTGTTAAGGCGTATTTTAAGAAATATACTGAAACTGCCGCTGTTGAACAGCATGAATTTCCTTCTTTGGCGGTTGTGAACCCTTCGGGGGTAACCTGCATTCCTTCTGGTGATGACCAGGAAATTAAACTTTTACTGCGAAACCCTCAGGCTTACGACCTTCAGATGCATTACGTTTATGACAATGCTGAATTTCCTCAGGATGACGGTGTTACTTTTACACCAGATCCTTCTGTAAACGACTTTTC
>DEEV01000089.1:28203-29354 GCA_002350445.1 Treponema sp. UBA2869 | reverse complement strand
GCAATGCTCCAGCTGGAAAACGACGGAAGCGGAAACTACATTTTGTGTTTTCATGCGCCGGTAACAACAGGAACAATTCATAAAGATATAAATCAGATTACTATAAACGGCGATTCTTATACTTACAACAGCGATGGAACAGTGACAGATTCACTTTTTAGTTCTTCAAAAACTGTTTACGCTTTGCACGACGGCGGTTTCCATTTTAATTCTACAGCTCCAACCGGTTATAAATCTCTTTATTATGATACCGGAATTGACATGGCAACCAACGGTGCAAACGAAGTTCGCTTTTCAATCACTTTGCGCGACGAAGGCGGCTTAAGCACAACTTCTTACATCTCTACAACAGCAGAAAAACTTCGTGAACCAATAATTAATATAGAAGATACCAACGCAGCAGACGAAGATACCGGCTACTTTACATTTACAATCACACATAACGGAAAATCATTTACACAGCAGGATGTTACCACAACTGACGAAGAAACTGGTACTTCTACAACTACAACCGTTACAGAAGAACACGACTGCGGACCAGTAACAATCAACTATTCAATTACAAAAACAGGCGTTTCTGGCACTTATAAAAGCGGCAGTGCAAATGGAACTGCAACAATCAAACTGCCAAAAGGCGTTTATGCTATAACAACCTGGGCTACAAAAGCATACTATGTTGCCAGCGACGAAAGATCTGTTTCCGACAAAAAAGTAACACTTACTCCAACGTTCTATATTTCTGATAGTGGTTCAGACGACGAAGGAACGGGTAAAAGAGCATATCCATACAGAACAATTCAAAAAGCTCTTGATGCATTTACTGCAGGTATTACAGCCGGCGACTATATGGATGCCGCTACTACAGTCTGCAATATTCGTGTACTAAGCAATCTTACAGCACCGGAAGATTTCTGGACATCAACTCCTGCACCAACTGCATTTATAAAGATTCCTTCTCTTGCTTCGGCTAAAATAAAGATTACCGGCTACGGCGGAACCTACATTGTAAATGCTGGAACTCCAGAGGATACAAGTTCAACAAAGAGACCATTTACAGCATCTTCTAGCCCGGCTGCAGTTGAAATTGAAAACCTTAAGTTTACGGGAGCAAACTCTCTTAGTTCTGTATACGTTCAGACTTCTAAGACTTT
>DEEV01000089.1:23710-27993 GCA_002350445.1 Treponema sp. UBA2869 | reverse complement strand
CTTAAAGGTGGTTCTGTAACAGGTAATGTTGCTCAGAATTCAACAACTACTGGTGGTGGTATATATAATCAGGGAACTCTTACCCTTGATGGAAGCACAGCAGCAGGGGCTGTAACAATTACCGGAAACAAAGCCGGAGCAAACGGCGGCGGTATTTATTCTGCCGGTACATTAAAGCTGAATGGTGTAGTAAAAATCACAGGAAATACAAAGCCGGATGCAAGTGCGGCAAGCGGAACTGTTGCATCTAACCTTTATATGAATCCTGGCAGTCTTATTACTATAGAAGGAAATCTTACTGGAAGTGAAATTGGCATTAATGTTCCTTGGGTAGCAAGTGATGCCGGTGCTCCTTCAATAGGAAATCCAGCAGACTTTACAACCGGTTATGATTATGGACATACAAATACTGTAAAACCGGGCGTAATCTTTAAGGCAGAAAACGGTTACGGTGTGACCTTCAACGGAACTTCAAAAGAAGCGGCCTTTGCAGTTTCAAGCGGTGCAATGTACACAGCCCTAGATTATAACTTTACTTTTGCGCTTAAAGATGCTCTTAATAATGCGGCATACGGATTTATGCCTGGTAAGGGTGCAACCTTTACACTTATTCCGACAGTAAAACGAACGGAACCAGGTGCCGCAGCACCAACAGAACTTTACTATAACCCTGCAGATAAGAAGGTTTACGAAAATTATGATTCTTCAACGGGCACTTACGATGTTGAAGCAGCAGGCGGAGCCGGAGTTGTATTGACGGCAAGTTTATGGGACGGAAGTTCTAAAGTTTGTGACATTACACCAGCTCAGACAGCAGCCGGTATAAAGGTAACAATTCCAACTACGGTAACTTACCAGGATACATACACCTTAAAAGTCTGCGCATCTTATCTTGGAATTAATCACGATAATGAATTTGCTCTTGTCTGCGATAACAGCGCCGAAAATGCCGCTGCTTATATTTCAACACTTACGGCAGCAGGAACATATAATGTTACAGTTGAAGGGGCGGTAGGTTCAGGTGTAGATAATACCGCCGGCAACGAAACAACTGTTACTGCAGATGATGAAGGTCTTGCAAAAGTTGCAAAGGCAATCAGAGCTAAAAACGGAACAGGCGTAAAGATAAACCTTAACGCAGCAGGAACTTCTATGGGAAGTTCAATTTCGACATATAACACCGGCGCATACTTTAAGAATTGCGAAAACCTGCTTTCAATCACGCTTCCTGACTGGATGGAATATGTAATTCCGGATCTATTCAGCGGCTGTACTGGACTTGCAGGTGTTACGTTAAGTGAGAATACTCAATTGATTTGCGAAAATGCGTTTAACGGTTGTTCAAATCTTGCATCAATTACAATTCCGGCAGGAATTACAGGAACAAGCACAGGCAGCGACCCGCACGGAATACAGAAAGGCGCTTTTGTAGGCTGCAAGAGCGGATTTGCAATCACCTACCTGGGAACAAAAGAGCAGTGGGGACAGGTAAACCGTTCTAACCAGAACAACGATTCAACAAAATGGCACGACGGCGCTAAGCAAAGTTCTGAAACTACAGGAAGCGTGACATGCAGCGACGGAAGTGTTTGCGGATTGGACTATATTATTGTTCCAGATTATGTAAATATTATTGCGACACTATCTGGTGAATGTAATTTAAAAATTACTGGCTCAAATATTGATGGTCTTGCGGCAGCAATCGACAGTAGATATGAAGCTGATCATACATTAAGAATAAATCTTGATTTGTCAGATGTTCCGGTAACTTCTTTTGAACTGCATGCTCGATACGGAGTAAAATCAATAGTTCTTCCTGCATCATTAACTGCGTTTGATTATTACGACACTCAATACAGCTGGGGAAAACATATTGAATCATATTCAATTAGCAATTCTAATCCAAATTTCAGCACTGCTGATGGCGTTGTTTATAATAAGAATAAAACAAAACTTGTACTTTACCCAGGAAATAAACAGGGTGAAGAATTTACATTGCCAGACACTGTAATCGAGATTGGAGATGAAGCTTTTGCGGGCAGTCAATGTAAAAAAGTAAATGGACTTTCACAAATAAAAACATTTGGTGGCAGTAACGTATTTCAAGGTTCAAAAATTACAGAAGCGGATCTTTCAGGTCTTACACAAAGTGATTTGCCAATGTATTGTTTTGAAAACTGTTCTTCTTTGACAAAAGTCACTCTTTCAAGTTCTATCAGGTATTTTGGATGGAATGAATTCCGCTCTTGCGGTGCTCTTACTGAAGTTCACTTTAAGGGAACTACGCCTCCAACTTTAACCTACGCTAATTCCTGTAAGGAATTTTCTTACTGTAACAGTAGTCTTAAATTCTATGTTCCAACTGGCGCGAAAACTACATATTTGATCGCTACTGGTGGTGTAACCGAAAACGGATCAACCAAACGCGGTAATTTTGCAGATCCAGCTGTCAACGCCTTTGCCTCTAGTTTAAGTTCAAGGATATTTGAAGAGTAAAAGAATTATACGAACATACAGGTTCTACTTACAATACACATTAACTTTAATTTCTGTTAAATAGTACTGTGATGTGCCCCAAGCATGGAGGGGTGCCGCAGGTAGCCACCACAGTACCGGTGGTTGCGGTCCCTGAGCCTGCCGAAGGGAGCGAAACTACCGGTACGAGGAGGCCGAGCGCCTAGCGAGCCCCGGAACGCGTCTTGGAAATTGATTTTGGGCCCTGATAAAATTGAATATCTTCTCAAAAAACACTATAATGTTGTAATTATTTTTTTCATGGTTGAGCTAAAAATTGCTTTCGCAATTTTTTTAACGCTCTTCTATAGAACAACGCCCGCCAGCGGGCTTACACAAGGAAGTAAAATGAACAGACGACTTATCACAGCAGCTTTACCTTACGTTAATAACATTCCGCATTTGGGAAATATAATTCAGTCGCTTTCGGGCGATGTTTTTGCGCGTTTCTGCCGTAGCCGTGGATACGACACTCTTTATGTTTGTGGTGTTGATGAATACGGTACTGCAACCGAAACTAAGGCTCTTGAAGAAAAGACTGAGCCTCGTGCTCTCTGCGACCACTACTATGGCGAGCACACAAAAATCTACGAATGGTTTAAAATTGATTTTGATAAATTTGGCCGCACTTCTAACGAACAGTGTACTGAAATTACACAGTCGCTTTTCAACGACCTGGACAAGGCCGGCCTTATTCACGAGCATGTAAACAAGCAGCTTTTCTGTCCTCACTGTAACATGTTCCTTGCAGACCGCTATGTTGACGGAACCTGTCCTAAGTGCGGTTACGAAAAGGCCCGCGGTGACCAGTGCGATAAGTGCGGTTCTCTGCTTGATCCAACTGAACTTAAAGAGCCTCGCTGCCATACCTGCGGCGGAACTCCGGAAGTTCGCGAAACAAAACACCTTTACATTGACCTTCCGGCAATGAGCGGCAAGCTCAACGAATGGATGGAAAAGGCTAGTGTGGAAGGCCGCTGGGCTGATAACGCCATCAACATGACTAAGGCATGGATCCGCGATGGTCTTCAGGAACGAGCAATTACCCGCGACCTTAAGTGGGGTATTCCTGTTCCAAAGCCTGGTTATGAAAATAAAGTTTTCTACGTTTGGTTCAATGCGCCAATCGGATATATTTCAATTACAAAGCAGCTGGCAGATGAACTTGTAAAGGCCGGCAAGCAGAGCTTTGACTGGAAGAGCTGGTGGATTCCAAGCGAAAGCGAAGAGGGCAAAAATAAGCCAAAGGTTGATCTTTTCCAGTTTATCGGTAAGGACAATATTCCTTTCCACACTGTAATTTTCCCTTCAACAATGTTGGGCTCTCCTCACGAGTGGACAAAGCTTCACCACATGTCTTCTACTGAGTTCTTAAACTACGAAGACGGAAAGTTCTCTAAGAGTCTTGGTGTTGGTGTATTTGGCTCGGACGCAATTGAGAGCGGAATCCCTGCTGATGCATGGCGTTTCTACATTTTCTATAACCGCCCTGAAAAGCAGGATTATCAGTTCACCTGGAAAGACTTTATGGAAAAGCTTAACGGCGAGCTGATTGGTAATCTTGGAAACCTTGTAAACCGCACACTCTTGTTTGTAAATAAATATTACGAAGGAAAGATTCCTGACGCCCCAGTTGATGAAGAACTCTGGACAAAGGTTCGCGAGCTTGAAGCTAAGGCAACAGCCTCTCTTGAATGGGCTGACCTCAAGGACGCTTTCCACACAATGTTCGAGATTTCTGATATCTGTAATAAGAAGTTCCAGGCAAC
>DEEV01000089.1:16339-23480 GCA_002350445.1 Treponema sp. UBA2869 | reverse complement strand
ACTGAAGTTTACTTTAAGCCAATGGATCAGAAGACAATGCTTGCCTTCCGCGAGAAGTTTGCAGGAAAGCAGCAGAAGTCTGAAAAGAAAGAAAAGAAAGCAGATAAGAAAAAGGCCGAGCCAGCTGTATTGCCACTCGACCAGCAAGCTGATTTCTTCAATAAAAATATTGAACTCACTGTAGCAAAGATTGTTGACGTAAAGCCAAATCCGGAAGGAGAAAAGCTTTATATTGAAACTCTTGATGATGGAAGCGGAACTCCTCGTACTATTCAGTCGGGTCTCCGCATGTACCTCAAAGAGAGCGACCTTCTTGGTAAGCATGTAATTATCGCTGCTAACCTTGCTCCTCGTACAATGCGTGGTGTTGAAAGCCGCGGTATGCTTTTGGCTGGTGATTACAAAGATGCTGATGGCAAGGACTGCGTAGAAGTTCTTGATGCCAGCTGGGCAAAGCCGGGAACTAAGGTTGTTCTTGAAGGTGCTGATGTAAACGCCACAAAGAAAGAGCAGATTACAGGCGATGAGTTCTTTGCAGTTCAGATTGCAGCAAAAGACGGCGTTGTTCAGATTGCCGGAAAGAAGCTGCTTGCAGACGGTAAAGAAATCAAAACAACAAAAGCATTAAACTCTGAAATCGGCTGATATTGGTTAATTAAATGAATACAAAAGTTGAATTACAAGAAAATAAAATGGGCACAATGCCTGTAATGAAGCTTATAATCAACATGAGCCTGCCAATTATGATAAGTATGCTTCTTACAGCATTTTACAACATTGTTGACAGCTACTTTGTTGCAAAAATAAGTCAGGATGCATTTACAGCAGTAAGCCTTGCATTCCCAATTCAAAACCTTATGATAAGTTTTGCAGTTGGAACAAGCATTGGTGTAAATTCATTTCTTGCAAAACGTCTTGGACAGAAAAATCAGGAAGATGTAAACCGTTCTGCAATGAACGGAATTCTTCTTGCCGTTTTAAATTACATTTTATTTCTTCTGTTCGGTCTTTTCTTTATTAAGACTTACGTTTCTTCGCAAACTCCGGTCGAGACAATCATAAAATATGGTATTGAATATCTTTCAATCATCATTTTCTGGTCTTTTGGAATAATGTGCCAGTGTATGTTTGACCGTCTTTTGCAGGCAACAGGAAAAACTTTCTTTTCGATGATAAGCCAGCTTTCAGGCGCAATTTTTAACATCATTTTTGACCCGATTTTGATTTTTGGTCTTGGACCATTTAAAGCAATGGGAATAAAAGGTGCCGCATACGCAACTGTTTTTGGACAGGTACTTGGTCTGATTGTTTCGGTTTATTTAAATTTGCGCAACAACAAAGAAATTCAGTTTAAAATTAAAAACCTTATTCCAAAATGGGAAATCATAAAAAACATTTACAAAGTCGGAATTCCTTCAATTCTTATGAATTCCATAACTTCGTTTATTACTTATTTTATGAATCTGATTCTTGGACAGTTCAGCATGACGGCAATTAACGTTTATGGTGCATTTATTAAAATGAACAGCTTTGTATTTATGCCTGTTTTTGGTCTGAACAGTGGAATTATTCCTATCATTGCATACAATTACGGCGCTCAGCATAAAGAACGCATTAAAAAAACAATCAAGGGTGGACTTCTTGCCGCTTTTGCAATTATGACAGTTGGAGTTCTTGCGTTTGAACTTATTCCTGGTATTTTATTCAGACTTTTCAGCGCAGATGAAGAAATGCTTAAAATTGGAATTCCAGCATTCAGAACAATTGCACCAAGTTTCCTCGGCGCCGCATTTGCAATTACACTTTCGTCGGTATTCCAGGCATTCGGAAGGGCACTTTACAGCATGACAGTTTCCTTTAGCCGCCAGCTTGTAGTATTTTTGCCGTCAGCTTATCTGTTAAGCAAAACAGGAAACGTAAATAATGTATGGTTCTGTTTTTTAATTGCAGAAATAATGTCCGTTGGAGTAAGTTTTATTTTTTATCAGAGAATAAAATCAAAAATCCAAAAATTACCTGATAACATCTAAACAGAGTATAAACTGGAGAAACCATGTTCGATATTAAAATCTGCGAAATTCACGATACAAAACATACCAACGATGGAAGTTTTTTACAAACTCCATTCTGGTGCGAGTTTAAAGCACGTCACGGCTGGAAATACATAAGATTTAATATTGAATACAAAAATACTGATGAACAATTTAAAATTGAAGGTTCTCAGGAAGTTTCTGTAATATTCCGAACATTCTGCAAGGGCAGGTTTTCTATAGCGTATATTCCGCTTTTTGCAATTCCTTCGCAGATGAAAACCGACGAAGACCTTACAATGGAAATTGCACATTTTATTACAGATACAGCACAGGCAATAAAAAGTTTTCTTCCTAAAAACACAATTGCAATCCGCTTTGATCCGGACATCAGCTTTAGCAGCCTCGAAGAAAAAGAAACTTTTAATGACGGAATGCAAATCATTTCTTTTGCAGACCGCTTAAAACTTAGAAAAAATAAAGTAGACATTCAGCCGCCGGACACAACTCTTGTTGATTTAACTCCGTCCGAAGAAGACATTCTTGCCAAAATGCATTCAAAATGGCGCTATAACATACGTCTTAGCGAAAAAAAAGGCGTAAAAATTGCCAGATACGACGGAAATTATATTAACTTGTCTGAAAAAATAGACAAATTCTACGAATTAACAAAGGAAACGAACGCCCGCGATGGAAATTCAAGCCACGCAAAGGCTTATTATCTTGATTTGATTAAAAGCTCGGCAGAAGAAATAGCTGGCGGCAAAGACGTTCCGCAAATCAATCTTTACATTGCAGAGCACGAAGGCGACGAAATTGCATCAATTATGACACTTTTTAGCCACGACGAAGCAATTTACCTTTACGGTGCAAGCAGTAATAAAAAACGAAACTTAATGCCGAATCATCTTTTGCAATGGACTGCAATGCGAGATGCAAAAGCCTATGGTTCAAAATATTATGACATGTACGGAATGCCGCCGGAAGGTAAGGACGAAAATCACCCGATGCACGGTCTTTACATGTTCAAGGCAAATTTTGGCGGAGAAATTCTTCACAGCACAGGCAGCTGGGATGTTCCGCTAAAAACTGTTTACAAACTGTATTCTGCGGCGGAAAATCTGCGCGCATTCTGGTATAAAAAGGTTGTAAAAAAGCTTAAAGGCCGGTAACCCGCACAACTTCGCAGTAGCCTTTTTCGCGTTCCTGCCTTGCAGTTAAATCCTCTATCTGGCACACATATTTTACGTCGCTTCTGGTACAAAGCTTTTCAAGCTCTGCTTTTGACATTAGCGGAAGCTTTTCGTTTACAACCGGCAAAAAATTTTTAAACAAAAAATCACTTGAAGCAGCATAGGTTTCGGACATTCCGCTAAGCCGAGGATTAATTTCTATAATAAACCATTTTTTTCCGTCAAAAACTAAATCTACCTGAGAAGGGCCATCAAGCTCCAGAAGCCCGGCAAGACGTTTTAATTCACTTTCAAGCCCGAAAATGTCATAAAGCTCATCAGTTACAGGACCTGTTTTTATACTCTGTTTAGGACTTGTAATTCCATATTGATTTACTGAAAACTTAAACGGCGGAAAAACCGTATGAACACCTTTATAGCTTCGAATTTCTGCACCAAACTGTTCACCGCTTATAAATTCTTCTACAATGCGGTCGCTGTTATTACGTTTTGAATTTAGACAACAGAAAGCTTCGCCGTAAGTATTTACAACAGTCATTCCATAAGAACTTAATCCGTGAGTATCTTTTATTACAAGCGGAAGCTTAAGTTTTTTAATTTGTGCAAAAACGCTTTCTTTATATGGATTTTCCAGTACGCCTTTTACGCTGCCTGCACAAAAATACAAATCATGATGAACATAAACCGCCTTTGCAACATTAAATCCGTTTGCACTTAAAAACAAATGAGTCTGCCATTTATCAAAACAAATCAACATAGATTTAAGCGGATGACAGACGGTTTCAATTCCATTTTCTCGAAGCTTTTCTGCAATAAGTGCGTCTTTTACCGAAAGCCAGTCAAAAGGCGTTACCCAAAAAGAACAGGCTACAGCCATATCGGGCTTTTTTGAAAGTATGTAATCTGCAAAATCCTGAACAGAAACTTCCGGCGCAAGAATTTCGCAGTCTTCGGGCATAAAAAAAGCAGGCTTTTGAGAAACAAAAACATATTCATTTTCCGGGTGAAGGGCGCAAATTTTCTGCCACTGAGTTTTCCAGCTTGGGAAAGTAAATATGCGCAGCGAATCTGCTTCGTAAGCATTTGTATTTGAACTGTAAATTACAATTTTCATTATTTGAATTTATACCACACTTTTAATAAAATATCAGTATGACTAAAGACGAACTTTTATTCAAATTGCAGACCACAAAATATTTTGAATTCACTTTTAAGAACCGCACCTTTGACATTATGATTGAAAAAGATAAAAGCGGAAAAGAATTTGTGCGCTTTGGTCAGCTTTACGAAGAAAAAAAATNNATTCCCTGGGACAGCTTTTCAACGAAGCAAAAATAGACAACCACTTCCTGAAAGACGTACTTGCAAATGCGTTGTAATTACTTACCAAAAAAAATGCTTCCCGCTTTTTGAAACAAACTTACAAAAGGCATTTGCAAACGTCATTTCACATTTTGTTTGTTTTATGCTATTATCACACGTATGAACATGGAAGCTTTTATTTTGGGCTGCGGTGGAATGATGCCGCTTCCTTACAGACACTTGACATCGGTTTTACTGCGACGCGACGGCGACTTATTCCTGTTTGACGGCGGAGAAGGAACCCAGGTTTCGCTTAAACGCCTGAATCTTAAATGGAAAAAAATTGACGCAATTTTTGTTTCGCACACACACGCAGATCACGTTACAGGACTTCCAGGAATTTTAATGCTTTCTTCTCAGGTTGACCGTACAGAACCACTTTACATTTACGGTCCACCAAAAATCAAAGAATACATAGAAACAAGCCGCAAGGTTTTAGACATGTACATAAATTACCCGATTGTGGTTAAGGAAATTACCGCGCCTTGTGTTGTTCATTCCGGCAAAGATTTTTACATCCGAGCTTTTCCTCTTGAGCACACAAAAACCTGCGTAGGCTACACTTTGGAAGAACTTGACCGCCCAGGAGAATTTAATCCCCAGAAAGCAAAGGAACTTGGCGTACCTTGCGGTCCGTTATGGTCTCAGCTTCAGAACGGTTTTGAAGTTCAGGCAGAAAACGGAAGCACTGTAAAACCAGAACAGGTTCTTGGTCCAAAACGAAGCGGACGCAAATTCAGTTATGTAACAGATACGCTTTTTAAGCCTTCCATCATTGATGAAGTGCGGGGCTCAGACCTTCTTGTTTGCGAAGGAATGTTCGAAGAAGCACTGGAAGATCAGGCAAAAGAAAAAAAACACATGACTGCAACTCAGGCTGCCACAATTGCAAAAGAGGCAAACGTAAAGCGCATGTGTATGATTCACTATAGCCCTCGTTACACAGACAAAGAACTGCATATTCTTCTGGAAGAAGCTCAGAAAATCTGGCCAAAAACGGAGCTTTCTAAAGACCGTATGCAGATTGACATTCCGTTTGAAGATTAGTTTTGCCCAATGATAGAACTTAAGGATTTTTGTAAATCATACAAAAACACAGATTTTTCTCTTAAAGACATAAACCTGAAAATAGAAAAGGGCAGGATAATCGGACTTTTGGGAGCAAACGGCTCGGGAAAAACAACAATCCTTAAGGCAATATGTGGTTTTCATCACATAGACAGCGGAAAAATTCTCCTTACAACACAAAACGGCACAGTTTTCGACATAAATCAGAGCCCCGAAAATTCAATGAAATTTACAGGTTACGTGCCGGAAATTCCGCTGCTTCCAAAAGAAATGTATGTGCACGAATTTCTTGAATATGCTGCAAAAATGCACGGAATTCAGACAACTGAAATTCCTGCAAGAATTCAACAAGCAGCAAAAGACTGTTCAATAGAAAAACTTCTTTCAAAAAAAATAAAAACGCTCTCAAAAGGGCAGCAACAAAGGGTTTCTTTTGCGCAGGCTCTTATTTATAACCCGGAAAATCTCATTCTTGACGAGCCTATTTCCGGTCTTGATCCGGCTCAGATTACACAGATGCGAAACCTTATAAAAAAACTTTCAAAAACAAAGGCTGTGCTTCTTTCTACTCATATTCTTCACGAAATTTCAGAGCTTTGCGATGAAGTTTACATTCTTAGCAAAGGAAAGCTTACAAAGGCTGATGAATCAGGAAATCTGGAAGCTCAATTTATAAAACTTTCGGAGGAAGCTGAATGAAAAACATTGCCTTACAATTTTTAAAACAGCAGAAAACAAATCCGGCAGCTTATCTTTCGGCCCTTATATTTTCAGTTTTTCTGTATCTTAATTTCTTTTTTAAAAATCAGTTTTTTACCGGAAAAGGAACAACCGATTTAACGGTACTTTTTTCGTCGGTTCCGTTAATCTGCATTTTGATTATTCCCGCACTTTGCAGCAGAACAGATACGGCAATTTACGATAATTTTATTCCAATTCCGCGCTTTATAAAAGTTTTATNNTTGATTTTTTACCGCGCCTCGCCGTTTACATCCTTATACTTTTGACCATTGTTCCCGCGACCGTCTGTGTAAGTTTTTTTGGCAAAATAGATGCAGGGCAGGCCGTAAGCGGATTTTTCTGCCTGATTCTATACGGTGCCGCAGTTATTTCATTTACAATGTTTATAAACCGCGTTTTCACAAACTCAACGGCAGCTTTTATTTTTAGCGCCGCCTTTCTTGCCGTATTAAACGTTTCGCACCTTGCACCGGTTTACTTTACAATCGGCAACAAATTTTCGTCGCTATTAAAATACATAAGCTTTGCATGGCATTTTGACGCCGCAACAAAAGGTATTATCGATACCCGCGACTTAACCTGGTTTACAGGACTTACAGCAATTTTTCTGACGCTTTCCTGGAGAATTTGCGAAAGGCAGGCAGGGCAGAATCCACCTAAAAACCTAAAGCATTTGGTTATTTTGATTTATGCTGCTGCTGTGCTTTTTATAATTAACGGTCAGGTGTGGTACAGGCGCATAGATTT
>DEEV01000089.1:15994-16325 GCA_002350445.1 Treponema sp. UBA2869 | reverse complement strand
AATAGAAAATCCGCTTAAAATTACATATTACCGCTCCGGCTCACTTGCAAAGCTTTACCCCCAGGTTCGCGACATAAATGACTTTATGGCACAGTATTCAAATATGTCGCAGAAAATTTCATACCAGGTGCAGGACCCGGATAAAAAAGATTCTATAAAAAAGCTTTTAGACGCCCAGGGAATAAAACCTGAACAGATGAAAACGTCAGATAAAACTTCCGTTCAGTTTATGGAAGTTTATTCTGCAATGATAATTGAATACGACGGAAATACAGAAACAATTCCATTCCTTCTTTCTGCAGACAGCCTTGAATATGATTTAGCCGGTCGA
>DEEV01000089.1:5522-15800 GCA_002350445.1 Treponema sp. UBA2869 | reverse complement strand
CCACTTTTAATTGCCGGCGACAGTTATATTTCCATTGAAAATGCAATAGCAATTGAAGATTATATTTTAAGCGGAAAGGGTGGCGCCTTTATAATGGCAAATCAGTTTTCAGTAGATTTGGAAAATGACTGGAATCTGACATTTAGCCGCCGCACAAATATTGTAGAAATGATTGAAAACTGGGGCGTAAAATTCTTAGATGAAGTTGCCGCAGATCTTTACTGTTCAAGAATTACAATGGTAAGCGATGACGGAAAATCTACACAGTTTATAAATTATCCTTTGTGGATAAACATTCTTCCGCAGAAAAACACGAACACAGGTTTTACAACCTTCTGGGCTGTTCCTCTTGAAATTTCACAAAACAGCGAAGATCTTGTAAACGCATCAATTGAACCGTACATAGTTACAAGCCCGGCTGCATGGAGCAAAAAAGCAGACAAACAGAGTAAAGATAAACTTATAGAAACAAATCCATTTATTGTACAGAGTAAACAAAGCAGCGACGGCGAAAGCGGTTCAAAAATTATTGCCGCAAGAATAAAAGGCGCACTCAAAGGGCTTTACAATCTTGAAGAATCAGAGAATTCTGATGTTATAGTAATTTCTGACAGCAATTTTTCCAATTCTCTTGCCCTTGAATACAACGGCGGCGAATACGGAGACTACCGCAACCTGAACTTTATAACAAACAGTCTTTTACGTCTAAACAATGAAGATGAACTTGCAGACCTTGAATCAAAGCAGACAAGAGACACAAGCCTTTTAATTCAGGCAGGCTCAGAAGAATTTGAAAAACTGAGGACACTTTCACTGGCAATTCTTTTTGCAGCCGTTCCTCTTTTAATCATAATTACATTTATTATAAATCTTGCAGCAAGGAAGGCGGCCTATGCAAAAAATTAATAAAATTCTTCTGGCTACAGTAATATTTCTTTCAGCAACACTTATACTTCATTTTGTAATGCATAATTCTGTACAAGACAAAAGAAAAGCAATTAAAACAGAAATTTTCAATGAAAAATACAAAGATAAAATCACTTCTATAAGCATAAACAAAACCAGCGAAGAAGCAGAAGGAATTAAATTAAGCAAACAGGATAAATTCTGGACATTAACCCGGAATCAGGACACAAAAAAAATAATCGCTGATTCAAAACAGTGCGAAAACTTTATTAATGAAATTACAAAACTTCGTAATATGTATAAAATTTCAGACCAAATTTCCAAAAAAGATGATTTTCGTTTCTTTTCAGACACTTCTGTACACGTTCGCATAAACTTTAACGACACTTTTGTTGATTATTATTTTGGAAATCATGATTTTTCTAATACAGAACGCTATTTTATGACAGGAAAATCAACCGCACTTTACCAGACAGATTCTTTACTGGACAATTACCTTACAACGTCAAGACAAGTCTGGGGCGAACCGTATCTTATTTCGCGCGAGATTTTTGGAAAGCTGGAAGCAGATAAAATTATTGCAAAAGGCTGTTCTGACAATGCAGCACTTCTTGAATTAAGACATGGCGGAGCAGCGCAGGAAATTTTCCCGGAAACAAAAGATCCATCTCAAAACAAAAAGCCGGCAGAAAAAACTCTGGTTATTGAAACTGGTAAAAAACAAAGAATCACCTTAAAATTTTATAAAGCGGCTTCATCTGAATATTCCGTTAAATCTGAATATTACGACGAAACTTCTAAGAAACTGGATGTATTCTGGACAAAAATAAGCAGCTGGACTTACAATAGAATCAAAGAAATTACATTGTAAAGGAAATGACTGGCAATAAGCGAGCCGATGCATCCGTTTTTCTTAAAACAGAATCTTAGAACAATATGTGCAAAAGCTGCATTAATAACAGAAAAAACTCCAAGATACAAATGCGCAAATGCAAAAAACAAAAGTGAAATAATTTCAAAAATAAAACCTAAAGCCTTGGATTTAGTAAAATTAAGCAGCTGCTCGGGAAGATAAAACCTGTACAAAACTTCTTCATAAAATGCAGCCGCAAAAAACTGAAGCAGGCAGCAAAACCATTCAAAAACGCCAAACGGAAGCAAAATTGAATGTTCTGTTCCAAGCTTAAAATAAACCGACGCAAATTTTAACAAAAAAGAAAATGCAAGAATAATGCCTAATTGCGGCAGAAAAAGAAGATAATTTATAATAAACGGCTTTTCGTTTTTTTCATAAAAAAAATAAAGAATAAAAGCAAAGGGAAGTGCAATCAAAACAGAAGCGTAGGGAAAATTCCACGAAAATAAACTTTGTCCGGCTTTAAAAACAAAAAGCGGCGGTATTACATAAAATAACATAATCAGTAAAAAAACTGAAATTTCAACTTTTTTAGAACGCTGTTTCATTGAATCTTCCTTATTATGGTATTATAATAAAAAAGAGGAGAATTGTGTACGCACTTATAGCTATTGTTGGAGTTTTAATTTCCCTTGTAACACTGGGAACTTTATATTCTCTCTTTAAAAACAAAATTCAGTTCTTTGTAACTGGTTTTGACGAGGGGTTTTCCTTTTCAGATTTAAGTCTGCTGTGGAAGGTTTCTCAGATTTGCCAGCTGGAAGAACCAACTTCGCTTTTTTATTCTTTGCCATCTTTAACAAAGTGCATGGCACAAATTACCGATTCAAAAGGAAATTCTTCTAATGATCCGCACAAACAGCTTTTAATGACAAAGCTTTTTAATTACAGAACAAAGCTCCAGAATCAGTCTGATGACAAAAAAGGCGTACTTACAACAATGGCCCTGGACAAAGGTCAAAAAATCAGAATTCTGCTTCCGGGTAAGGGTGTTTTTGCTTCGGAAATTGTAAACAATGGAAATAAAATTGTAGTTTCAATTCCAAAACAAAATAATCTTATTCCTATAACGGCAGAAGAATGGGTAAACAAGGTAATAAGCGTTTATTTATGGCGAAAAGGCGATGCCCGCTATGTTTTTGACACAACTGTTGAACAAAGCGGACTTTTTCTAGGTAAATCTTCGCTTTTTTTAAGACATTCGAACAATCTTGTAAGAACCCAGAAAAGAAAATCAGTGCGCGCAAAATGCGAAATTCACGGAATGCTTTATATTATAAAAGACCGCAATGTTGATTATAGCGCAATTGAAACAAAGGGCGGTTACCGCTGTATTCTTCAGGACATTTCTGAATCCGGAGCCTTAATAAAAATTGGCGGAAAAGGTGTAGAAAACGTTCAGATAAAGCTTCAATTTACAATTCAAACAATGCTTATTGTTATGTTCGGTATTATACGAACTGTTGAATTTAACGAAGATGAAAACCAGTCTTTGCTGCATTTTGAATGTACTCATATTGAAACACCAATGCGCAACGAAGTTTTGCGTTACGTTTACAATATGCTGCCTGAAAACGAAAAGGAAATTCTTGACGCTATAAACCAGGCAGATTCTGATATGGAAAACGAAACAAACGGCGAAGCCATTGCACAGGAAATTTCTGAAAACACAGAAAATACTGATGTACAGGGCGAGGGTGATACAGCAGATAATCAGCTGAATTCAGAGGGCTTAGAGCCTATAGATGCTGATGAAAACATAAATGAAAACGTTTCAGATAACAATGCTGGAAATGTAAACGAAATTGCAGAGGATATTTCTGCAAATAAAGCTGAAAATTCATTTGAAAACAGCGATAAAGCATCATTAACAAAGCTTTCTGAATCTGAAAACCTGGAAAACGAAGAACCGGAAGAAAATCCGCTTACAGAAAACCTTCTTAACGACTGGAACAAAGCGCCGGAAGAAGTTCAAGTAGAAAACGAACCTCAAGGAGAAAATCTTCCCGATTTGAACGCTTTTGACTTTTCCGTAAAAAAGCATGAAAAAGGCTACGTTGAAAATAAATATGATATAGATGAATCTGCTGTTACAGCAGCTCCAATTAGTAAACCATCAGAGGATTTGGAATGATAAAAAAGATAATTCTGGCAGCTGCCATTTGTGTTTTTACTCTTAATGCTTTTTGCCAGTCTGCTAACGAAAATCTCCGCGTAAAATTCTTAAAGGGAAACATCGCTGAAAAAACTCTTGCTGTAAAACAAGCCGAAAACGAAGACAAAACCTGGCTTGCATATAAGGCAATTGATTTTTCTCTGGAAAACAGGGAATTTTTTGAAAACGATACAGATTTGAACGAACTTGTTGTAGAAGCAGTTTTTTCTCTGCCGGAAGATTTTTCTGATTCCAAAACATTTGAAAATCTCTTTACAGGATTCAGTTCAAGTAACGCCGTTCAGATTGCGCTTCTTGCAAAAGCCGAAGAACTTGGCAAAAATCTTAAAGATTCCGGCTTTACAGAATTTTTAAACAATTACATTTACGAAAATAACCTTGCGGAAACCGACGGCGACATACTTAAAACAGCACTTGCCGCAATTTCAAAAATCGGAAATAAAAAATCGTTTATAATTCTTTTTAACATATACAACAGCAATCTTTATCCTCAGCTAAATGATTCTTTTGAACCAGCCATAACAGAGCTTATGACAGACGCAATTGACGAATCAATTGCCATAATTCATAACAAAAATCCTAAGCAGATTATACAAATTTTCAAAATTGCAGAAAAAAATTCACAAATTCCTGCAAATTTTATGTGTGAAATTGCCGAAAACACAATATCTCAGGCTATATTAACTGTAGAGGATGTTTCAACTCTGCAGCCAGAACTGAATGAAATTCTTTTGCATTCAATGAAAGTTTTAAGCGACAGCAACTGGACTAGAGCATCGGATACTGCGCTTTCTTATTTTCAGTTTGCAAAAAAACAATATATCGGCGGACTTCTTCCAGAAGCTAATCTTATACAGATTATTGATTATCTGAAAAATGTTTCGCCGGTTGGCTCGGTTACACCGTTGACAGTATTCCTCGAAGAATTTAACGGACAGACAAGCAAGGGACGTTCTACACCGACCGAACTTGTCCGTTCCATTATTAAAACTTTAGGTGCCATCGGTAATAATTCGGCATTCGATTCCCTTCTGGCTGTAACTTACTTAAGCTATCCGGAATCTGTTCTGTCAGCTGCACGAGAGGCACTGGCAGAGCTTAAATGGTAAAATATCTTTCAAAACCTTTTTTTGTTTCGACATTAATTTGCATTTTTGTATTTTATTCAGGCATTTTTAAAATTCCCGAAAAGAACTGCATGCACAGTCTCTTTAATGAAAGCCAGATTTGTGCGATACACGGAAAAATTGTTTCGTCACCTGCAAAAAATCCACAAAAAAACATGTATTTATGCAATTTTAAAACTTCACGCGTTAAGGACAAAAAAGGTTTTTCCGGCAGTTCAGAAGGAATAATCAAACTGTGCATCCCGTCCGACATGGCGGAGTCTTACATTCCAGGCAGGCTTTTTTCGCACGCAAAGGAAAAAGGCAACTATTTGTACGAAACAGGCGCAGAATGTACGTTTTACGGAACATTTAAAAAAGGTATTTTTTATACAGAAAAATGCACGTTTCAAAGCTGGAATAAAACAAAAATATCTGGAAAAGCGGCATTTTTACGGGCTGTCTCAAGATTAAAATTTAAGCGGCTTATGTACACCTGGGGCAAAGCAGGCGGGCTTCTTACAGCGCTTTTATCCGGATCAAAGGAATTTACAGACGTAAGCCTTTCGGATAGTTTTAAAACTGCAGGTCTTTCTCACATTCTGGCACTTTCGGGAATGCATCTTTCTATGTTTTCTGCGATTGCCGTTTTTATTGGCAGCAGATTAAAACGGCGGAAAGTTATGTTTGCAATAAGAATTTCGACTCTAATATTTTTTGTATGGTTTGCAGGTTTTTCACCGTCTCTTTTAAGGGCATTTATCTGTTCTATGATTTCGATTGCAGCAGCCATTGCAGGCAGCGAAGAGCCTGATTTAATTCTTGTATTATGTTTTTCATTTTTATTTCAATGTGCTTTACGTCCGTCAGACATTTACAACGCAGGCTTTATTTTATCTTATGCAGCTTTAGGCGGCATTCTTATGTGTTCTGATTTTTTCTGCAGACTTTATTCAAAAATCATTCCATATTTTTTAAGCCGATCACTTGCAAGTTCTACATCAGCTCAAATTTTTACGCTGCCTGTAAGCTTAAAAATTTTTGGAAGCTTTAGTCCAATTGGCATTGTTGCTACAAGCGTTGTTTCGCCTTTTATAACAGTTTTTATTTATTCCGGGCTTATTTTAATTCTTTTTAGCCTTATATTTCCGTCCGCAGCCGGTGCTAGTGGATTTTTATTGAATAAAGAGTATAATATCATAAACTTTTTGGTTGCTTTGTTTGCAAAAGCGCCAGTTTGGAGCATTTAATTTGAATCATCCAGATTATAATTCACCGGCAGAACTTAAGCAGGTTCTTGAAATTAACGGATTTTCCATGCAAAAAAAATTCGGTCAGAATTTTCTTGTAAACGGTGATGCCAGAAAAAAACTTATAGACGCTCTCGATATAAATGAAAATTCCACAGTATGGGAAATTGGACCTGGGCTTGGCTCTATGACCAGTGAAATTCTTGAAAGAGGTTCAAATCTTACATGCTTCGAAATTGACAAGGGGTTTATTAGCCTTATAAAGCAGTATTTTGATTCATATTCAAAAAATAATAAATTCCGTATTGCAGAAGGCGATGTGCTTAAAACCTGGAAAAAACAATTTGAAGTCGAGGGAAAAATCCCTGACAGACTTTTTGGAAATCTTCCATACAACATTGCAGCAACAATAATTGCAGATACAATTGAAAACAACGTTCGCTTTGAAAAATGTGTATTTACGGTTCAAAAAGAAGTTGCCCAAAGAATGTGCGCAAAAGCCGGAAGTCAGGATTATTCATCTTTTTCGGTTTTGTGCCAGTGGGCTTACGACATAAAGCCGGTTATGGATCTTTCGGGAGGAAATTTCTGGCCTAAGCCAAATGTTGATTCCAGAGCCGTTATAATGACCAGAAAAGAGAACTTTCCGGAATGTAAAGATATAAAAACATTTTTAAGTGTTGAACGGGCTTTGTTTTCTTCCAGAAGAAAAACTGTAAGAAATAATCTGAGTGTATATCTTAAAAACAACGCGCTTGCAGTTGAAATTCTGCAGCAAAGCGGAATTGATCCTATGAAAAGAGCAGAAGTTCTTTCGATTAATGATATGCTTAAGCTTTCTGATGTTATTTTTGAGGCAAAAAAATGAATATCGCAGAAAACCTACAAAAAATTAAATCACAGATAAATAAAGCAGAAAAAACAGCAGGACGCAATGAAAATTCTGTAAAACTTGTTGCTGTAAGTAAGTTTCATCCGGTAGAAGAAATTGAAGAAGCCATTAAAAACGGACAACTGCTTTTTGGAGAAAACCGTGTTCAGGAAGCCGTTCAGAAATTTACGCAATTAAAAGAAAAATATCCGGATATTGTACTTCATATTATTGGTCAACTGCAGTCGAATAAAGTAAAAAATGCAGTAAAAATTTCGGAATGCATTCAGTCTGTAGACAGACTTGCACTTGTAGAAGAAATTGAAAAACAGTGTGCAAAAATTAATAAGAAAATTGACATTTTATTTGAATTTCATACCGGCGAAGAATCTAAATCAGGCTTTGAAAAAGAAGAAGATATAGAACAGATTCTTGAAATGATTAAAAATGGAAATTTCCCGCACATAAACCCAAAAGGTTTTATGACAATGGCCCCGTTTACGCAGGAACAAAGCCTTATAAAAAAATCTTTTTCAATGCTAAAAAATCTTCAGGCAAAAATGCAGCAGAAATTCCCGGAATTTGAACTTTCAGAACTTTCGATGGGAATGTCCAATGATTTTGAAACAGCAATTGCAGAAGGCTCTACAATGGTCCGCATAGGAACGGCAATTTTCGGCGCAAGGAATTACCAGGCATAAATGAAACATAAAAGACTTATATCACTGATAGTCCTTATTTCGCTTTTGGGCACGCTTACGCCTGCTTTTGCAGACGAAAGTGCAGATCATACGCCCGAACCTTACCACGAAAACGAATTTCCGCAGGGACTAAAAGATTTACGTCGTTTTACAATAATCACGTTGGGTGCAATGCCTTTTGTTACAATAGACACCATGCTCACATATTCAACAATAAGATGGGCACAGCACGATTTTGACGGAGCATATTCTCCAAATATTTTTGATACTTCTTCTTACAGTACCGAAGAGCAGATAGGACTTTTACTAACTTCGCTTGGAATCTGCATGGGAATAGGGCTGATAGACTATATAGTTCAGGTTTCAAAACGCAATAAAGAAAAAAAAGTTTCTGATGAAGCATTTATTGACCCTCAGTTCAAGGTTCTTCCTGTTGAACCGCAAACCAATAATGATTCAGCTAAAGACACAGAAAATATTCAGGAATCTAACGAAACTCAAAAAGATAATTCTGAGGAAGAAAAGAAGGAGCAGCAGTAATGCCGTTTTTTAGTGCAAAAGTTCCTAAGGATTTTCCAGAAGCTATCAGACTTGATAAATATATTGCATCGCTTCCAAACGGAATGAACCGTTCAAAGCTTAAAAGCGGCGTTACCGAAATTCTTGTAAACGGAAAAGCGTCAAAGCTTTCTCAAAAAGTTAAAGCAAACGACCAGATTGACATTCAGTGGGAAGACAATATTCCTGATGACATAATGCCGGAAGATATTCCTCTTGATATTATTTACGAAGATGAAAATGTTACCGTTGTAAATAAAGCGCAGGGAATGGTAACGCATCCAGCCTGCGGAAACTGGACGGGCACACTTGTAAACGCGCTTTTATACCACTGGGGACGCGAAGGTTTTAAGGAATTAAAAGAAGCGGGAAAAGAAGAAATCTTAAAGAACAGACGTCCGGGAATAGTTCATCGTCTTGATAAAGAAACTTCGGGAATTATAATTACCGCAAAAAATCGTGATTCAGAAGAATGGCTGCAGGCTCAATTTAAAAGCCGGACACTGCAAAAGGAATACATACTGATTACAAACGGCGTTCCGAAACAGAAAACCGGAGAAATTCGCACTCAGATAATCCGCGATCCAAAAAACCGTCACAGATTTAAGGCTGTAGAAGACACAGAAGAAGGAAAATTTGCGAGAACCATTTACCACTGCATTGCAAGTTACGGAAACTATTCGCTTTTTCGAGTCCGTATAAAAACAGGAAGAACACACCAGATAAGGGTTCATATGAAATACATCGGATGCCCGATTTTAGGTGATTCAATTTACAATAAAAAAGATTCTGTTTTTCCGGATGCAACACTGATGCTCCATTCAGTACAGCTTAAAGTAAAACTTCCTGGCAAAAATGATTTTACAACGTTCAGAACAAAAACACCTGAACGCTTTTTAAAGACAGTAAATAAACTAAAAAAAAGGTTCCCAAAGAAATGAATCAGATAGAAATCCTAAAAGAACCTTCAAAAAATAAGCCGTTTTTAATTATAAACAAGCCCGCAGGTCTAGCTTCTGCGCCGCTTGAAAACAGCCTTGAACCAAACGCAACTGAACAGGCTGCAAGCCTTTTTCCTGAACTAAAAAACGTCGAAGGCAGGAAGAAAATTGAAGGCGGGCTTTTGCACAGACTTGATACTGCAACTCAGGGACTTTTAATAATAGCGGCAAATCAGGAATGTTATGATTTTCTTGAGCAGGAACAAAAAAACGAACGAATACAAAAATTTTACACCGCAAAATGCCATTTTAATCCTAAAAATGCAGAATTGCTTGGAAGTTTTCCACCAGCTCTCAATGATTTTTTTTGTACCGAAAATCAGCTTAAACCCGGCGCAAAAATTACAGTAAGTTCTTATTTCAGGCATTTTGGACCGGGAAAAAAGGAAGTTCGACCGGTTACAGAAGAATGTGGCAAAGAACAGCTTAAGAAAATTGGAAAACAGAAACTGTACACGAGCGAAATTACAATAAAAAGCGTTGAGAAGGAAGGCTGCATAGTAGAATGCCGGATTACAAACGGATTTAAGCATCAGGTAAGGTGCCATCTTGCCTGGGCAGGACTTCCTGTAGAAAATGATCTTCTTTACAATTGGGAAGCTAAAAAGAAAACAGATTTTGCAAACCAAAATCAAAATGAAATACAAAAAACAGATTCAGACAAAAAAAATGCAGAAAATCCTATGAAATTTTCTGCAACAAAAATTATTTTTGAATACCCGAAAGGAGACTTGAACTCCTATGAAATTGCTTTCACTTGGACCTGAACCAAGCGCGTCTACCAATTCCGCCA
>DEEV01000089.1:1425-5434 GCA_002350445.1 Treponema sp. UBA2869 | reverse complement strand
GACTTTGACTAACAATCGCTATAAGCAGCTGTAAAGGCAGACTACAAGCACAGCAAGTACGCTTAACGAAGACACATAAACCCAAACTGGAAGTTTTTCCGAGCCAACAGCAGAATTAGTTTTTAAATTATGTTTTTTGTACAAAAAAGAAAAGGCTGATAATAAACCGCTTTTACTGCCTTTAAAACCATTTTGACTGTCGTTGTTAAATGAAATATTTGAAAAACCCGCACTGTTTCTTCCACCGGCACCTGGATTTACAGCATAGCCGCAGGTTGGGCAACCGTCTTTAAAATCATCATTTGTTCCGGTTCTTCCGCACTTTGGACAGCGCACAGCCGCAAAAAACTTTCCACAGGTAGGGCAGAACTTTGCATTATTTGAGACTTCAGAGCCACAGCTTTCGCAAAAAAATTTTGCATCTTTTGACTTAGATTTCTTCATAATACTCATTTACAGAAAGCGTTACAGTCCCGTTATTCGATTCCGAAACAACTGCCGAACAGGATTTAAATTCATCATTTATTGAAAGAGAAACAGTCTCTATAAAATCATCTTTACAAAGCTCAGTGTCATTCATAAAACANNACATGTAATTTCTTTATCAGAAAAATCAGAAACAATTCCCCATGAAATTTTACCGTCAGGTCCAGTAAGCATAATTTCGCCGCTTACAGATTTTTTGTCAAGAATCACCGAAAGACTATCGTCTGATAAATCAGAAAAAGAACCTGTTATTCCAAGCACAGCATATTTTTTTTCTTCTTCGGAAGAAAGAGGTGAAGGTTCATAAAGAAATATTTTTACATCATTTCCGCCAAGACCACTGCTTACAAACTGCACCAGAGTTTTCCAATGGCGCGGATATTCAGCTGCATTCAAAATAATAAGATCCGGCTGAATTTCCTCGATATTATCCAGAGCCTTTACAAGCCAGCGGTATATAATCGTATCATAATTATTTTTTTTCAAAAATAAATCTATAGGAGAAGTTACACTTTTATCATCAGAAATTATAAGGGCTTTCATTTACTCAGTACCCAAATTTACTACATTGTAATCATAAATCTGCCAGATTCCTTCGCGCTGACGAACTTTGTAAGTATAACGTTTCTTTTCGCTGAAGTTCTGATACTTAAACCATTCAAGAACAACAACACTTCCTTCTGTCGGGCTGTAAGTTGTCTTTTCAATTTCAAATCTCTCCGGAACAGCAATAATATCATTTTCAATACGAGACTGCATTAAATCTGCCTTAAATACAGAAATCATTCTGTCGCGTTCTTCTGCAGAAACTGAAATATATTTTTTCTGTAAAGAAGGTGTTCTCTTCAAAAGACTTTCAACATCCATATAAAGGAAGTACTGATCCCACAAAGATTTCTGACGAGCAACAATAGTCTGTTCTACAACCTTATCAGGAGAAAGTTCCTGAGGTTTTAAGATTTCAGCAGTTGTTTCTTTTACGGGAATATATGATGAAGATGCCGACGATGGAGAAGGGTGAATTTCAAGTGTAAGTCTGTTTGACTTTAACGAAAGATACTTTGCTTTGTACAATTCAGGATAGAAAATCAACTCAAGGTAATAAACAGAAGCTTCATCAATTTTAAGAAAATCTTTAACGTTTTCTACAAAAGAATATTCTTCTCCCTGTTCAAGAGCAATTTCCCTAAAGTAAACTGTCTGATAAGAAGTACGTTTGTCTATAATAGAATCTGTCTGTTCAAGACGATTATTTTTTACTGTATAAGCATTAAAATCCATACTAAACGCCCTGTCATCTGCAAGCTTAAATCGCAGTGTTTCAGAACCGTTATTTTTTACGGTGATATGAACAAAAACCGGAGTATCTTCCGCTGAGCCTGGATAATAGAGGGTTTTGTTATAATATTTTATTGAAACAGACGCCTGTGAAAATGGCTGAGCATCTTGAGAAAAAGCTATCTGTCCAAAAACAAAAAAAACTGCTACAATGTATAAAAGTTTACGAATTTTCACCGTATTCTCCTAAATTTAAATTTTACTTTTACCTTTTAATCATCGGTATTAAAAATGAAATCATTAACTACAATAACTGAAATATTGCAAAAATGGCCTGATTTACAGCAGGCTCTTACACAAATTTTCTCAGATACTGGCAAAAATAAAACAATAGAAGGAATCCAAGGAAGTTTTTTCTCTTATTTTGCATCAGAATTATGCAAAAAAAACAAAGCAGAAAGACTTCATTCTGTCCAATACTCCCTGACCAGTAAAAGCACACCAGTTTACAGAACATTTTCCGGTGATATCTTTATTATAGCACCAACAGAAAACGACATAACCGGCATATTCAACGACTTAAGCGTAGTTTATCCGGAAGCAGAAATCAATATTTTTCCAAACTGGGGAACAGTTCCATATAGACCGGCCGCACGCGGTTCAGTTATTTTTGGAAAAAGATGCGGAACACTTGCAAAACTAACACAGGCTCAAAACAGCACAACCTTTAGTGAAAAACCTGTCATTTTTTTGATTACACAAAGAGCATTTCTTTCGCCGCTTCCGCCGCCGGAATACATAAAAAAACAGTGCTTTACTCTGAACAAAGGAAGCAAAATTGACACAGTAAAAATTGCAGAAAAACTTACACAATCCGGCTACACAAGAGTTCCAAAAGTAAGCACAAAAGGCGAATTTTCCCTGCGTGGAGAAGTACTTGATATTTTTCTGCCAAACGACCAGAACGCAACAAGAATTATTTTTGATTTTGACACAATAACAGATTTCAGGGAATTCGAAACAGAAACTCAAGTCACAACCGGCAAAAAAGAAAGCATTCTGATTTACCCGATGAAGGAAGTTATCTGGACTGAAGAACTTATTCAAAATCTTAGACAGAAGCTGAACGACTACCAAAGGACCGCAGTCACCAGCAGTAATTTTGAAAACAGCAAAACAGAAAACGAAAAAGAAATTCACCTTCCTTTTACAGAACAGGCACTTTTAGAAAAAGATAAATTGATTTCCAGTCTGGAAACAACAAAAGAAGCAGAAGGTGAGGAATTCTTTTACAGTCTTTTATGGGACAAAACTTATTCATTTAAAGATTATATTCCTGAAAACGCATTTACGCTTTTTTACGACCATAACCGCCTTGAAAACGCTCAGCTTGTAATAGACAGAGAATACAACGGTCTTTACCGGAAAACCCGCGAAGAATTTCCGGTTTTACCGCCTGATTATTTAATTCAAAACTTCAATAAATTAACAGAAAGTTTATCAAACTGTATATTTTTTAAGACGGTTTTAACAGAACAAGATGATTCTTCTGCGTTAATTTCGCTAAAAAACGAACCGCCGCGCAGTTTTTTTGGAAATATCAACTTTCTTAAGGAAGAATTAAAACGTCTTTTAGCAGATGACTGGAATATTTTTATTTTTGCAGATAATGAAAATCAGCTTTTACGCATCAATGAAATATTTAAAGATTTTACAAATGCTGAAACAAATTCAAATCCGGTTACATTAATTCCGCAGGCAATTTCATCAGGCTTTGGAATTGGAGAGCAGAAACTGCTTGTAATTCAGGAAAATGAAATTTTTGGAAGACGAAAATATATTCCGAAAACACTTTCAAAAGCAAAATCAAAGGCAATTGATACATTCGTTGAACTTACGCCTGGAGATTACGTAGTTCATGTTAGCTGGGGAATAGGAAGATTTCACGGCATAGAACGCGTAAAAACAATGGGCAACGAAAGAGATTATATAAAACTTGAGTATGCCGACAAGGAATTTGCATTTGTCCCGATAGAGCAGGTTAATCTTGTTCAGCGCTATATAGGCAATGAGGGGGAAAATCCGCGCCNNGAAGTAAAGCCTGGGAAAACCGCAAAAACAAAGTTCGACAATCTGTTGAAGAACTCGCAGAAAAACTTATAAGCCTTTATTCAAGGCGCAAGGCATCCAGGGGATTTGCTTTTCCAAAGGAAAATGAATGGCAGGCCGCATTCGAAGCTTCGTT
>DEEV01000089.1:0-1215 GCA_002350445.1 Treponema sp. UBA2869 | reverse complement strand
ACAACAATTCTTGCAGAACAGCACTATGAAAACTGTAAAGAACGTTTTAAGAATTTTCCGGTAAAAATTGAACACATGTCTCGTTTTGTTTCTGCATCTGAACAGAAAAAAATTTTAAGTAGAATAGCCACAGGTGAAGCAGATATTCTTATTGGAACACACCGCATTATTCAAAAAGATGTAAAATTTAAAAACCTTGGNNGGTTTATTAATTATTGATGAAGAGCAAAGATTTGGTGTTAAAGACAAGGAAAAACTTAAAGAAATGAAAAATAACATTGACTGCCTTACCATGTCTGCAACTCCGATTCCTAGAACACTTCACATGAGCCTTTTAAAAATACGCGACATGAGTCTTTTGACAACGCCGCCACAAAATCGCCAGCCAATAGAAACTGTAATTGACGAATACAACGATGACAGGGTTGCAAAAGCAATCAGACAGGAAATAGAGCGGGGCGGTCAGGTTTTTTATCTGCATAACCGTGTAGAAAGCCTGCTTGAAACCAAGCGTAAAATTGAACAGATTGTTCCAGAAGTGCTTGTAGACGTTGCAAATGGTCAGATGAGCAGCACAGAGCTTGATGATATTTTCAGGCGCTTTAAACTGGGTGGATTTCACGTTCTTATTGCGACAACAATCATAGAAAACGGAATTGATATTCCGAACGTTAATACAATTATTATTGACCGTGCAGACATGTACGGCGTTTCACAGCTTTACCAGCTGCGCGGACGAGTTGGAAGAAGCGACAGACAGGCATACGCATATCTGTTGTATCCGGAAAACAAAGCACTTTCTGAAATTGCTATGAAACGGCTTCAGGTTATAAGTGATTTTACAGAACTTGGAAGCGGCTTTAAAATTGCAATGAAAGATATGGAAATAAGAGGGGCTGGAAACCTCTTAGGACGCGATCAAAGCGGAGATGTTTATTCTGTAGGTTTTGATATGTACGTAAGGCTTTTAAATGAAGCTGTAAGCAGACTTTCAGAGAAAAAAGATTATCAGCCTCAAACAGAAGTTTTACTTGAACTGGAATATACAGGTTTTATCCCGGATACTTATATTATAAATCCACAAATCAAAATGGAAATTTACAAAAAAATTGCTGCCGTTACAGATGATACAGAATTTGACGCAGTTCTTTCTGAATTATCCGACAGATTCGGTCCAATACCAGACGAAGTTTCAAGTCTTCTGGCTATTGCAGA
>DEEV01000036.1:4307-4589 GCA_002350445.1 Treponema sp. UBA2869 | reverse complement strand
ACTGATTTTTTACACCCTTATGCACCAGAAGGAAGATGAAGCCGTTGCAGAGTTCAAACGCATGCAGATGAATCACGCGGATTTTTCCTTGAAAAAATGGTTTTCGCGTGAGGATTTTATGGATTATGGATATATTCTTGCTGAGGAACTTGTAATTCGCGCCGAATACTATGATGCAATCATTCTTCTGGAACAGATAATTCAGATGGAATATTCCTACAGATATTTTTATATTTTTTTTCCAGAGGTCATCGATTTTACGCTTTCAATCTTAAAGAAAAA
>DEEV01000036.1:0-4253 GCA_002350445.1 Treponema sp. UBA2869 | reverse complement strand
TCTGGATGTTTACGAGCGTGCTTTAGATTTAAATTTTGGCCGCGCTGCAGATTCATTTTTTCTGCATAAAATGAGCGAAGAATATGCAAGACTTGGAGATTACGCAACTTCTCAAATATGTCTTCGCGAAGCTGAAAAATTAAGTTAGTTTTAATTAACAATCCTATGGCATAAAATTATTTAAAGTGGTAATTTATAGTTATGATTCATTTAAAGACCGTAGAACAGATTAATGGTATTAGAAAAGCCTGTCATCTGACAGCAGATATGTTTAACGAACTTATTCCAAAAATAAAAGCCGGAATGAGCACATACGATATAGATAAACTTTTTGAACATTATATTTTGTCGCATGGCGGTAAGCCTGCATGGAAGCAGGAAGATTTTCCAGGCTCTGTATGCATCAGTATAAATGAGCAGGTTATTCATGGACTTCCTTCCAAAAAACGCTTTTTACACGAAGGCGATCTTGTAAGTCTTGATGTAGGAATAGATCTTGACGGTTACATTAGTGACACAACACATTCTCTTTTAATTGGTAAGGTTCCTGAAAAGGTTCGTAAGTTAAAAGCTGTTACCGAAGAATGCCTTAAAGCCGGAATTGCGGCATGTGTCGCTGGGAATAGAATAAGTGACATTTCGAATGCTGTTTATGAAATTGCAGAAAAAAATGGATATGGTGTTGTTTATGATTACTGTGGTCATGGAGTAGGGCTTGATGTTCACGAAGATCCTTCTGTGCCAAATTGTCCGTTCCATGGTGCAAATCCAAGGCTTCGCGAAGGAATGGTGCTTGCAATAGAACCTATGATTAACCTTGGAACAGCCGATGTTGAAGTGTTAAAGGATGGCTGGACTGTAGTAACCAGAGACGGCGAAGTAAGCTGCCATGAAGAACATACTGTTGCAATATTTGCAGACCATACCGAAGTTCTTACAGATCTGGATTATTGTGGAAAGTCAGTTTTAAAATAAATCATTTTTTTAGTTTTTAAAATTCTGTTATAAATCAGTATTTTTGTAACTGTTTTTTTTATTTGTAGTTATATTTAAAAAAACAGTGAATTCTGAATTCCTAATTTATACAAAGGAGAAACAAAGATGAAGAAAATGTTAAAAATAATTTCATGTGTGGCTTTTGCAGTTATGATTTCATCTGCAGCTTTCGCAGACCCGCCGTCAAAAAATGCGGCTGCATTAAGTATTGTTGAATCATTGCAGACAACTTTCCGTTCTGTAAGTGAAACTATGCTTCCTGCTGTTGTTGAAGTTGATGTTACTGAAACAAAAACCTATTCAAATCCTTTTGGCGGTTTTTCTAATCCGTTTGAATTCTTTTTCGGCTCTCCAGGAGACAGAGACAACGATAAGAAAAAAAACAATGATGACGATAAACAGGAATATGAAGCTAAAGGACTTGGTTCAGGTGTAATTGTACGCCGTTCAGGAAATACATATTATGTGCTTACAAATAACCACGTTGCAGGTTCGGCAACAAAAATCAGTATTAAGCTGAACGATAGCCGCGAATTTGAGGGAAAACTTGTAGGTGCAGATGAAAGAATGGATATTGCCCTTGTTTCTTTTGAGGCAAAAGATAATTCTATTCCGGTTGCTAAGTTAGGCGATTCTGATACTGTTATGCCTGGTGATATCTGCCTTGCATTCGGTGCGCCGCTTGGTTACAGTCAGTCTGTTACACAGGGTATTGTAAGTGCTACTGGCCGTGCCCAGTCTCAGATGTCTTCTATTTCTGATTATATTCAGACTGATGCTGCAATTAACCGCGGAAATTCCGGTGGACCGCTTGTAAACATTTATGGCGAAGTAATTGGAATTAATACCTGGATTGCTTCATCATCCGGCGGTTCTATGGGACTTGGTTTTGCAATTCCTATAAACAACATAAAAAAATCAATTGATTCATTTATTAAAAATGGAAAGGTTGTTTACGGATGGGTTGGAGTTTCTTTACTTGATATAAAATCAGACTTAAAGAAAGAGTTTGGACTTGAAGGTAAAGATGGTGCTTTTGCGGCAGAAATATTTACAAATTCTCCGGCTTTCAAAGGCGGAATTAAACCTGGAGACTTCATCGTAGAACTCAATGGAAAAGCTGTTAAGAGTGTAAATCAGCTTGTTCGTGATGTAGGAACTCTTGAAGCTGGAACAACCGCAAAATTCGGCGTTATTCGAGGCGGAAAGAAAGTAGAACTTTCAATTAAGATTGAAGAACGTGCAAAAGATTCTGATATTCAGAACAGCAAACTTTGGCCAGGCTTTATAGCAGCTCCTCTTACAGACGATATGCGTGAACAGCTTAAGATTGACGATAAGAAGGTAAAGGGTGTTGTTGTAACAGGCGTTCAGGAAAAATCTCCGGCAACAGCTTTAAGACTTCAGAATGGTGATGTAATTACTGCTGTAAACGGTAAGTCTGTTTCAAATGTTGCAGAATTCTACGATGAACTTTCTGCTGCTCAAAAATCAGTAAACTTTGATATTTATTCAAATGGTGGAACAATAACAACCGGAACTTACAGGTTCTAGGTTAGCGCTGGGAGGGGTGTGGCTGACAGATTTTTCTGGCAGCCACATTCAAACGCGTAAGCGTTTGAATGAAGCTTTGCGGAACCCCGGACATAGCGACCTGCCGCAGGCAGGGAACCGCAAAAATTAGAAAAAACTATTTATCTTCTTTTCCAAGCATTACGTTTGTAAGAATTCCAAGAATAAGAGCACATGCTACGGTTCTTATTTCAACTGCACCAAACTTTACAACCATTCCGCCTACACCTGTAATAAAAATCACAGAAGCAACAAAAAGGTTTTTGTTTTTATTTAAATCTACAGTCTGGAACATCTTAAAGCCCGAAACAGCAATAAAGCCGTAAAGTGCAATGCAGACACCACCCATTACGCAGGAAGGAATTGTTTCGAGGAATGCTACAATTGGAGAAATTAATGAAACGATAATACAAAGAACAGCACAGCCCCAGATAGAGATTGTAGAAGCGTTTCTTGTAATTGCAACGCAGCCAATTGATTCGCCGTAAGTTGTGTTTGGACATCCGCCAAAGAGAGTAGAAACCATTGTTCCAATTCCGTCTCCAAGAAGTGTTCTTGTAAGACCTGGCTCTTTAAGGAGATCTGTCCCTATGATTGATGAAAGGTTTTTGTGGTCTGCAAGGTGTTCTGCAAAAACAACAAAAGCAACAGGAACATAAGCTGCAAAAAGTGTAAGAAGGTAAGATGCATTAATTCCCTTTAGTCCTTCAGTTCCGCCTATAAGGAATGTGAATTTTGGAAGTGCAAGAAGTCCTTTTACAGAATTAAGGGCGCCAAAGTTTATAACTATCAAAGATGAATTGCCTGTAAGTTCGCCGATAAGTGCAAAGATAGAAGCAAGCAGATAACCTGCAAGAATTCCAAGAATAAAAGGAATAAGTCGTCCAATATTTTTTCCGTAAGTAGAGCAGAGCATTGTTACTGCTAAAGTTGTAAGTCCGCATAGAAGTGCAATGTAAGAGCTTCCTCCAGAAACGCTTGATTTCATAAGGTCGCCGATTGCATTTGCAGAAAGACTTAAACCGATAATAGAAACAGTTGGTCCGATGATTACCGGTGGCAAAAGGCGGTCTATCCATTTTACTCCAAAAAATTTAACGGCAATTGCAATAATTACGTATACAAGACCGGCCATAAGGGCACCAATAATTAATCCCCAGTAACCGACTGTAACCGAAGCTGCTCCTCCGAATGCGCTGAACATAGAGCCAATAAAAGCAAAAGAACTTCCTAAGAAAACAGGACTTGAACTTTTTGTAAACAGAAGATATACAAATGTTCCAACTCCGGCTCCGAATAAAGCTGCAGAGGCAGTAAGTCCGTGTCCTACAATTGCAGGAACGGCGATTGTTGCTGCCATAATTGCCAAAAGCTGCTGTATTGCAAATAAAACAACTTTTCCAAATTTAGGTTTGTCTTTAATACCATAAATCAAGTCCATAGTGGAACTCCTTATAAACTCCGCGTCAGCGGTGATGCAGGAGGCATCAAATTGCAGTTTTGCCAATGGCAAAATCTGCAGTTATAAAAATTACAGGGACGTAATTTTTATAACACCTCCTTATAAATTCCGCGTCAGCGGGGGTAAATTTTTTATATTATAAACACTCGTCATAAACTGTTCAATTAAATAACTTGTAAATAACTTGCGAATTTGTGTTTGAGTGCTATAATAAATGTATATA
>DEEV01000035.1:444-9424 GCA_002350445.1 Treponema sp. UBA2869 | reverse complement strand
AATTGCGAAAGCAATTTTTAGTTTGTTCTTTTTTAATAAGTCCGCTGGTGTTTGGTAATAATTTTTCTTAAAATTTTAGTAAATTTTTTTATTTTTACTTGACTTTTTTTTTAGTTTTCTCTATATTATAAGAAGCTTGTAAATAAGCTGATAAACTCTCTCCGATGTCCATTTATTTGGACGGCCGGATTCCCTTTTGGTGTTACTGTTTGGGAATCCGGTTTTTTTTTAACGTATAATATATTCAATTTTGCAAGTACTATTGAATCATGACGAAGCCCTGAAATCCTGCAGTAATAGAATTCTTTATTTAAATGTGATATAATTTTCCCATAATAAAATTAAATATCGCTTTGGCGATAACAGGAGATTTATTATGAAAAAGCTCGCAATTTTAGCAATGGCAGCTGCAATGCTTATGTCATTTGTTTCATGCGGCGGAAAGAAGCAGTCAAAGGATGCTTCTTCTGTAAAAGTTGCAATGGTTACAGACTCTGGTGATATTACAGACCAGTCATTTAATCAGACAACTTATCAGGCTTGTAAGGCTTTCTGTGAAAAGAACAATCTTACATTTAATTACTATAAACCAGCCGGAGATTCAACTGCTGACCGTGTAGCTTCTATCAACGCTGCAATTCAGGATGATTACAATGTTGTTGTTCTTCCTGGTTACCTTTTTGCTGATGCAATCGCTCAGCTTGCCGATGCTAACTCTGACGTTACTTTTATTGGTCTTGATGTAAGCGAATTTGACATTATGTCTGCTGCATCTGCTATTGGAAAAGTAGACTGGAAAATTCCTTCTAATATTTTCTGTGCAGTTTATGCAGAAGAGATTCCTGGCTTTATGGCTGGCTATGCTGCTGTAAAAGAAGGTTATACTCACCTTGGATTCCTTGGTGGAATGGCTGTTCCTGCTGTAATCCGCTATGGTTTTGGATATGTTCAGGGAATTGATACTGCTGCAAAAGAAATGGGAATTTCTAACAAAGTAACTGTTGAATATGTTTATGGTGGACAGTTCTATGGCGACCAGCAGATTAAGGCTTATATGGACGGTTGGTACAAAAACCGTGGTGTAGAAGTTGTATTTGCTTGTGGTGGAGCTATCTGGACTTCTGCTGCAGATGCTGCAAAAGATGTTGAAAACGGAAAAGTTATTGGTGTTGACGTTGATCAGTCTTCTAAGATTAATGAATACAGAGACGGTATGTGCGTTACTTCTGCTATGAAGGGTCTTGGTGCAACAGTTGATGCTGTTCTTCAGTCAATTCTTGACGGAAACTGGGCAACATACAGTGGAAAGATTTCTTCACTTGGTCTTGTTTCTGGAACAGATATGAGCGTAAACTTCGTTCAGCTTCCTACAGAAACATGGTCTATGAAAAACTTCTCTGTTGATGATTATAAAGCTCTTACAGCAAAAATCTTCAAAGGTGATGTAAAGGTTTCAAACGCAATTGATGCTGCACCTGCAGTTTCTGTAAAATTGAATATGTATCCTAACATCAAATAAAAGATTTTGTTTTAGAAGTTTTTTATAAAATACCGGATTTATTCTGGTTTTAAGGGGAATGGACTTTTGTTCCACTCCCCTATTTTTTGTCTGAATTTGCATTCAATTTATATCAAATTTATAAACATTACGTTATAATGTTCCTTATGAGTGATTATATTATTGAAATGCTTAACATAACAAAGCGTTTCCCTGGAATTATTGCAAACGACAATATTACTTTGCAGTTAAAAAAAGGCGAAATTCATGCTCTTTTGGGTGAAAATGGAGCCGGAAAATCAACTTTAATGAGCGTTTTGTTTGGACTTTATAAGCCTGAAGAAGGTGAAATTCGAAAAAACGGAAAAGTTGTACAAATAAATGATCCTAATGATGCAACCGCACTTGGCATTGGAATGGTGCATCAGCATTTTAAGCTTGTAGAAATTTTTACTGTTCTTGATAATATTATTTTAGGTTCCGAGCCTTTAAAAAAAGCCGGTTTTATTGACCGCGAATTTGCACGAAAGAAAATTCTGGAATTAAGCGAAAAATATGGTCTTTCGGTTGATCCTGATGCAAAAATTGAAGATATTTCGGTCGGAATGCAGCAGCGCGTAGAAATTCTTAAAATGCTTTACCGCGAAAACGAAATCCTTATTTTTGATGAACCGACGGCAGTTCTTACTCCGCAGGAAATTAACGACCTGATGCAGATTATGAAAAATCTTGCAAACGAAGGAAAATCTATTCTTTTTATCACTCATAAACTGAATGAAATAATGGCAATTTGCGATCGTTGTTCTGTTTTGCGAAAAGGAAAATATATTGGTACTGTAGATGTAAAAAATACAACAATATTTGCCTTAAGCGAAATGATGGTTGGCCGTCAGGTTAAATTTACAGTAGACAAGTCTCCTGCGAAACCAGGCAAAGTAATGCTTTCTGTAAAAGATTTAAGCGTTGCCTGCAAAATTAATCATGAAAGACTTGGTGTAAAACACGTAAATATTGATGTTCATGCGGGAGAAATTGTAAGCATTGCCGGTATTGATGGAAACGGTCAGACAGAATTTGCATATGGAATTTCTGGTCTTGAAAAACCTGTTGAAATAGAAAAAACTAAAATCATTATTGACGGTGAAGATGTTACAAGAAAATCAATTTTGGAGCGAAACAAGGCAGGATTAAGTTATATTCCGGAAGACCGTCATAAGCATGGTCTTGTTCTTGATTACCGTCTTGACCAGAATGCAGTTTTGCGCCGTTACAAAGAAAGCCGGTTTCAGAAATCTGGCTTTATAAAAAAAGACAATGTAACTGAATATTCAGATAAACTTATGGAAAAATATGATGTTCGAAGCGGACAAGGCAGTCGAACAATTGTACGTTCCATGTCGGGCGGAAATCAGCAGAAGTCAATTATTGCCCGAGAACTTGATAACAAGCATAAAATCTTGCTTGCGGTCCAGCCTACCCGCGGACTTGATGTTGGGGCAATTGAGTTTGTTCATAAACAGATAATTGAAGATCGGGATAATGGTGCTGCAGTCCTGTTGGTTTCATACGAGCTTGATGAAGTTCTAAATCTTAGCGACAGAATTCTTGTAATGTACGAAGGTGAATTCATTGGAGAATTTGATCCTAAAAAGACAACAGCCGAGGAGCTTGGACTTTACATGGCAGGAGCAAAAAGACAATAGCGGCCGGAAAAGCCCGCTTGTCTTGATTAGCAGGAGTTAAAATGAATTTAGAAAATATAAAATCAAAAACAAGAGATTTCCTACATTCGGAATCCTTTAAGAATATTACGGCTTCAATAATTTGTGCCTTAATTGGAATTATTGTTGGTTTTGTAATTCTTCTTCTTATAAATGCACAGAATGCACCAAAGGCAATGTCTACAATATTGAAGAATTTTATGTATTACAAAAAGCCTTCCATGCGTTCATATTATCTGGGTATTACGCTTGTAAAATCTGTTCCGTTGATTTTCTGTGCTTTTTCGGTAATGTTTGCGTATAAAACGGGCTTATTCAATATTGGAATTGGTGGACAGTACTGTATTGGAATAGGAGCGTCTCTTTTGTGTGCATTGCAATTTCATTTGCCGTGGTATTTATGTGTACTTGCATCTGTAGTAGTTGCAGCTTTATGGGGCGCAATTGTCGGCATTTTTAAGGCATTATGGAATGTAAACGAAGTAATTGCCAGTATTATGATGAACTGGATAGCACTTTATGCTGTGAATATTCTTATGGCAAAAGAAACTATGATGAATTTAACCCGTTCAGAAACTTATACTATTATGTCTCGTTCAGCAAAATCTATACTACCCTCTTTGGGATTAGGAAAGCTTTTTAATAACAATCAGTATGTAACTATTGCGATTCCTCTTACAATTGTATTTGCTGTTGCAATTATGATTGTTCTAAATAAGACCACGTTTGGCTACGAATTAAAAGCAACTGGTTTAAATAAGTATGCCGCAAAATATGCCGGAATGAATGATAAAATGAATATTATTACAACGATGGCAATTGCCGGTGCGCTTGGCGGTTTTGCTGCTTCATTCTATTTCCTTACAGATATTCAGCCGTGGAAAACCTCTTCTGCTGTCCCTGCAATGGGCTTTAGCGGAATTGCAGTTGCATTTCTTGGTGGTCTAAATCCTATTGGAATAATTTTTGCAGGTTTCTTTATTGAACATATTTCTTTGGGGGGAACTTTAATTGACATGCGCTATTATAATCCACAGATAGCAGATTTGATTTCTTCTATCATAATTTATGTATGTGCTTTTGTTCTCTTTATAAAATATCTTCTTGGCAAAATTACAGAACGCAAAGGAAAAGGAGCAGAAAAATGATTTTAATTCAATATACTCTTATTTATGCTTCAGTTTTAATTCTTGTTGCTTTGGGTGGAATGTTTTCTGAACGAAGCGGCGTAATAAACCTTGGTCTTGAAGGCGTTATGGTTTTTGGCGCACTTGGCGGAGCCTTTACAATGTATTTTCTTCCGCTTACAACAAGTCCGTTTGTTATGATTTTCCTTACAATTTTTATAAGCTGCCTTTTTGGTATGATTTTCTCTATGTTTCTTGCTATTGCGGCAATTAATTTTAAGGCAGACCAGACGCTTGTTGGAACGGCAATGAACATGCTTGCAACTGCGGCTGCCACTGTAATTGTAAAATCTTATAACAGCGGAATTTCGCAGGGAAAAAATCCTTCTGCAATCATCAGCTATCTTTCTAAAAATGATATGTTTTTCTTTAAAGTTGGCGGTGTTGAATTTAATATTTATATGATTATTACAGTTGTTGCGCTTGTTGTTGCCTACATTGTTCTTTATAAAACCCAATTTGGGCTTAGACTTATGGCCTGTGGTGAACACCCTCAGGCGGCAGGAAGCGTTGGAATTAATGTTTATAAAATGCGTGCTGCCGGTGTTTTAATTTCAGGATTTTGCGGTGGACTTGGCGGCATTATTTATATTAGTGCAGTTAATTCTCAATGGGACTTTATTTACGGAGTTGCAGGTGCCGGATTCCTTGCGCTTGCTGTTATGATTTTTGGTCAATGGAAACCTGTGAGAATTGCACTTGCTGCCCTATTCTTTGGTATTTTCCGTGCAATTGCAGATACATATACCGGTTTTGATTTTCTTGTTAATCTTGTTCCGGGTGAAATTTATAAAATGTTTCCATATATAATTTCTTTGATTGTTCTTGCTCTTACTTCCGGAAAATCCCGGGCACCTAAGGCCGAAGGAATTCCTTACGACAGAAGTATGCGCTAGACATATTTAGATTTATTATTGTTCTAAGAAATGGTGGTTGTGCTTCTTGAAACCACCAGTAGCATATACGGTCTTTGACAGGCTCAATGACCGCATATACCGAACTTTCATTAAGATTTATTCTTTCTGGAAATTGNNTTGCAGGATTCCTTAAATAAGTATAAACAAGTTGAATGCACATTGCACACCAGATTAATGGTTCGCAAATAATAATTCCTCGTGTACCCATTTTTGGAATAATAACAATTGTGAAAAGAATCTTTCCAAGCATTTCTATAATACTGGAAATAAGCGGCAGCAGTTTGCTTCCAAGTCCCTGCAGTGCATTTCTTATTACAATTACTCCGCCAAGTGCAATATAAAAAGGAAGCATAAACTGAACATATTTTACACCGTAATTCAAAACTTTCGGATTCTGTGAGCCGGAAATAAAAATCATAAGAAACTTAAGGACAAAAGGAAATACAAGAATTAAAAGGATTGTCCAGCCGGTTATAATTAATATGGCATCTTTTACGCCCTTGCGGATTCTGTCATATTTGCCTGCGCCATAATTTTGAGATGCAAATGTTGAGGCAGTCATTCCTAATGTAAATATTGGAATTGTCGTCATTGTAAAAATCTTTCTGGCAGCAATATGTCCGGCAATAATAAATTTTCCAAAGCTGTTAATTGCAGACTGAATTATTACAGTTCCAGAAGTTACTATAGATCCCATAAAAGCCATTGAAAGTCCCTGCCCTAACATGTCGCGGTAAATCAAAACTTCGGGTTTAAAATGTATTTTTGATGGAATTAAAATTTTTGCCTTTGTAAAAATATAAATAAAACAAAGAAGTGCAGAAATTCCCTGAGCAATAACAGTGGCAATTGCCGTTCCCTTTACGCCCATGCCAAATTTTGTAATAAAAATAATATCAAGGCTTATATTTAGTAAAGACGAGATGATAAGGAAAATAAGCGGCATAAAAGAGTTCCCAATAGCTCTTAAAAGTGCAGAAAATAGATTATATGCAAACAAAACACCACAAAAAACAGCAATAGTATTTATATAAGAATAAGATTCCAGAATTATTTCTTTGGGAGTTCCCAAAATGTTTAGAAGCGGCATTAAAAAGAATTTTCCGGCAATCATTATAAGTAATGNNATAACTGTGATTACAAAAGCTGCCGAAACGCATTTTTTTAGAATATCTTCTCTATTTGCGCCAAAAGCCCTGGCAACTACAATGCCAAGTCCATTCCCAAACCCCATTCCAAAGCCAATTAAAAGTTCAAAAAGTACAGCGGCTGCACCAATGGCGGCAAGCGATTCTTCGTGTAAATAGTGGCCAACAATTACAGCGTCCGCGGCACTATAACACTGCTGGAAAGTATAAGAAATTAACAGCGGAATTAAAAATGCAATTAATGATTTTATAATGCTCCCGTTAATTAAATCAGGATGCATCAGTTTTTCCAGTTTGTGTGAAATATTCATAGGAACGAGTTTATTAAAAAGAAGGTCTTTTGTCAGTACCCTTTATTTTTCGAATTTTTATAATATCCGAAATCTGAGAAATTAAAATGGCAGAAAACATGATTATACATCCGGTTATTTCCCGGATTGTAAGACGTTCATGAAGGATAATTGCGCCGCTTAAAACTGCAATAATCGATTCCATGCACATAATCAAAGAGGCAATTGTTGCTTCGCAGTATTTCTGACCAATAATCTGCAGTGTATATGCAATTCCACAGCTTAAAATTCCTGAATATAATAATGCCGGTGCAGCAGTTTTTATATTTGCCCATTCCGGTTTTTCAAAAATGAACATTAATATTGCAGAAATTGTTCCTGCTGTAAAAAATTCAATGCACGAAAGTTTGATTCCGTCACATTTTGGAGAAAATCTTTCTATTAAAAGAATCTGTACACAGAAAAAAATTGAACAGAAAAATGTGAGCAAATCTCCTTTGTTTAAGGCTTCTATGTTTCCACTTTTAAATGAAAGAAAATATAGCCCGACAAAGCCCGTTACAACGCAAAACCAGGTAATAAGGGAAATTCTTTTTTTAAGAAAAATTATGCTTACGATTGGAACCATAAACATATATGATGCTGTTATAAATGCAATTTTTCCTGAGCTTGAATAATAAAATGCAAACTGCTGAAAATTTGTTGCGGCGCATAAAAATAATCCGATGATTATTCCATATTTTATTGTTTTTTTATTTATGATTTTTTGCTGTGAAAACTGTTCTTTTGTAAAAGATTTTCGCGCGCTGCAGCTTCTTATTGTTACAAAAGGCAAAAGAAAGAAAGCGCCAAGCAGCGTTCGTATTGCCATAAAGGTGAACGCATCAACGGAATTTAATCCGACACTTTGAGATACAAATGACGAACCCCAGATAACGGCCGTAAGAAGAAGAATTAAAATACCTTTAAGCTGTGTTTGACCACCCATGTTCTTTTATATATCCTTTTTTATATTGCTTTTAATTTTTTCTAAAATAACAGACTTCTAACTGATTTCAATCATAGTCTTTAGAGAATTATCACTGCCAAAGATGAAAACTGCATGGTTTTCACCGTTTTTTGCATATTTTACATAAAGATCTTCGCCGGCCTTTACGGCAACTTTGTATGTAATTCTGATTTTATGAAAATTGTGCTTTTTGTAAATATCCTGCGGAATTGCATCCATTGCATAATCCATATAAACAAGATTATGAACGTGATTGTTAAAATCTATGTCATTTCTGCGTGGTGTTATTTTGATTTCGTTTTCAAAGCTTTCAGGTAAATCAATTTTTGGCAGTTTTGATTGATTGAATTCTGAATTTGTAAATGCAAACTTATTTTCCGGACCATATTTTTCCAGCAGTTCTTTTTCTACTTTTGCTGGACGTCCTGAATTAAAGTCAAACAGAACCCAGCGGGTTGTTCCGCGTGCGCATAATTTTTGATTTGAATAAAGTTCAAAATCGCGGGAGGTCCCAAAAAGCGATGTTGCTCCCTGACTCCATGTTTTTGCAACGATTTTGTCTCCATACTTAGGAAAGGAATCGATTTCTACATACCAGTCTGTCAGTACCCAGGTTTTTCCGTTAGCACTACCCTCTAGAATTTTGTCTCCTGCTGCATCTGAATGTTGGCTTCCAGAATTTTCAAAAATTTTTAATATTGATTCAATTTTTAGTTCACTGTTGCTGTAAAAGTCTTCCAGAAGTGGCTGATATTCAAAATCTACTATCATAAATTTCCTTAAAAACTCCGCATTAGCGGACGCACAGAAGGTACGAAATTGCAGTTTTTACTTTGACAAAACTGCAGTGATAAAATTACAAGGACGTAATTTTTATCACACCTCTTTATATTTATTGTAAAAAAGGCACGTCAGATAATTTCTGACGCGCCCTGTTTTTATTGGTCGCAAGCCGCTCTGCGTCTTGCTTACGTCGCACGCTGGTGCGTGCTTATCAAGTTTGCCTTACGGCAAACTTGCACAGGCTATTTCAAGTTTACCATTGACTTATCATAATCTGCCGGTGGCAAGTATCCCATGAGTTCCATCAATGTGCTAGGCCAGCTTGAGATTCCAAGACCGTCGTTCAACTTTGTGTTGTCATATTCGCCCTTGTATTCCGGGTCGTAGATGATGCCAGGAACAGGGTTCAATGAGTGAGATGTCTTTG
>DEEV01000035.1:0-212 GCA_002350445.1 Treponema sp. UBA2869 | reverse complement strand
TCAATTACCTTGTCAGTAATTTCAGCACACTTCATCCATGGACGCTGTTCAAATGGAACTACGTCAGAAGGAACTTCGATATAATCTTCGAGTTTTTCGTCGAACTTGCCCTGCTTGTTTCCATTGAAGAAGTAAGTTACGTGGCCATACTTCTGTGTTTCAGAAATTGCAAGAAGCTTAACGCCTGTTTTTGTAAGATATTCACCCATTGT
>DEEV01000088.1:17894-22074 GCA_002350445.1 Treponema sp. UBA2869 | reverse complement strand
GTGCTATAATAAATGTATATAAAAAAAATAAAATTCTGGGGAAAAAAATGGACGATAATAATCCTGAAATCAGCCAATCGGTAGAGAAACAATCAGATGATAAAAAAATCAAATTTACAAAACGAATAAGCGTAAAATTAAGTATTGTAATGCTTGCCGTTGTTTTTTTTCTGCTTACTTCCATGCTTGTTGTGACTGTAAAAACTGTAACCGGTCAGCTTATGGAGCAGTCGCACGAATATATTCAGAATATTCTTGAAGGCCGTGCTGATGATATCGCAAACTGGGTTAATATTTATAAAAATGATCTCCGCATTTATTCAGATGCAGAAGTAAACAAATCAGGCGATGATAAAAAGGTTATAGAGTGGCTTCATAATCATCAGGAGCTGAGAAACAAGGATTACGACTATATGTTCTTCCTCGATTCAGTTGGAACTTCTTTCCGAGATACAGGGCTTGTAGGCGGTTATGGTGCGCTTCAGTCGCGTGATTATTATCAGGCAATTATTGCCCGCGGCGAAAAAACATTTGTTGGAGATATGATTCTTTCAAAAACTTCTGGAAAATATGTAATTCCTGTTGCACGTTCTGCAAGAGATGCGGAAGGAAAAGTTTTTGGAGCATGGATTGGAATGCTTGGTGTTTCTACAATCACAGAAAAAATTTCAAGCTTTTCGGTTGGAAAAACAGGTTACTTCTTTTTGAGCAGTCAGCAGGGTAAGATTTTTGCGCACAAAAACAGCGAATATAATCTTCAGAATGTAAGAGATTTGTACCCGTCGCTTTTTCCGCTTGTAAGTTCTTCTAAGGAAGACCTTATTTCTATGGATGTTGATGGGGAAAAGGTTACTGCTTATGTATGCCCTATACCTGGTTTTGATTTTATGCTTGGAATGATTATTTCTGAGGATGAAGTACTTACTCCGGTTGCACATACAAAACGTGTAGTAATAATTTTTGGTATTCTTATAGAATTGATGATTTTTGTTGTATTCCTTCTTTGTCTTTTAAGCATTTTGCGCCGTATTCAGAAGGTTACAGACATTGTTGATGAACTTAGTACCGGAGAGGCAGATCTTACCGTTCAACTTGATGTAACTCATAATGATGAACTTGATCTTCTTGTAAAATCTGTAAACCGTTTCCTTGATAAGTTCCGCCAGATTTTTGCAGTTGTAAAATCTTCCGGTGAAAACCTTGATGAAGTNNGGTGTTCTTGGCGAAGAAGTTACAAATACAACTTCTATAATTGGTCAGATGTCTGACAGTATTAAGGTTGTAAGCAATCAGATTAATACCCAGGCACAGAGTCTTGAAAGTTCTGCTTCTGCAATTACCGAGATTACAAAAAATATTGAATCTATGGATACGATGGTTCAGAGCCAGGCTTCAAGNNAACATTACTTCTGTAGATAAGTCTGTTGTAAAAATGGCAGATGAATTTATGACTCTTGAATCTGATACAAAGAACGGAATTGAACAGAATACTGCGGTAAACGCTCTTGTTCAGAGAATTGCAGATCAGTCTGTTTCTATGGTCGAAGCAAACTCTACAATTCAGAGCATTGCTGAACAGACAAACCTTCTTGCTATGAATGCGGCAATTGAAGCTGCTCATGCAGGCGAAGCTGGAAAAGGCTTCTCTGTCGTTGCCGATGAAATAAGAAAACTTGCAGAAACTTCTGCCGAACAGTCAACAAAGATTGGAAACGAGCTTACCAGCATTCAGCAGGGATTTGCTCAGGTTGTAGAAGCTTCTGATGAATCAATAAAATCGTTCCAGGCTGTTTCGAACAGAATTGGTGTAACAGGTGAACTTGTATCTCATATTAAAGCTGCAATGAGCGAGCAGCAGACAGGTTCTCAGCAGATTCTTGATGCACTTCAGCTTATGAACAACAGCACTTCAGAAGTTCGCAGTGCGGCAGAAGAAATGCACCGTGGCGGCGAAATGATTTTACGTGATGTTCAGGGACTTCAGGATTCTATGAATAACATTACTACCGCTGTTTCTGAAATTACAAGCGGAACTGATTATATGAATCAGACTGCCGAAAAACTTAGAGATGTTTCTGTAACAATGACAGATTCAATTGGAAAAATTAGTGACAATGTAAAATTGTTTAAAGTTTAATGAGGAAGCCGTTATGAGTGATAAGACTATTGTAACAGACAGTCCTGTTGGGCATCATCTTGATGCACTTGGAGAATCAAAACCAGCATCTTATCTTATGTTCAACAAAAAGAAAGTTGAACTTGTTGCAAAAATTACAATTGGACGAGACAGCGATAATGATGTTGTTGTCGATAATAAACTTGCCAGCCGGCATCACGCACTTATTCAGAAAATTAAGAATGCCTATTTTATTAGGGATGAGCAGAGTACAAACGGAACTTTTGTAAATGGAGTTAGAATTCCTTCCGGAAAGTATGTAAAGCTTAATCCTGGCGATAAAGTTACCATAGGCAATATGAATCTTGTAGTTTCATAGTGTTTCTATGAGTAAGAATCTGAATCTATTTAAGGAAATCCTTAATTCAGAGAATTTACCTTCTCATAATGATTTGTTTTCCGCAGCAGAAAAGGTTTCTTCTCTGCTGGAAAACGAAGTTTGTAATTATCGTCCGGCGGCTTCTGGAGGAATGCCGGGAAGTCTTCTTGATTTCCGCGCCTCTGCGCTTCCCTTTATAGTTATTCCCGACCTTCATGCGCGCCCTCATTTTCTCTTTGATATCTTAAGCTATAAACTTCCTGCCGGTTTTTGCGACTCTGCTGCATTAACTGTAATAGATGCGCTTGAAAAAGGCCTTGTTAATTTGATTTTTCTTGGTGATGCACTCCACACCGAGCGTACAACAAAACAGCGCTGGGCAGAAATTCAAATGGAATTTGACAGAGGAAATTGCACTGGTCCAAAAATTCAGCTTGAAATGACAGAAGGACTTAACCTTCTTCTTGCTTTGATGCAGCTTAAAATTATTTTTCCCGAACATTTTCATTACTTAAAAGGAAATCACGAAAATATTACAAACCGAACAGGAAAGGGTGATTTTTCTTTTGTAAAATATGCAGATGAAGGACGAATGGGCTGCGAGTTTATCCGAGAATATTATGGCGATGATGTTCTTTACATGATTCATTGTGTGGAAGAAGCGCTTCCGTTAATTGCCGTAAACAGTAATTGCATTGTTTCGCATGCTGAACCAAGAGAATGTTTTTCTAAGGAGCAGCTTATTAATGCCCGTGAAGATTCTTTTGTTATAGAAGGACTTACGTGGACCGATAATGATGAAGCTGCTGCCGGCAGTGCAGATTATATTATAAACCAGTTTGCACAAGATAATCTTTCAGCAGAAAATTATGTTTATTTGGGTGGACACCGTCCTGTTCCTGCAAAATATCTTGAACGCCAGGACGGAAAGTTTGTTCAGATTCATAATCCATTGATGCAGAATATTGCGATTGTGAGAACAGACAGAAAATTTAATCCAGAAATAGATATTGTAGAGGTTTGATATGAGTGATGAATTTCCACCGATGATTGGAAAGTATAAAGTCCTGGGAATTATTGCAAAAGGCGGAATGGGTGTTGTTTATAAAGCAGTGCATCCGTCGCTTAAGCGTTATGTTGTTATAAAAAAAATGACGGCGCGTGGACATTCTACAAATGCAGAGCGTTTTAAAAAAGAAGCGCAGATTCTTCTGGATTTACAGAGTCCTTATATTGTTCATCTGTTTGATTATTTTACAGAGGGCGGCTTCCGCTACATGGTAGAGGAACTGGTTGACGGAGAAGCGCTTGATTCACTTATAAAAAAAGAGGTTTCAATTCCGGTTCCTGTTGCAATGCTTATTATGCAGGACGCCTGTTTTGCGCTTAAATATGCACATTCAAAAAGTATAGTTCATCGCGATATTAAACCCGGAAATATACTTATTTCTAAACGTGCAGAAATCAAACTGGCTGATTTTGGAATTGCTACAGATGCAAATGGTGATATAGTTTCAAAATCTTCAAAAAAGTCTAAAAATGCAAAAAAGTCAGTTCCTGCCGCAAGCGATAAAACTATAGTTGATTCTTCGCTGACACAAAGCGGGGTTGCTCTTGGAACGCCGGCTTATATGCCGCCAGAACAGTTCGAAGACAGTGCCGGAGTAGACAACCGTGCGGATATT
>DEEV01000088.1:7697-17879 GCA_002350445.1 Treponema sp. UBA2869 | reverse complement strand
ACCGGAACAAAGCCTTATTCCGGTGAATTTTCGGAAGAAAATCTTCGTGTTATAAAAAAAGGTCATTATATTGAACCTCGTAGTATAGATAAATCTATTCCAAAGTCTGTAAGCCGCCTTATCAGAAAAATGATAAAGCCTAAGGCTAAAAATCGTTACAGAAATATAGAAGCAGTTCTTCGCGAGGTAAAAAAATATTTGCGGCATTATGATTTGCATGAACTTAGGCTTCTGGTTGCAAGGTCTGTAGCTGCAAAAAAACAGTTTGCTTTTGAAAAAATTGAGCCGAAAGACAAAATTGTGCGCATTGTAAGGCGCTGCTGTGCAGGTTTAGCCGCTGCCGCTGTTGTTTTTGGTTTATGCTGGCACTCTGGAATAATTCACAAGGTTTTGCTTGACCGCTGGTATTCTGAAGTTGTATTTAATGTTGAAATGCCGCGTTCTTTGTTTAATCAGATGGATTTACCTATGAAAATTACTATTTTCGAAAATGATAATGACAAAATTCCTGAAGTTCCCGGAAGTTCAAGAACCTTTGCTGTTGCCGGAAGCCGCTTTTCAGAAAAGCTTGGAGGATTTTTTAAAAAGTCACTTGTGGCAAAAAATGCATCGTCAAAAAATGAAAAATATACAATGCGCCCAGTTTATTTAAAAGACGGAGATTATCGTGCAAAAATAGTTGTTGGTCCTTACGTCTGGTGGAAAAGCTTTAAGCTTGATGACGGTGATTTTAACTACAACTGTAATTTCCTTAAAAATGTAAAACGAACTCTTGTAATAAAACCTCAGGCCTTCGATTACGATTCTCAGGAAGACATAACATCTGTTTCAAAGTTTTTTATAAATTATAAAAATTCCTGGACACCTGTAGAAGAAATTGATCCGTTTTTGCTGGACTCGGCTGCTGTATGGCGAATAAAGGTTACAGCAGACGGTTATGTTCCGGAAATTTTTTCACTTTTAATAGACTGGTATCAGGATGAACTGATTCTTTCTGCTGCATTAAAGCGTGAGCTTGAAGGAACCAAAAGGGCATCTGCAAAATGATTTTTAATAGAAATTCTTTCCGCAGAAGCTTATTCCGGTTGTTTTTATTTTTGGCGTTTTTTATTTTACCTTCATCTTTATTTGCACAGAACGAAACTGTTTATATCTGGCGTAATGTAAAAGGAATGAAAAATCAGCAGTCCGTAATGTTTGTTCACAGACCTTCCGCATCTGTAAAAAATACCGGAGCCGCTGTAATAATATGTCCAGGCGGAAGCTATCATCATCTTGGACTTTACAATGAAGGTTATTGTTCTTCAAAGTGGTTTTCTGAACGCGGAGTTACGGCTTTTATGTTAAAATACCGCACAAACGAAAGCGGTTATAATCATCCTGCAATGATAGAAGATTTGCAGCGTGCAATTCAGCTTGTAAGGGAAAATGCTGCGTACTACGGTATAAAGTCAGATAAAGTTGGCGTTATAGGCTATTCCGCCGGCGGCCACCTTGTTACAATGGCTGGAGTTTACGGTGCACGCGCACAGAACGAGCTTGAAAAACTTGGCATAAAAACACAGGTTTCTCTTTGCCCTGATTTTGTTGTTCCTGTTTATCCGGTGGTTTCAATGCAGGATGACATAGCGCATCATTGGTCAAGAAACAGTCTTCTTGGAAAAGGAAAAAACAATCAGACTGCAGAAAGAAAAAATGAGTTTTCTATGGAACTTCAGATTGTGCCGGAAATGCCGCCCGTATATATTGCAGTTGCCGAAGACGATGATGTCGTTGACTGCAGAAATTCGCTAAGGCTTTACGAATCCCTCGAAAAAAATCATGTTAGAAATATTCGACTCGCCTTTTATAAATGGGGCGGTCACGGCTTTGGAATGAAAGACTGTAAATTTCTGCGTGAATTTCAATGGAACAAAGCTTTGTGGCAATGGCTCTGCGACATTAAAATTGTAGAGTAGGGTAGAAAAAATTTTATTTTACGCCCAGCGCAATTTCCAGTACTTCGTGAACATCTGAAACAGGACAGAATTTTATTCCTTTTTTTACAAGTTCTGGAATTTTTTCAAGGTCTCGTTCATTTGCCTTTGGAATAATAATTGTTTTAATCTTATTACGCTTTGCGGCAACAGTTTTTTCGCGCAGACCTCCAATTGGCAGAACCTGACCAGTTAATGAAAGTTCACCTGTCATTGCAAGATTCGGCTTAATCTTTTTTCCAAGTAAAAGCGAAACAAAAGTTGTTGCCATCGTAATTCCGGCACTTGGACCGTCCTTTGGAGTTGCTCCTTCCGGAATATGAAGATGAACTGTATTTTCTTCGAACCATTTTGCTTTTTTTGAACCGCGTTCCAGAATAAATTTTCTTGCCCAGTTAAACGCAATCTGGCTGGATTCTTTCATTACGTCGCCCATCTGGCCGGTAAGAACAAGACCTCCTTTTCCTGCAAAACAAGTTGATTCAATTAAAAGCGTGTCGCCGCCCATGCTTGTCCATGCAAGCCCTATTGCAGTTCCAGGAACTTTTGCCGTTTTAATTTCAGATTCATCAAAAACGGGTTTTCCAAGATATTTATATAAATCTTTTGAATCTACTGTAATCTGTTTCTGGCGTTCATCAGAAGCTTCTTTGCCGCTGTCATTTTTTTCTTCGTTTTCTAGCAGTTCAAGAACAATTTTTCTGTGAATTTTATCCAGGCTCTTTTCGTAGTTTCGTACGCCAGATTCACGGGCATATTCTTCAGCAATTGTAAAAAGCGCATCTTTTGTGTATTTTACCTGATTCTTTTTAAGTCCGTTTTTAACAAGATTTTTTGGAATCAGATATTTTTTTGCAATTTCAAGCTTTTCCTGGTCAATATAACCTGAAAGCTGAATTATTTCTGCACGGTCAAGCAGTGGTTCCGGAACAGAGTCCAGTGTGTTCGCCGTAAGAATAAAAAATACGTTCGAAACGTCAAACGGTAAATCCAGATAATTGTCACGGAAATTTATATTCTGCTCGGGGTCAAGAACTTCAAGAAGGGCAGAAGCCGGGTCTCCGTTGTTGCTTGAACCCATTTTATCAACTTCGTCAATCAAAAATACAGGAGATGCTGATTTTGTAATTTTTAAGCCCTGTATAATTTTTCCAGGCATTGCACCTACGTAAGTTCGTCTGTGACCGCGAATTTCTGCTTCATCATGCATTCCGCCTACAGAAAAGCGGTAAAATTTTTTGTTCATTGCATTTGCAATAGAATGACCAACTGATGTTTTTCCAACTCCTGGTGGTCCAACAAGCAGAAGAATTGAACCTTTAGAATCACCTTTCATTTTTCGGACAGCAAGATATTCAATTATTCGTTTTTTTACGTCTTCAAGACCAAAATGATCTTTTTCGAGAATTTCTTTTGCTTTTGCAAGATTATAATCTTCTTTTATTTCCTGTTTCCATGGCAGTGCACATACAAGTTCAAGATAGTTCCTTGTTACAATCCATTCAGACGAATTTGGTTCCATCATTGAAAGTTTTGAAAGTTCACTTTCTACAGTTTCTTTAATTTCGCCTTCAAAATTAAGCTCAGCAATTTTTTTCTTGAATTTCTGATAGTCGGTGTCGTTTCCGTCCGGAGTTTCTCCAAGTTCTTCCTGAATAGACTTCATTTCTTCGCGCAAAAAATATTCACGCTGATTTTTTTCGATTTTATCGTTAAGTTCGTTTTGAATCTTTTTCTGAACTCGCAAAAGTTCCTGCTCTCGTTTTATAAAAACAAGAACTTTTTCCATTCGCTGACGCACATTTATGCATTCAAGGACAGCCTGCTGTTCGTTTTTATCAATATTTAAAATTGATGCAATAAAATCGGCAATTTTTCCCGGGTTGTCTATGTTTACCATATTCAGGCGCATTTCTTCCGAAAAAAGAGGATTGTTTTCTGAAACTTCTTTCATTTCCGAAATTAAAGCGCGGGTAAGAGCTTTTACTTCGAATGTATCAGCTTCTTCGTCTTCAATATATTCAACAGCAACTGCAATTGGAGTAGAAGAGTGCAGTGTTTTTCTTATTTTAAAACGCTTGATTGTAGAAATAAAAATATTTATTCCGCCGTCTGGCAAATTAACTTTTTTTATAATTCTTGCAGCCGTTCCTATTTTATTTAAATCTGCGGCAGTAGGATTATCTGCATCGTTTTTTAGCATTGAAATTCCGATAAAACCTTCGTTTTCAAAGGCATCTTCTATGGCTTTTACGTCATCAGATGAATTGATCATAAGAGGGGAAAAAATGGCCGGAAAAATAGGGCGCCCCTGTAAAGGAACTATAACAAGTTTTCCTGGCAGAAGCTGGTCTGCGGAGATAATAGAATTGTCTGTATCATCAGTATTTTTTGTAGCCATACTATTAATGTAATAAAAAAATCCTTAAAAGGAAAGAAAAATCGCCGGGCAAGTGTATTATATGCGTTTGTTCCGGGCGTTTTCCACTTTCCAATTAAGAATTTTTCCTTTATACTATATATTAGGGTGGAAAATGGCATACGTAAAAAATCTATTTGATTCAAATTTTATTCAATATGCAAGTTATGTAATTCGTGACCGTGCAATTCCTGAAATTACAGATGGTCTAAAACCTGTTCAGAGAAGAATTATTCATACACTTTTAAAAACCGATGACGGACGTTTTACAAAGGTTGCAAATGTCTGCGGTAAAGTTATGGCTTATCATCCTCACGGAGATGCTTCAATTTACACGGCTCTTGTAAACCTTGCAAATAAGGAAATTTTTATAGATAAGCAGGGAAACTTTGGAAATATGTACACAGGCGACGGAGCGTCTGCTCCCCGATACATTGAATGCCGTCTGCGTCCAATTACAAAGGAAATTTTAAACACAAATCCAAAAATTACAAAGTATGTAGAAACTTATGACAGCCGAGATACAGAACCGGTTGCGTTTCAGGCAAAGCTTCCGCTTGTTTTAATTATGGGCGCCGAAGGTATTGCCGTTGGAATGAGTACATATATTTTAAGTCATAACATTCACGAGGTTATAGATGCCGAGCGAAAATGCCTGCGTGGCGAAAAGTTTCAGCTTTATCCGGACTTTCCAACAGGCGGACTTATAGATGTTTCCGGCTACGAAGACGGACTTGGAAAAATCATTACACGTGCAAAAATGGACACAAGTGATGATAAAAAAATAGTCATTACAGAACTTCCTTACGGTTCTACAACAGAAAGCCTTTGCGATTCAATTGAAAAGGCGGCAAAAAATGGAAAAGTAAAGATTGCTTCTATTCAGGATTACACTTCAGATTCTGTTAATATAGAAATTAAACTTCAGCGCGGAGTTTATACAAAGGATGTTGTAGACGCTCTTTACGCCTTTACCGACTGTGAGCAGACAATTTACTGTAACCTGCTTGTAATTAAAGACAATATGCCTGTTCAGATGACCTGTACACAGGTAATTGAATATTATTCAAAGCAGCTTGTTGGAATTCTTAAACAGGAGCTTGAACTTGAAAAAGCTGAGCTTATGGAAAAGCTTCACCTTCGAACTCTTGAGCGCATTTTTGTAGAAGAAAGAATTTACAAAAAAATTGAGCAACAGAAAACAGAAGAGGGCGTAATAAAAGCTGTAAAAGATGGCTTTAAGCCGTTCCGTGCAGAACTTATCCGTGATATTACAGATGAAGATGTTGATCATCTTTTGAAAATTCCAATCCGCAGAATCTCTCTTTATGATATGAATAAAAATAAACAGGAAGTTCAGGCTATAAATGACCGAATTAAGGAAATTAACCGCCTGCTTAAACATCTTGTTGAATACGCAATTTCATGGCTGGATGGCATTGAAAAGAAAATTGCAGGTGAAAATACAAAGCGCCGTACAAAAATTACAAATATCAATGCAGTCGATGTAAAAGCCGTTACAAAACGCGATATTCCGCTTAAATATGATGAAAAGACCGGTTATCTTGGAAGCGAAGTTTCCGGTGGCGAAGAAAAACTTAAGTGTACTCCTTTTGATAAAATTCTTTACGTCAGAAAGTCTGGAATTTATTCGGTTTCAGAAACTCCTAAAAAACTTTTTGTTGGAGCCGGACTTCAGTTCTGTGGATTTGCAGACAAAGAAAGCCTTTCAAAAGTGCTTTTTACCGTTTTGTACCGCGATCCGCAGACTCAGTATGTTTACATAAAGCGCTGTAAAATTACGGCATTTATTATGAACCGCGACTATTTCCTTGCTCCAGATGATATGGAAGTGCTTCATATTGATACCAGAAAGGCATTTTGTTTTACTTTAAATTATGTAAAAAAGCCTAAAATGAAAGTTTTTAACGAAAAGTTCAAAGCTGGTGATTTTGAAGAAAAGAGCCTTAAAGCAAAAGGGATTCGTCTGGCAGCAAAAGAAGTTCAGTCTATTTCGGTATAGTAGGTTCACCTGAAACCTAAAAAATATGGATGTTATAACAAATTACATTTCATTTGAAGAAACTATAAAAGGTTCGCGCTTTCTTTCTGAGCTTTTTCCCTGCTGTACACAGGGCGAAGCACGCGAACTTATAAAAGCTCAGAAAACAAAATATGCCGATGCAACCCACGTAGTTCACGCGTTTATTCTTGGCAATGCAGGCGAAGTTATGGGCATGAGCGATGACGGAGAGCCTTCTGGAACAGCCGGACGACCCGCACTGGACGTACTGAAGGGGAGGGGGTGTACAAATGCTGTGCTTACCATTACAAGGTGGTTTGGTGGCACTTTGCTTGGAACAGGCGGTCTTGTAAAAGCTTATTCCGGCGGTGCAAAAGGCGCTGTTTGTGCTGCCGATTCGGCAAATCTTTTTGAAGAGCTTGTTGCAAAACATACGTTCAGTTTTTCGTGTGACTATTCCTTATATAAAATCATAAAAAATACAATGCAGGGCTTTCATATACATAACCTGCAGGAAGATTTTGGTACTCAAATTAAACTTTGCGGCGAAATAAACGAAGAAGAGTCTACTGTTTTTCAGGAGCGTGTAAAAGACCTTTCAAACGGGAAAATTACCTCTATATATTAGTCCAGATTAATGATATTAGTAGTCGTGATTTCTTAAAAAAAAATTGTTCAAGACATAAAACATATTTTTTGATAATATCAAGTTATGAAAAAAATTAATGCCGTAGTTTTTGATATGGACGGGGTTCTTCTGGATACAGAAACAATTTGTGACAGAACCTGGTATAAAGTTGCCGAAGAAAGAAAAATCAGCAATATTCAAAAAGCAATGCAAAGTTGTCGCGGAATGAACAAAGCAGATTCTTATATTACGCTTAAAAAACTTTATGGAGAAGATTTTGATGTAGAAGGCTTTATGCAGCGTACATCGGAACTTTTTCACGAAATAGAAACTACCGAAGGTATAAATCTTATGCCGTATGTTAAAGAGGCTCTGGAATATTTAAAACCAAGATACAGAATCATTCTTGCTTCTTCTACCCGTGGTCCGGTTGTAAAAAGACAGCTTGCAGATGCCGATTTAATAAACTATTTTGAAACGCTTACCACAGGAGATATGGTAACGCACAGTAAGCCTCATCCAGAAATATATTTAATGGCATGCAAATCTATAGGCGAAAAACCAGAAAATTGCGTTGCAATAGAAGACAGCCCTAACGGCATAAAAAGTGCTTTTTCTGCCGGTCTAAAAACTATTATGATTCCCGACAAAATTCAACCGGACGAAGAAATAACAAAACTCTGCTGGAAAATTACAGATTCCCTGCAAAAAATCGAGGAAATTTTGTAAGACATAAAAGTTTTTTTGGAGATTCATAATATCAATCAATTGGTGTAGATTCAAAATTGAATATGCATTAAATAGCAATGCTAAAGCTACTAATAATTGATTTAATGGAGAAAAAAAAGAGCCGAATATAACACTTGCTGCAGGCATTTGAATAATTTTCAACTCTGTTTTATAATTGTACTATGACAAAAAAAGAAATAGCATCTTATATTGACCACACATTGCTTGCGCCGCAGGCAACTGTAAAACAAATCATACTTCTTTGTAAGGAAGCCATTCGTTATGGATTTGCTTCGGTTTGTGTAAATCCAAGTTATGTTTCTGTTGCGTATACAGAGCTGGCAGAAAGCAATGTAAAAGTTTGTACTGTTGTTGGATTCCCGCTTGGAGCTACAACTTCTGTTGATAAGGCTTCTGAGGCTGTTAATGCTATAAAAAATGGTGCAGACGAAATTGATATGGTTATTAATATTGGAGCGGCGGCTGACGGACGTTTTTCTGAGGTTTCAAGGGATATTGCTTATGTTGTTGAAGCTTCTAAAAAAGCCGGAAAAGAACTTAACAAAAATATCATTGTAAAGGTTATTCTGGAAACTTGCCTTTTGGATGACAATACTATTCAGGATTGCTGTCTTTGTGCAAAAAAGGCTGGTGCCGATTATGTAAAGACTTCTACCGGTTTTGCAACGCCAAAAAGTCTTGATGGTTCCCTTCTTCCTAACGGGGCTAATGTTCATCATGTAGAATTAATGCGTGCAGTTGTTGGAGATGAAATGGGTGTAAAAGCTTCGGGCGGAATAAGAACTGTTCAGGCTGCTGTAAATATGCTTAAGGCTGGTGCAAACAGAATTGGAACTTCCAGCGGGGTTGCAATTGTAGACGGCTGGGATGAATCTGCTGATGTAAAGCCTAAATATAAGGTTTTGATTTAGCCGGAAAAATATAAAAAGCTTAATAAGGCAAAAAGGACAGCTGAAAAATTAATTTCCGGCTGCCTTTATTTTTTTAAATAATAATAGAGAATATTTTCTTCGACCTTGCAGGTGATTTCACCTTTGTCGCACATTACGGCAAGGTAGCTTTTTAAAGTACAGCCTATAAGTACGTGTTGTGCAAATGCCATCTTTATATCGTGATAGTCTGTAACACCTTTTAAAATCTGTTCAAAACTGGCTTTCCCGGTTTTAAGAATAATTAAAATGGTCTTTTCTACGGAGTAAACTGCAATTTTGTTAAGTTCAATAACTTCGCTTAAATCGTCGGTTATGAATTCACCATGACTTGGTATACAGTATTTTATGTTTTTTATTGAATCAAGCTTGTCCAGCGACTGCATAAATTTGTGCGGATTATAAATAAACGAAATCCAGAATTTTGCAAGACGTTTGCGCGGATAAACTGCGTCACCGGAAAAAACAATTTTTGAACCGTCAGGCAGTTCGTAAATTACAGCCATTTCCTGAAAAGAATGTCCGGGTAAGTCTATAAACTTAAGCCCTGTTCCGTCGTTAAAGTTAAAACTGTCGCCATCGTAAAGCATTTTAGATGGTTTTGCAGGCTTTATCATAAAAAAAAGAGAATGAAGTTCTTTGGGAGGGTAGCCGCCATACATAAGAGATGGCTGCATTTCCGGGTTCTCAAGACATCCACGCTCCATAGCCGGGCACCAGATTTCGCATTCGGTTTCTGTCTGAATTGCATTGTCTGCTCCAACGTGGTCTGGATGACAATGTGTATTTATGATTGCGGCAATTTTAAACTGCCTGCTTTTTTCTGAAAAGTATTTTTTTAATGTGTCGAATATTACATCAGCATCAAGCTCTGACGTACCGGAATCTATCAGATAAACCTGAGTGATTCCGTCCGCCTGCTTGAAAACTGCACCTGCATTGGTTGCACCGGGTATTACGAAAACGTCCGGTGCAAGTTCAATCAGTTTTGCTGAAACATCATTCATAGAAATTAGAGATCTTTTGCCTTCTTAATTTCTTTGATTGTGTAGTTATATTTGTGCTCGTTGATTGTAAATTTTACATCTGAGCCGGCTTTCTTTTCGTAAATTGCGTTTCCGAATGGAGACATATAAGAAATAACGTTGTTATCCGGATCAGATTCCCAAGGTCCAAGAATAGTGTATGTTTCGTCTTTTCCTGTATCCTTGTTTGCAAGTGTAACAATTGTTCCAAATGAAACAAGTGCTGTAGTGCTTGTTGTTGGGTCGAATACAACTGCGCGGTTGATTTCTTCCTGAAGTTTTGCAAGTGCAAGCTGAAGGAAGTGCTGTTCTTCGCGTGCTGCTTTGTATTCTGCGTTTTCCTTCAAGTCTCCCTTTGCCTTTGCTTCTGCAACGTCTGCTGCATTCTTTGGCATCTTTACGTTTTGAATTTCTTCTGCTTCGGCGCGTTTT